>DIPB01000189.1:0-13724 GCA_002426275.1 Firmicutes bacterium UBA5499
GTTTTAAGCGCTGATTCTCAAGTCGCTCTGCAGGTGAAAGACAGCGCTGGAAGCGTTTGCAAAACAGTGACTGATGCGCTCGCTTTAACTTCAGGTGAACACACGTTAACCTGGGATGGGACGGATGCCAACTCGCAGTTGGTAGCGGAAGGCGTTTATAAACTTTGTCTTTGGTTAGAAGCGGAACCGGATCTAGGTCAGACAGCTGAAGTTATGGTGAAGTTAACCGCGCCTGCCGCACCGAGTGGTCTAGCGCCAAGCGGAATCATCGCAAATGGTAATCCTCATTTTCAGTGGGAAGGGAAAGCCGAAGCGCAATATTATGTTCTGGAGCTAGCTTCAGATTCTGAGTTTCAGCGGCCGTTTAAATATGTCCGCAGCCTGACAAACGAATATGCTTACCGCGGAACTCTCTGGGACGCTGCCAGAAATTTAGTCGTTAATTATAGTTTTGAAAACGGTTTTGCCGGGTGGTGGTATGAAGCGCGCGGTGGCGCCAAGACCACGGCTCAAATCTCTCACGGCGTTAGCAGCGACGGTATGGGCTCAGTTTGTTTAATTAACAATTCTGGTTTCGCTTCCGGAACCTATGGACGTTTGCAAGCTGCACAAGCAATTTCTGTGCAGCCGAATACCACATATGTTATGCGCGCTTATGTCAAAGGAGTTAACGTGGGAGCCGGAAGTCATTTTACCGATTGGAATTCTTATCAATTCGGCATTCCCGCCGGAACTTACGATTGGCAAGCAGTTGAAGCGACATTTAAGACAAAAGTCGCACAAACTACGCTCACTATTGGCTTGAATTTAATTAGAGAAGCTGAACGACTATGGATTGACCAAATCGAATTGTTTCAGGCGGACGATCAGAGTCTGCCGCAGAAGAGTTATTGGTGGAGGGTCAAAGTTGTAGATCTGGCTGGACTTGCCTCTGCTTGGAGCGCTCCGCTGGCCTTTGAATTAGCACCTTTCGTAGCAGTGGAAAGCAAAGGTGTCATTTCGCCAGGCCAGAGCGGAGAAAATGGTAAACTTGTAGTCAATTTCATCGCTCTTGATTCAGGAGAGGTTGTTTATCAGATCGCCGACAAGTCTCAAAGCGTATTGGTAACTCTGGGGTCGGAGATTGTCGCTCCAGGTTTTCATGTTTCAATGCCCTGGAATGGCTACTTAACAGGGCAAGTGGCTAGTGAAGGCAGCTATTTCTATAAAGTCACGAATCTCGACTTTGGTTATTCAGCTTTAGTACCGATAATCGTAGACATGACGCCACCGGCGGAAACGCCGGCTTTGCTGACGCCGCAAAATGAAAGTCTGGTTGCCGAAAATCCCACCTTGGCCTGGAGCATAGTTACAGATGAACTCACGCCAGTGCGCTATCTTGTTGAGCGGTCAGAGGATCCGAAGTTTGCGCAGGGAGTGAGAACAGAGCTGGTAGATATTAATCATTTTAAATTCCCTGAGGAACTGGTCGCCGGCCAGAAGTGGTATTGGAGAATCACGGCGCAAGATCAGGCTGGAAACCGTGGGAAAACATCAAGCGTTTTCTCATTTCAAGCGGCGAATTTACAGGAAGAGCAGTACAATGTGAAACTGGGCCTATTCAATTATTATTTTGGGCCTTTGCCACTGCTGCCGGGTCAAAATGGTTTCCTTCAGTTTACATTAGTAGGTCAGGCCAAGGTCGCGGCGAAAGTCTACAATTTGAGGGGCAGATTAGTGAAAACGCTTCTCCCGGAAGCTTTCTTGCCTGCAGGCGATCATAGTCTGCCTTGGGGTGGCGACGATCAAGCGGGTCGTTTATTGCGGGAAGGACCATATGTGATTATCTTAACAGCCCGGACAGAACTGGAGAAGACCAAGAAAGTAATTCCCATCATCATCATTCGCTGAGAAAAGAGGTGAGCGGGCTTGCCGGTTTGGCGACGTTTGTTTCCTATAGTAGTCTTTTTGTTCATTTTGTCGGGAGGGTTAGTGACTGCGAATCCACTCTTAATTAATAATTTTGAAAGTAAGCAAGAGTTTGCTTACTGGCAGGTGAGTTACAGTCAGACAGGAAAGGCCAGCTTTACGCAGACAGTTGCGCAACCGCTAGCTGGTGCGGGAGCTGCGGAATGTATTTTTATCATTTATGATCATAGTCGCTCTGAAAGTCTACGCTGTCAGAGGAGGCTAAATTTGCCCCGCGACCAGAATTACATCTTATCTTTCGGGATCTATCCGTTTTCATCAGCCCCACTGAATCTTGAGCTTTCCGGCAGCAATGGGGTAGTTATCGCTGCCAAGCTGAAGCTTCAGCCTGGTCGCTGGCAGAAAATCGGGATTCCGCTTTTTGATGCGCAAGGGCCTGTGGACCAGATTACGAACATAGCCTTTTGGCTCAATAGCGCTGATTGTGCTGAGATTCCGCAAACTATTGTCTATTTGCTGGATGAGCTCAGATTGGTTCGTCCAGTTACAAAAGCGGACTACCAGGTTCCTGACTTGTGGTATCAACTTAGAGATCCTGGCAGATTCGTTAATGTGGTCAATAACGCCGGTTTTGAAACGGGGACGACTAATTGGAACATGGGGATCTCAGGCGGCGCTCAGATTGAATATCAGATTGTGGCGGACGGATATCAAGGAAGTGCGCTCCTATTAACAAATAATAGCCCTAAAGAGCCCAATGTTTACGGACGCCTCACCCAGCAAGTGGCTGTCAAGCCCAACACGACTTATTGTTTAAGCATGTTTATCAAAGCTACAAATGTGGGGGAAGGAAATCACCTGACAGATTGGGGAACATATATGTTCGGGATCCCAGGCGGTACTTACGACTGGAGAAAATTTGATTTTGTTTTTAAGACCAAACCAGGACAAAGCAGTCTCACTTTGGGGTTAAATTGCGTTGAGAAAACGGAACAGCTCTATCTGGATAACATTTCCTTATTAGAGCAGACTGATAAATAAGCAAGGGGGGGATCGCGTTGAAGTTGCGTTATCACGTGCTCTGCATTTTCAGCGTTTTTGCAGTTTTAGCCAGCTGTGCCTTTGCAACGGATCTGTCCGATGAACGTGGCGCATTTGCTTGGCCAGTGATTGGGGCAAGAGCAGTTAGCCTAGGCGGCGCATATACAGCTTTGGCTGACGGAGCTGAAGCAGTGACTTGGAATCCGGCGGGCTTAATGCAAGTAATGGCACCAGAGCTTTCAACTATGTACAAAGGAGTTTATGAGCTGGACGCTGCCTTGGCGATAATCAATTATGCTCTGCCTGTTAGTGAGAATTTCACGTTCGGTGCCGGGATCGGGAACTTGGATTTGTCCAAGGTTTATGGCTTTACTTATACGGAAAAGTTGTATACAGGAAGCTTGGCTTGGACATTGAAAATGCCTTTTTTACAAGCAACTTTTTTGAACGATAAATTTGACCTAGGAAGTAACGTTAAATATTATGCCTCTGATACCGTTACCCCTAATCTCAGAAGCAAATCGCGCGGTTTTGGGGTGGACGTCGGAATCATTTATCAACCTGTAAAAAGGCTGAATTTGGCTTATACAGTAAAAGACCTGATGACAAATCTGACCTGGAAAAGGACGATTGATACCGTAGAGAGTAAGCATCGGGAAAAAATTATTCCCGAACATAGTTTTGGCTTGGCCTGGCATGTTTCCCCCCGAACGGTGTTTGCTTATAGTCAAAGTTGGTTTGGAAAGGCAGCTTGTGACTATCATGTGGGTGTAGAGCACCGGTTGGATCAGCAATTAGCTGTGCGCTTAGGCTACAACGACGGTAATTTGAGCGCCGGTATAGGTTTGCGTAAACGAAGTTGGCAGCTTGACTATTGTTTTATGACGCATCTTCTAGGCGATGATCAGCAATTAACTTTCAGCATTCGCTTGTAAGGCTCAGGAATCATTGAGAAAGGAGGGACTGAGACGGCGTGTTTAATCAATGGATCATTAAAAGAGCTATAAAGTTGTTTCCTCTGCTCTTTATTTTGCTACTTCCTGCGGAAGTGATTCTAGCTTCAGAAGCGTCGCTTAGCAAACAGCTAGCAGGGAGCCTCTTTACAGATTGGTTAGAGCAGGTTATTGCAGTCAGCGATCTGGAAATTAAAATCCCCCTTGTGAAACTGAAAGCCGAAGAGCGACTCTTGCCTGAAGAGCTTGAGGTTTTAAGGCGTTGGCTGGATAGTTCGCGGGAAAAGTTGGCAAAAGCAGATCTTCAGCTGGCTCAATTGGAAGAGATGCTTGATGAAGCTGAAAGGCGACTTAAGCTGCCGCTTAGTTTGAGCTCAACATCATATTTGCGCGGCAATTATGGCCAGAGCAAATCCTTTAATCTCACCCATGAATTATTTTTGCGGGCAAATCCCATTCAAGGGGTGAGCCTCTATAGCAAAATCAGCACAGATCATAATATTGGACAGTGGGCCTTACGAAATCCCAGTTTGCACGAACTGACCATTTCCGTTCAATTTCCCAAAGTCGCTTCTGTTGCTGGTTGGGTTGTTTACCGTCATGGTCCCCTATTGATGCAAAGAAGGGTTGATAAGGACGAAGAGAACCAAGATCCTTCTAGGGGATTTTATGGTCTGAAGCTAAATGGCCGGCAACAAAAGCTTGGTTGGACGCTCACTTTAATTCCACTTTCGCTAGGAAAAGGAATCAATTATGATCGTTATTTGACTATGGCCACCGCTAATGTGAATTTGCCCAGCGACGGGCAAGGAAGCTTATTTTATCTCAGAGAATTTTCAGATCTTGCTTCTGCATCTCAGGGTAGTATCACAGCTGCTTCAAACATCATCTATGCGCTTAAGCTCAATGGCAGCTGGAATTTATTGGGCAGAGCCTGGAAGGCTGATGGGCAGTTTATCTATAATGAATACGATGCTCAAATTCTAAAAGAGCCGGGTGCCAGAAAGGCGTTTGTCTATGATTTTAATGCGGAAACCAAGCTCTCCAGTGGCAAGCTAACCGTCCATTCTCAACGGATCGATCCAAGTTACGAAAACCCATATAGCCTGGTTAGAAATCTCGACGATGAAGGCGCATATATTTATCGGTACGAAGAACCTGAGTACAGCTGGGAAGAAGAACCTTATATCCGTAATTGGCAGCAAAACGTCGTCGGCCTGCACGAATTCAAGATCGCTAAAGCTTTAAACTTAAGCTTGGAAATGAAGAAAATAAATGAGATAAGGCCAAGTGTGGCAGGGCTTCCGCGACATTATGGCCACTTGGCAGTGCAGACAGATAGCACTCTGTTCAAAAAAATAAGCTGCTCCCTTTTGGCAAAAAACTATTACACCCGACGCGATGATGATGCTGATACCTTAGATGAAGATCCAGTGGCTATTGATTGTTTACAGCGAGAAGTTGCCTTCGGCTACGGGCCGATGCAATTGGGCCTTCGCTACTTATGGACGGCTGGAATCGATAGGCTGCAAGTAGTGAAACAATTTGAAAAAGAAGCGTGGCTGAATTTCCATAAACGTTTGGGCGCAGTAAACGTGGAATTAAATCTCAAACAGAAACAAGCTGAAAATACCGAGCTTGAATTGTATTTGCGAAGAGCGCTGACAGATAAACTGAACCTCTCAGTCAGGCAAGAGGTAACGTGGCAAGCTGCTAAGGCCAGTAAACAACTTTACGCAGTTATTACCGCACGGTTTTAAGGGGGAGTGGGCCAGTGAAGTTATTAAATCGTTTGTGTATCGCCTGTTTGACGAGCTTTTTGTTCTTGACGGGAGTACAAGGACAGGCAAGCCAAGAAGCGTTATTAACCCAGGCGACAGAGATTTTGAAAACATATGGATTGTGGGAGGAAACTCAAGCGGAAGATGCTGTCACAGCGGCGGAATTACAAAAAATGTTGCCGCAGCTTTTGGCGCTGATTGAGGATGCTATCGACAAAACCAAAGATCAATTTCGCATGGAAGTCAATCGGCGGATGCCCTCAAGCTGGCCGGAGGTGACTATAGCTGATCTCCAGAAGATCGAAACATTGTGCCAGCAGTTTGGCAATAAAGCCGACGAATTGCAGACCAGAATCTTGACAGCTGAACTGCGGCAAAGTTCTCTGGCTAATCGGGTCAATGCGCTGCGCTATGGGGGAAGGGGCAGAGTAAATCTGCTGAAGGTGGAGCTGGATGATCTAGAGCTGACAAATTACGATGGCACATCGCTGGATTATGATTATATTATCACCCAACCGCAGGCTAAAGGATTGAAATTCAGCCATTGGTGGAATTTGCAGCTTGAGAGTAGACCTAATCCGGACTTTCTGGTCCGTGGCGATTGGCTACTGAATAAAGTCTTCGGTGGTAGCGGCGGAATTTCTCTCCGCGGCGTTGATGTCGAGGCCAAGCTGGATTTCGGCAACCTCTCTTTAGGACGGAAAGCTGTAATTTTTACGCCGTTAACCTTGGATTATCGAGGTTATGGCAGCTATGAGGAAGCGAGCATCTTTAGGGCTGAACGAGCGGAGAAAGCTTCCGACAAGGGATGGGAATATGGCCGGGTCTTTGAAGGCGCCTTTTTTGAACAACAGCGCCCTAATTCCGATCTCATAGCTTTAGCGTCAAGGATCAGCTCGTCGCCTTATGAGCGTTGGGCCTTTGGTGGACAGAGTTCCATCTATTTCAATTCTAAGGCCAGTGGAGGAATTAGCCTCATTTCAATTACAGATGATTCCAGTCGCGGGAGATTGACCGGCAGCGCACCGATGGCTAATCGTGTGGTCAGCATTGATGGGCTTCTTTCAGGTCCGCGAGGGATCTCGCTTGATGGCGAACTAGCGATGAGTAGATATGATCAAGACGTACTGACCGATACCATAGCCGCCCGCCAGCCAGCAATAGAGGATCGGGCTTGGACTTTGGGCTTAGCTATACCAATGGACAGATTTACTCTAGAGGCAAAGTACAATTATGTTGGTCCGGATTACGTTGCTCTTGGCGCACAAGCGACGGATCTCACTTTGCTGAGTTTGAACAGGGATAAAGAATTCAGCAGCCTTGAACATTCATTCCCGTCAGATCTCGATTCAGAGTTGTTTTCGAACCGGCGCGGCTATAATGTTCTATTGTCAGGGAATTTTTATCAGCGTAGCGTTAGATTAACATACCATCAGGCCGGAGAAGAACAGCTTCTGCCAGAAACATTAGTGGATGAGGTATCTGCCCTTCATCGCATCAGGGAAAAAGGTTTTGCTTGCAGGTGGATCGTCACTCCTTTCCTTAGTTTGGTCGGCGCTACCACTAAAGTGGAGATTAATCGGGCAGTAGCCGTTCGGAGTTGGACCCGGCAGACTTCGGACATTGGCGTTGATTTGGGATTGTCGCGCTGGACGACATTACTCTTAGGCTATAAGCAGATCACTCAAAGCGATTATGCGGCAAATCTGCTTTCGCACCGGACGTTGTCTGCGGGCATAGATTATGCTTTGGGATCAGAAGCCGGCTTTTTAGCGAAATATAAGTTAGTTAATCTCCAACACGCAAATACGCAAAAATCAGGTCGGGCGATAAGTCTGGAGAGTTATTTCCATTTTTAAGGAGAGGTGATAGGCTTGCGGATTCGTGTTTGGTTCTTGACGCTTTTGCTAAGCTGTTTGTGCCTTGCCGGACAAGCAGAGAACCTTGTTCCCAATGGAGGGTTTGAAAATAAGCTGACGGGATGGAATTGGCAGATTTCACGGGAGGCTAAAGCGTCTGTATCAGTCGCCCAGGATGTTCTTTATCGCGGAAAAGCAGCCGCGCTATTTACAAATGATTCTCGTATGGAGCCGCATGTTTTTGGGAGGTTGGAGTGCACCGTGCCTGTGGCACCTGAAACCACTTACGAGTTTAGCTTTTTCGTCAAAGGCAATGCTGTTGATGCCGGAACACACTGGACGGATTGGGATTGTTATTTGATTAACCTACCTTCCGGGACATTTGAGTGGAAACAAATAAACGGGTTAATCACTACCAAACCAGGCCAGAAAGCTTTGCGCTTGGGTTTGAATGTCGTCAATAAAACCGCTCAGCTTTGGGTAGATGAGATTTCGCTTCAGAAAGTGGCTAGCGCTCAAAAAACAGAGTCAGCGCCTGTCAGCGAGCCGCTGATCGTAATCGATAACATGGAAGGTACGCCTGCCTGGCGCGTTCAGGCAGATGTCAAAATAACGACTGAACAACAAATAGCGGCCGTTGGCGAACAAAGCCTTCGTTTAGGACTAAACATCAAAACCGGTGGGAGCAGCTGGCCAGGAGTGATGAAAGATGGGCTTAACCTGCCGCTGGCGGAGAAGCTGTGTTTCTGGTTTTATCCCCGGGAAGTCGCCAAGTTTTATGTGCGAATCGATGATAATGACGGTACGTCAGCAGACTGGAATTTAGGAGGTCCGGAGCTGAAGTTAGGGCAGTGGAATTATATTGAGCTAAATCTCGCCCGAGGTCATATCTGGGGGAAAAATCAGGCACTGAAGAACATCAAAAGCGTTCTGTTTTGCGTCTATGAAGGTTGGACTGAATTTGGGAAAGCAGGTACATACACCTATTTTTTGGATGAGGTACGCTTAGTGAACGGTAAAATCAGCGATCTGGTTATCACGCCAGAGAGCGATTTGAGCGGTTTTCTTTACGTTGAGAACGATTTACTGACAGATAATGAAGAGGCCAGGTTTGCCCTGTACGTAAAGGGATCCGGGGAAGTGAAAGTTCAATCGCAATTAGACCAAGAGATGAAAACCCAAGTCTTGAATTTGGATTCCACTCAATATACGAACATTCCTTATCTCTGGAATTCGGGTGCGCTGCCAAATGGCGAGTATAAACTGGAAGTTTCTATAACCAACAGGCGAAATACCGAGCTAGCCAGAGGAAGCATCGGGATTGTAAAATTAAGCATCCCAGGCATCTTAACGCAGCTGGAACAGACGCAAGCAAAGTTGACACCTTTTGCCGAGTGTCTAGAACGGGCTAATGCGAAAGGGATCGATATAGCTTATCCACTTTCCTTATATACCATTGCGGACAATTTTATCGATTTTGCCAAAGAAGATATTCAGCACGGCAAGCAGGAGCGGGCCCAAGAAATCGCATCCTATATCGATGATGCAGCTGCTCGTGGTATCGCCATGCTTAAAAAAATGTCCGCTGATCCTGCTGCGCGTCTGCAAGTGCCGCGCTATCAAACGGGGCCGGTCCAAATACAGGATGGCGTATTTGTGCAAAATCAGCGGCCGCTTTTCTTTGTTGGGATGGGACACTTTAATCAGGTGAGAAAGGATATTCCTTTGTTTCCCAGCTATGGATTCAATATCATTCAGATCGAGCAAGGCCCGAGTGGGGTTGTGCTGGCTGACGGAAGCGTAAACATGAATCCCATTCAGCAGTTGCTCAATGTTTTGGACAATGCTGCTGCAAATAATGTCAAGGTTAATTTATTGCTTTCGCCCCATTACATGCCGCAATGGGCTTTTGAGAAGTATCCAGATTTGGGCGATGAGGGACAAGGATTCATTAAATACAATATTAATCATCCTGCGGCCAGAAACATCATTGAAACCTATCTTCGCACAGTGATCCCGGCTGTTAGACAGCATCCTGCCCTGCACAGCTATACGCTCAGCAATGAACCGCAGTATACCGGAAAAACAGATCAATCTAAACTTGATTTTCAAAATTGGCTCTGCGGCAAGCATAATTCTATTGACAGGCTGAATTCTGCCTGGGGCAGCAGTTACAATGATTTCTCAGAGATTAATATTCCAGCGGATAACTCCGATCGTCCTCTCTGGTATGAATGGTGCGTCTTTAATCAAGAAAGATTTACAGACTTCCATAGCTGGATGGCAGAGATCGTTCATGAACTTGATCCCCAAACCCCTGTGCACGCAAAGGTAATGGCCAATCTTTTTAATTCTAATACGGATTTTGCCACAGGGATCGATCACGTGGCCATGGCTAGGTTAGGTGAGGTTAGCGGTAATGATTGCTGGACCTGGTATCCTGGTTCAGGTTATGCCCAGGACTGGCAAAGGCAGGCCATGTATTATACTTTCCAGCGTTCGGTAGCGCCAGGTCAGCCGGTTTTTAATTCTGAAAATCATATCATTCGCGATGATCATGATCAGTACTATCCTGGGAACCACATTTACACAGCCCTTTGGGAAGGCTTTATGCAAGGAATGGGTGCAACCACGATTTGGGTTTGGGAGCGGAATGAAAGCCGCACCTTAGGAAACAATATTCTGACCAGGCCTAATTGTGTGGAAGCCGCAGCCAAAGTATCTCTTGATATTAATCGCCTAAGCGAGTATGTCCACAAGCTACAGCAAGCTTCAACGGAAGTTGCGATTTTATATTCACACAGCGCTGCGGCATGGCCAGAATATCTCTCCGAGGTCAGAAGGGCCTTTGAAGCGGCTTATTGTCAAGGCGTACCTCTTCGTTTCGTGACGGAAGATCAAATTTTAAGCGGTGCGTTAGCCAGCTCTAAAATTCTTTTAGCGCCAGCGGTTACCCATATTTCAGAACCCGTATTTCAGCACATCAAAGAATATGTTGATCAGGGGGGAATCTTGTTTGCCAGCGGTCAGACCGGCGCTTTTGACGAATATTCTAAAACCCGTGATCTTGGCTATTTTTGGGGCGGGCGCTTGGGGCAAAGGGAGCAAATAGCAGAACCGCTGACCATTGAATGTGTGGCAACAGACATCTTTACTCAACAGAAACCCATATTGGAAGCGCAAAGTGCACTTCAAAGGATTTCTCCCTCCACTGCTCACGTATTGGCTACTGTCGAAAGTTCTCCGGTATTTGTGGTAAACAATTGGGGAGGTGGCAAGGTATATTATCTTGCCACAAGCTTAGCGACTGAAGACTATTTTAAGCTCTTTGATCTATTGTTTGAAGAGGCTGAAGTCAATCGTCCCTTGCGGCTGACAACGGAAAAGGGTGAGAAAGTCTTAGGCATAGACTTCAAAGTAATAGAGGACCAAGAGAAATATTATGCTAACGCTGTGAATTTCACCAAGACAGATTTAACGGTCCGGCTACAAGGACGAAAGATTGAGAAGATCAGAGATTTGGTCACCAATGAAGTCCTTTCGCAACCATTCGAGCTTGGTTCATTGAAACCGAGGCTCTTGGAAATTACGCTGGCAGCTGAATAACTAAAGGATGGGGCAACTTACGTTGCCCCTGGTTCAACAGAAATGATTAACAGAGGGGATAAGAGAAGATGGATCAAAGATGGCTTTTAGTGTTTGCATTATTAATCTCGGTTGCCAGCTTGACTGCGGCCGCCTCACCTATCCGAGAGCTTGATGACATGGAGCAAGGTTTACTTTGGAAGACGCAGAGTAACGCCAAAGTGGCGCCTGAAAACGAGATTGTAGCCTCAGGAGCGCGGAGCGTTAAAATGGAGTTCACAGGTGCCGTCAACCCAAGTTGGTCTGGGATTTACAGAACCGGACTTAACTTGCCTCTAGCAGATAAACTTAGTCTCTGGATCTACCCCGTAGAAAAGCCGCGACTGTATATTCGGATTGACGACAACGATGAAACTAGAGTTGAATGGAATCTTTCTTCAGCAGATTTAAAAACAGGACAATGGAATTATGTAGAGTTGAAGTTGTCCGAAGGACGGATTTGGGGGAAGAATAAGCAGTTAAAGAATATCAACTATCTTTTGCTTTGCGGATACACCGGCTGGCAAGAATTTTCCCAGCCGCAAGATTATACGTTTTATTTTGATGATGTGCGTTTCATCAATGGCACGATCAGTGAATTAAAGCCGGCACCGGGCTCTCAAGTGTCAGGGTTTATCCACTTACCTCTTGAGAAAACAGTTTTCACAGATCATGAAGAGTTACCCTTCCACCTATATTTAAAAGGCACGGACACTGTGAATGTATTGATGCAACTGGCTGAGCAGGAAAAACAAGAGCAAATAAGTTTAACCGGTCAAGAGAAAACCATTGCTTTTTCATGTAAAACAGATCAGTTAACAACAGGCAGCCACGCTTTGAATGTTACCATCGCAGCTGGTGACGGTAAACAACTGGCAATAGGTGAATTTGGGCTGACAAAAGTTAGTAAGCAGGAACTATTAAGCCAGTTGGACGAATTATCAGGACAGTTGCCATCTTTCGCAAGTTGTTTGAGTGAAGCCAAGGAAAATGGCTTGGATATTGCCTATCCATTGTCAATCTATACAATTATCGAGAATTTCATTGCTTACACCAAAGAAGATTTGAACAATAACAAGCTTGTGAGAGCGTATGAAACAGTGGCTTATCTAGTTGATGCTATGGATAGGGGCAAAGCTATGGCTAAGCGGCTGCTGGCAGAACGGGATCCAAGTTTAATTGTGCCGAGATATCAAACCGGGCCAATTGAGATTGAAGACGGCACGTTCAAGCAAGCTGGAGTTCCACGCTATTTCGTAGGTATGGGGCATTTCGGGCAGGTGAGGAAAGATATCCCGCTTTTCCCTAACTACGGCTTTAATATCATCCAAATCGAACAAGGACCTACGGGTGTGGTTTTACCTGACGGGTCAGTGAATAAGCGGCCCATTGAAGCGCTGCTCAAAGTTTTAGATAACGCTGCCTTACATAATGTTAAGGTTAATTTGCTGCTTTCGCCACATTATATGCCTCAGTGGGCCTTTGAGCAAAATCCGGAACTGGGAAAAGAAGGCATGGGGTTCATCAAATATAAAATCAATCATCCAGTGGCCAGAAAGATCATCGAGACTTATCTGAGAACACTCGTTCCCATGGTAGGAAATCACCCTGCATTGCATAGCTATACCTTGAGTAACGAGCCACAGTATACAGGGAAAACTGAACAGTCCAGACAGGATTTTGCCGATTGGCTGCAGAAGAGACATGGCGGCATCCAGCAATTGAACAACGCTTGGGGAAGCAGCTACCAGAGCTTTGCTGAGATCACGATTCCTGCTGACGGACAAAATCGTCCTTTGTGGTATGAATGGTGTGTTTTCAACCAAGAACGTTTTACAGAATTTCATGCCTGGATGGCGGGAATCATCAAGGAATATCATCCGGAGATTCCTGTTCATTCCAAAGTGATGGCGGATCTTTTTGGTTCACCAGCTAACTTCGCCAACGGCATCGATCACGCTGCTATGACTAAGTTAGGTTCGATAAGCGGCAACGATTGCGGTGTAGGCTATCCCGGCTCTAATGATTATGCACAGGGCTGGTTGAAGCAAATTATGTATTACACGTTTCAGCGTTCCGTTGCTCCAGGCCAGCCGGTGTTTAACTCTGAAAACCATCTCATTACAAATAATTCTGAGCGTTTTTATCCCAATGAACATATTTATACAGCGCTTTGGGATGGCTTCATCCACGGATTAGGAGCAACGACCATTTGGGTCTGGGAACGAAACGAAGCAAATACAGATTTGAAAAATAACATTCTGACCAGACCTAATTGCGTTGAAGCAGCTGCCAAAGCAACACTTGATCTTAACCGTCTAGGGGAATATGTGTCTAAATTTCAGAGACAGCCGGCAGAAGTGGCGTTGTTATATTCTCCGAGCGCGGCTGCCTGGCCGGAGTATCAAGCAGAAGTCCAGAAACTTTTTGAAGCGGCATTTTTTCAGGATGTTCCAGTTAGTTTTGTAACTGAAGAACAGCTGCAACAGGATCAGTTAGATAAACTTAAAATCGTGCTGTTGCCGGCAGTGACACATTTAACGAATACCGCCATTGAG
>DIPB01000189.1:13837-14566 GCA_002426275.1 Firmicutes bacterium UBA5499
TTAAACGCTTCGTAGATCAGGGAGGAACGGTATTCGCTGTTGCGCCGACAGGCACCTTTGATGAGTATTCAAAGCGGCGGGATCTCGGATACCTTTGGGGCGCGAGAGTAGGCCCGGTAGAGACGATATCGCAGCCACTAGCGCTTACTTGCTTTGCGGAAGATATCTTTGTTCAAAAGCAGCCGCGGCTTTCAGGACATAATTTTGTGCAGCGCCTTGCTCCCACTACGGCAACTGTTTTGGCAGCTGGGGAACGTTTCCCGCTTCTGCTGTTGAATAGTTGGGGAGAAGGTAAAATCTATTATTTGGCTACCTCCTTGACCAGTGAAGATTATTATAAATTATTCTCTCAGCTATTTGTCCGCTGTGGACTCAATCGCACACTTAGTTTAGTCGATACAGAAGGGAATCGTCCTTTCGGAGTAGAATTGAGAGCCTATAAAGAAGATAAACTTTATGCAAACATTGTCAATTATACAAAGGAGGCGCTTGAGTTAACGCTTACTGGTCCGGAAATGAAAGAGATTAAAGAGCTGATTACCGGCCGAGCAATAGCCCAAAAGTTTGTGCTCTATCCCTTGCAGCCCGTGCTGATCGAAATAAAGTTAACGAATTAACAATAGAATTCCCGTGGTAGTTGAATCACTAAAGTCCAATTTCTCTAGCGAACAAGCCCCGGTATCCTCCTTGAGAGGCGCACCCGGGGCTTGTTTCTTATCGGCGCGGCGA
>DIPB01000189.1:14660-15505 GCA_002426275.1 Firmicutes bacterium UBA5499
CTTGTTTCTTATCGGCGCGGCGAATGAATGAAGGCAGTTAATCTATAGTTCCCGGGCTAATTCTTACTTAAATACTTCACGTCTATCTTATCTGTACTTAAGCCACCGGCATCTCCAAGTGGACTGGTAACTGGAGCGCGCCGGTGGCTTAAAATTTTCAGAGCCTGGAGGATTTTTTCGAGTTGCGAAGTATACTTGTATAGAGATATCTATTCGGTGCAGTCAGATTAAGTATACAGTAAAATGTTAATGAAGGAGTTGAGCTAAATGAAAAACACCGAATTGCAGCAACGAATTTACGCTGCGTTGGTGTGCGGCGCCATTGGGGACGCCATGGGCTTTCCCAATGAAGGAATGTATTATCGCGAGCTGCGCCGCAGGTATGGTTGGCAGACTGAATTCAGAGTGCGCGAAGACGATCCTCCCCTGACGGATCCCACGCCCATTAAGGGTTCTTATACAGACGATACTGTGATGAAATTCATGCTGTGCGAGGCGATTTTTCGGGGAGACGGCTACCCGACTCCCGGCCTGATGCTTGACGTCTGGGCAGAATGGTATCAGAAGCGGCCTACGTCGTGGCATTGGTGGAACAACACCAGAGTTGTGATGGCAAAAGCTACATATCTGAACGGCGATTATACGCATCCCGGAGCGAAGGCTCCCTTTCAGGCGTTGCGGATTGATCCCCGCGAAGTCGGCAGGGATAGCGTCAACTGCAATGATGCCGCCATGATCATCGCGCCCATTGGCTGCCTTAATCCTGGCGACCCCATCCGGGCGGCTGTAGAAGCGTGGGATCTTTCCAGCTTCATGCAGCGCGGCCACTCCCGGGAATGTACGGC
>DIPB01000189.1:15657-15867 GCA_002426275.1 Firmicutes bacterium UBA5499
TGCCGCCGCCTTGGCGCCTGGCGCCACAGTTGCCGATGTCATCGATGCTGCCACAAGCCAGGGGGACTTGACTAAACGGAAGTGGGAGGAAGTAGTGGCTCTTGCCGAAAGGTGCGGCGACGGCGAAGAATTCATCGCCAGATGGCATGAAGAGCTGCTTGAACCTATTGGGATCTGGCGAGAGACTAAGACCAGCGGCAATGGCATTAA
>DIPB01000189.1:15993-19780 GCA_002426275.1 Firmicutes bacterium UBA5499
GGCAATGGCATTAACTCGTTTGGCGCGGATCCTTTGGAAGTAATCGGCCAGGCTTTGGGGGTTTTGGTGGTAGAAAAAGGCAACCCTTATCGCTGCGCGGTTACGGGTGCGAATTTTGGTCGGGATTGCGATACGATAGCCGGCGTCGCGGCCGGGTTGGCCGGCGCCTTAAGCGGCATGCAAGATATTCCGGCCGTATGGGAAGAACTAATGCAAAGCGCCAATCCGGAGTGGAATCTGGCCGAGGTTGCCGAAAGGTTATACGAGTGTACTTGTTCGAGACTCGAGAAACTCAGGCGGCAGCTGGCAGATTTCGACAGCTTGACGCAGAATTGATTGAGGCGACAGCAGTCGGGGAAGAGAAATCTCAAGCTTTGTTTTATGAATCAAAGGAGGATCAGCATGAACATTTGTGAAAAAATATTTTTCCTCCAGAAACAGGCTCAAAGCTATCAGGCTCGCCGGGCAACAGCGCAGCTCAGGTACGCGTATAGGCTGTCGGAGGCAAAGCAAAACCAATTTCATGAGCTCATCGCCAAAGCCGCCTTGGCTCTCTGGGAAGAATATCAAAAACAGGGCGTCATTACAGCCGAGGCCGCGGAAGCCTGCGAGCTGACGCTCAGCGCGCTGGAGCCCGAAGCCAAGAAATATACCCTCGCTTGCGTGGCCCACGCTCACATCGACATGAACTGGATGTGGGGATACAATGAGACCGTGGCCATCACTTTAGATACTTTCCGCACCATGCTGCGGCTCTTGAAAGAGTATCCCCAGTTTAAATTCTCTCAGTCTCAGGCCTCCACCTATGAAATTGTGGAAAAGTACGATCCGGAAATGTTTCAGCAGATCAAAGAAATGGTGCGAAGCGGCAGATGGGAGGTCACGGCATCCACTTGGGTGGAAACCGACAAAAACATGCCAAGCGGTGAGAGCCTGGCCCGCCACATCCTCTACACGAAAGAATACTTTCGGGAGAAATTCGCCTTGGCTCCCGATTCGCTGCTGCTGGATTTTGAACCGGATACTTTCGGGCATAACGCCTCGGTTCCGGAGATCCTCAGCAAAGGGGGAGTGAAATACTACTTCCATTGCCGCGGCGACGAAAGACACTTTATCTATAACTGGAAAAGTCCCTCCGGAGCTACAATTCTGGTGCACAGAGAACCGGAATGGTACAATACGCAAGTAAGTTACAATTACGCGGACTTTCTGCCGGCATTTTGTCAAAAAACAGGCAGCGAGAAATTGCTGCGGGTGTACGGGGTTGGAGATCACGGCGGCGGACCCACAAGGCGCGACATAGAGCGGCTTATGGATATGCAGAGTTGGCCTTGCTACGCTAAGATTGAGTTCACCACCTATCATCGATACTTCGAGTACTTGGAGGGCGTCAGAGACAAATTCCCCACAGTGGAAGGGGAACTGAACTACATCTTCACAGGCTGCTATAGCTCCCAGTCTCGGATCAAGCAGGCCAACAGGATAGCCGAAGACAGTCTCCAGACAGCGGAAGCTTTAACCGCGCTTGCCGCATTGGCAGCAGGCGGCAAACAATATCCAGGTTATCGGGTTGCTTGGCAGGAGACGCTCTTCAATCAGTTTCACGATATTCTGCCTGGCTCCGGCGTCAGGCAGACCAGGGAGTGTGCCTTAGGCAAGCTGGAGGAAATCTTAGGTTATACCTATGCCGGGCGGACGAAAGCGCTCACTGCTTTGGCGGCGCGGATCGACACCTCCGATATCGCCACTGAATTTGACAGGGAATCCTTTGCCGACGGAGCAGGCATGGGCTATAAGGGCCAGTGCGAGCACAATTCATCTCTGGTTCCCGGCTTTGAGCCTGAGATTTGCGATCGCGGCTGCGGGAAGACCAGGATCCTGAATGTGTTCAATCCCACGGCCTATGCTCGCAGCCAGGCCTATGATTTTTCGCTTTGGGACTGGCCGGGGGACATTGAAAGACTCCGGATCACAGACAGCGATTCTCAGGAAATACCCTTCAGCGTCGCGGGCGAACCGGAGAAGTATTGGGCCCATACCTGCGTCAGGCTCACGGCTTTTGTCACGGTGCCGGCTTACGGCTACATCACCTTGCGCATCACAGAAGGCGAGCGCCGGAAAGCCGCCTCTCCTTTTCCCACAGGTCAGCACCTGACGGAAACCTTCGCGCCGCTTCAGCTGGAGAACGAAAAGCTCAGGGCGCAGTTTGATGCGAAGATGCAGCTGGCATCCTTGCTGGATAAGAAAACCGGCAGGGAATTAATCAGCGGTCCCAGCGGCTTTTTCAGTCTCTGCCGCCAGAACCAAAAATCCAAGGCGAACGCCTGGGTTGAAGGCTATAGCGTCAAAGAAGATAATCTCAATGAGATCTGTCCGGTCTTCGTCACTGAGGCGAACGCCGCAGAGCTGCGAAGGGAAGTAAGCTACCAGCTTTCATACGGAAAGTCCACGCTTAAAGTTACGGTCGCTCTGGAGAAAGACAGCAGCGTGCTGCAGTATAAAATCGCGGCCGATTGGCACGAGCTTTTCTCTGAAGAGCTTGGCATTCCGGCGCTGAAATTCAATCTGCCGTTCAGCTATGGGGTTGAAGGCTATACCTATGGAATTCCCTTTGGCGCCATCCGGAGGCAAGCGTTGGCTCACGATGTGCCGGCCATCGGCTTCGGCGCGGCGGCCGATCCCCAAAGCGGCAGAAGCTTATTGCTGATGACAGATTCAGTCTACGCTTACCGGGGAGAAGGGAACGCCTTGCGGCTGACGCTGCTGAGGGCGACACAGGAGCCGGATCTATATCCGGAGGTGGGGCTGCACGATTACCGGCTCGGAGTTGGGATCTGTGAGGCGGACGAGTACTATAAATTTTCGGATTGCTTTAACTATCCGCTCTCCTGCATCACCAACACGGCCCACGGAGGAGAGCTGCCGCAAAAGGACAGCCTGCTCGCCGTCAGCGATAACCTGGCAGTCTCCGCGCTGAAGGTAACGGAAGATGAAAGCGGCGTCATCATCAGGCTCTTCGATGCCACCGGCCAAGGGGGACGAGGCTGGATCAGGCTCAAGGCTGACGTAGCAGCCGAAACTGTAGACCTGTTGGAGCAACCCTGCCCCGGAAAGCTCACCGTAGAGGACGGAAGGCTAGCTTTCGACCTCCGGGCAAATGAAATCATCTCCCTCAAGCTGCGGAGGAAAGAATAGAAAGTTGCATCCGGGATGTAATTGCCAAGAAAATAGTTTGTTAGCTTTTGTTGAGATAAAGGATTCCCCTGTTTAAAGGAGAAATAAATTAAGTGAAGATCAACAGGGGAGAGGTTTAATTTTGGAGTTCATCGCAGATCTGCATATTCATTCGCACTATTCCATGGCCACAAGCAAGCAGGCTGATCCTGAAGGCCTGGCCCGGGCTGCGGCAGAGAAAGGCCTGAGCGTGGTGGGAACGGGCGATTTCACTCATCCTGCCTGGAGAAGCGAATTAAAAGAGAAGCTCATCGAAGCGGAAGACGGCCTTTACAAATTGAAGGGCGGTCCGGATGTCCGCTTTGCGATCACAGGAGAGATCAGCTCCATCTATAAGAGAGCCGGCAAAACCCGCAAAGTACATAATCTATTGATCTTGCCGGATCTGGAAAGCGCCGAGCGCATCAGCAAGCGATTGGAGAAAATCGGCAACATTCATTCCGACGGCAGGCCTATCTTGGGGCTGGACAGCCGGGATTTGTTGGCCATCGCGCTGGAGGCTTGTCCGGATGTGATTTTTGTCCCCGCTCATATCTGGACACCCCATTTTTCT
>DIPB01000189.1:19885-20103 GCA_002426275.1 Firmicutes bacterium UBA5499
ATTTTTCTCTGTTCGGCGCAAACTCGGGCTTTGATACGATCGAGGAGTGCTTCGGCGAATTGGCCAGCCAGATTTTTGCCCTGGAAACGGGTCTCTCCTCGGATCCGGCCATGAACTGGCGGCTTAGCTGCTTGGATCGTTTCGCCTTGGTTTCTAATTCCGATGCTCATTCGCCCAATAATTTGGCAAGAGAGGCCAATGTCTTCAGCGGAGAGCTG
>DIPB01000189.1:20255-23369 GCA_002426275.1 Firmicutes bacterium UBA5499
AATGTCTTCAGCGGAGAGCTGTCCTTTTCAGGAATCAGAAGGGCTCTTTTAGAGAAAAACTTGAGCACCCTTGAGTTTTTCCCTGAAGAGGGAAAGTACCACTATGACGGACACAGGAACTGCAAAATTCGCTGGGAACCCGAGCAGACCATAGCCGCGGACGGCAGATGTCCAATCTGCGGCAAGCGGGTAACTGTGGGGGTGCTGCATCGGGTTGTGGAGCTTGCAGATCGGCCGGAGGGCGTCAGGCCTCCGCTGGCAAGACCTTTTGAGTCGCTTGTCCCGCTCAAGCAAATCCTGGCGGAAGTCCAGCAGGTTGGCGTCAACTCCAAGAAAGTGGCAGTCGCATATCAGGAATTAACCAGGAGCTTAGGCGCAGAACTGGATATCCTGCGGAAAGTGCCCATTGAGGAACTGGACAGGCACGGCGGAGCGCTGCTTTCAGAATCCATCCGGAGGATGAGGAACGGTCAGGTTGACGTCTTGGCAGGTTACGACGGAGAATATGGCAAAGTGCGGATCCTTACCCCTCAGCTGCGGTCGGAGATTTTGGGTTTGGGAACGCTTTTCAAAATGGAGGAACCGCCTGCCCGGCCCAAAAAGAAGACGGCAAAGATTTCCAAATCCGTTTTGGCGGCGCATGAACAAGCGGCAGCCGGTCTGGAAGAGCCGCTCAATTCGCAGCAGGAAGCGGCAGTCCAATCTGAAGGCGGTCCGATTGTGGTGCTGGCAGGACCGGGCACAGGCAAAACGCGCACTTTAATTTACAGAATAGCTTACCTGGTCGCGCAGAAGGGAGTGAGCCCTTCTAAAATTACAGCCGTCACCTTTACCAATAAAGCGGCCGACGAATTGGTGTCCAGGCTTAAAGACTTGTTGGGCGAAAACGCGGCCGGCCAATTCACAGTGGGCACGTTTCATGGCATCGCGCTGGCTTTAATCGCGGCTACCGGGAAATTGCCGCTGATTCTGGACGAAGTGGACAGTCTGGAAGTGCTTGCGCAATCCTGCGGCAAGAAAGGAAGAGCGCTGAAGACATTAGCCCGGGAGCTTTCTTTGGCTAAGGCCAAAGGGGAGATACCCTCTGACCTTTCCGACAGCTATCACGCTTACAACGCTCAGCTGACGCGTTTTGGAGCCATGGATTACGATGATATCTTGCTGCGGGCGTTGGAAGTGAGCCAGGAGGGCCTGCCTCTGAATTGGCGCGAACGCTTTAGCTATTTATGCGTTGATGAGTTTCAAGATTTGAATAAGGTTCAATATGAGTTAGTACGCTCCTGGTCCGGCGCTGGCGGAGGACTTTTCGTGATCGGCGATCCGGATCAGGCGATTTATGGTTTTCGCGGCGCACAAAGCGGTTTTTTCTCTCAATTGCAACATGATTATCCCAGAAGCAAGTCCTTTGCTCTCACCCAAAATTATCGTTCAACCGCGGTTATTTTAAACGCCGCAAGCGAAGTGATCAGCCATAATCCCGATCGTTACCAGCTGGAACTTGTGCCTGTGCGCTCCGAAGGGAAAGCTATCCGCCTTTTGCATGTGCCGAGTCCCCTGGGAGAAGGGATCGCCATCGCCAAGGAGATCCAGCAATTGGTTGGCGGCATGGACATGCTCAGCGCCCATGGCCAGGGCGGAATCTCTCCCCAAGGGGAGGGAGGCTATAGTTTCGATGAGATTGCAGTCTGTTTCCGCACAGGCGATCAAGCGAAAGAAATCGAAAAGTGTTTACTGAAAGAAGGCGTCCCCTATAGGCTGGTGGGAAAGAAAAGCATCCTGGAGAGCAAACCTGCCCGGGAAGCTTTGGCTTTGCTGCATTTCCTCGCCAATCCTGAAGATGATTTTCACTTGCTGCGTTTGCTCTCCCAGCATCTTAGCTCTGAAGAGCTTGCAGAGTTGAAATCTGAACCGTCTCCCCTTGGCCAGAAGCTCGAGCGGTTTGCCTGCGGCAGGAAGTTGTTGGCTTTGGCCGAAAATCAAACCGGGAAGTCTGTCGCCGAACTCCTTGAGGCTTGGTTTGGAGAAGTCCCAGACGATGAAGGAATCGAACTGCTGAAGACGGAGAAAACTCAACTGGAGAAATTGCTGAAACGGGTCGTTTTGCTCACTGAGGGAGATGTAGAGAAGGTGAGCTATTTTCCTCAAGCCGTAACCTTGCTCACCTTGCACGCTGCTAAAGGCTTGGAGTTTCCCGTGGTCTTCATCTCTGGAGTGGAAGACGGACTTTTGCCTTTGGGCGATGACATTGAGGAAGAAAGGCGCCTATTTTATGTGGGGATTACACGAGCGCGGGATCAGTTGATCTTGCTGAGGTCCAAGACCAGAGTTAGAAACGGCGGCAAGAGGCTAACCAAACCTTCTCCGTTCCTGCTGGAAATTTCCAAGAATTTAATTAACCATGAAGAAATTTGTTCTGAGCATCAGCCGCGACAATTAAGCCTGTTTTGATAACCCCGGTCTGATTGAGACCAGGGACTTTACGCGCAATGTAGGCAGAGCGGCCGCATTAAAAGAGAAAAGGCTACTGGAGAACCTCCAATAGCCTCTCGTTGACAAGTGTCACAGAGCGGTAGGTGAATCGATCGCCTACCGTCTCTTTTTAGGAAGGAATGCAAATGGTTTGACCGATTTGGAGATTATTGGGATTGATGCCTGGGTTGGCGGTAACGATGGCATTTACCGAGGTGTCGAATTCTCTAGCGATGTTAAAAAGCGTATCGCCGGATCTGATTGTATAGAATATACCCGAGCATCCTCCTGAACTGGGGATGCAGATTACTTGACCTGGGATCAGATTATTGGGATCAATGCCAGGATTGGCTGCGATGATAGCATTCACGGTTGTGCCAAAGCGACGGGCGAGATTGAAAAGCGTATCGCCGGGTCTGATGGTGTACAATGTCCCGCCAGGACAGGGAGAAGAACCGGACGACGGGATACAGATCACCTGGCCGATTTGCAGGTTGTTGGGATCCAAACCTGGGTTGGCGGCCAGAATCGCCTGGACAGTGACGCCGAACCTTTGCGCCAGATTGAAGATGGTGTCTCCGGCGCGGATCGTGTAGAGAGTGCCGCCGGGACAGGGCACGGGACCGGACGACGGGATACAGATCA
>DIPB01000189.1:23601-23790 GCA_002426275.1 Firmicutes bacterium UBA5499
GCCGATTTGCAGGTTGTTGGGATTGACTCCCGGGTTGGCTGCGATCAACGCCTCGACTGTGGTACCGTATCTTTGAGCTAGCAAGAAGAAGGTATCGCCAGATCTGATGGTATAGAAGAAGCCCGAACAAACCGACGGCGGCGGTGTAGGTCCTGGTCCTGGGACTGGGATACAGATCACCTGACCGAT
>DIPB01000022.1:0-179 GCA_002426275.1 Firmicutes bacterium UBA5499
ATTGAGGTTGGGGATAAGCCCAATCCACAGAAGAAGGAATGACTGAGAAAATCTTTACAGTTCCCCTTGATCGTCAACTGAAGGCTGCGCTGAGCTACATCAAGAATTACATATCAAAGAAAAAATTCAAAATCTCCGGCTCGCGCCGAAACAAAACGCGTTTACAGTTGTCTTTCCCG
>DIPB01000022.1:309-6849 GCA_002426275.1 Firmicutes bacterium UBA5499
TCCCGTGCAGAGCGCATTCGTTGCGCAAACAAAGACAGAGATTTTCAGAAAAAAGAAAAGGCGCACGCAGCGAGAAATCCGCGAACTTGTGCTGCCTGTGCTGCAGGAGAAAGGAACAATATCTCGCCCCCAGCTGGTGAGAGAGATGGGCTATGCAAGGAAACAGTACTCTGTCAGCTGTAATTTCCGGACTCATTAAGGAAGGGGCGGTTAGATATATGTATCCGGGAAATAAGCATGATGCAAAGCAGAAGCTGACTTTGAAAATTAAAGAGCAACCGGCGTTTGGGTTCCCAGACAGTGGGAGAGCGTCGTCCAGGGCGACGGAATAGGAGCGGGATCCCGGCATAATTATCGGCGCTGAGACTCTCCGGCTGGACTGCGTCAGGATGGAATCTGTGACTTGCCGCGCGTGTCAAAGACAAATTCGGCGGCGTATAATAGGTAAAATCCCAGTAGGGAGGTGCCATATTTGGAGGAGAGCGTATCGGCAGAGGAGCTTCAGCTGCTTGCGCGGCTGATTGAGGCAGAGTCCGCAGCGGAAAGTTTAGACGGAAAAGTTGCGGTAGGAGCTGTAGTTTTGAACCGCCTTTCCCACAATGATTTTCCCGCTACAATTCAAGACATTATTTACCAGAAAGGCCAGTTTGAGTGCGTCTCCAATGGAGCTTTGGCCAAGATAGGAGAGCCGTCTGAGGAGAGCGTCCAGGCGGCGACGAAAGCTTTTGGCGGGGAAGACCCCACAGACGGCGCCCTTTTCTTTTTTAATCCGCAAAAGACAAAGGGCAGCTGGTTTTGGCAGCGGGAGCAAGCGGCTGCAATCGGCAATCACGTTTTCGTCAGGTAGGCTGGGAACGCGGGAGAAGCTGTTGAAAAGCAGCTTCTCTCTTTTTGGCGGATTGGATGAAGGATATCCTACCATTGCGCGGGAAGACAGTCGCTAACGGCATGACAAGACATCAACATCTGAGAGGAGAATCATTATGAGCGAATTTTGCAAACAAAAGGGTGAGCAGCACGATGCGACGTTGTCTAGAGCTTGCAAATCAGCGCAGGACTGCACCCCGGGCATGGGCGAACTGTGCGCAGACGGTACGGTTGAAAGCCGGGAAACTCTGCTTGAGGGCGCGACACATTCAGAAGAAGCCAAGAATTTGTTTGCGCGGGGATATAATTGCGCGCAGGCTGTTTTCGCCGCTTTTTGCGATGAGACAGGCTTGGATATGAAGACAGCTCTCCTGCTCTCTTCTTCGTTTGGCGGCGGCATGGGACGGCTGCGCGAGGTATGCGGCGCGCTGACCGGCATGTTCATGGTCGCTGGCATCAAGTTCGGGTATGTGGATTCCAAGGATAAATCCGCTAAGGCGGAGCATAATAAGTTGATTCAGTCTCTTGCCTTGAGGTTTAAGGAGCGGAATGGTTCCTATCTCTGCAGACAGCTGCGAGGGATTTCTGACCAGGAAGCCGGCGGGAAGGAAGTTAGGTCGTGCGCAGAGCTGGTTGAGTATGCGGCCGAGGCCCTGGATGAGCTCATAAACCAAAGGTGAAATTGTCAAAGGCCGAGTCGGCTCAAGCTTGGGATCTAAGCTGGTCCTTCAGCCGCGGTGGCCTTTCCATTAGGAAAAATGAATTTTCAAACGAGGAACCGTTTGTGAACGCGACGTTTACAAGCGGTTTTTGCGTATGCGGCTGTTTGGGGAAGGGCCTTGCCTACAATTTAAACTCTTGCGCTTATGCCGCTTATTTGAGAAGATGAATACAAGGCGGTTAATTCTAGATCCGCCTGCGGCATGGGAAAAATTGGTTTCCTCCTTTTTACCAGCTTTTGACTGGAGGAAAGCGGTCGTTTTACCTAGAAATTGGTCTTGAGGAGGGGGAGGATGGAATGAAGAGTCAAAGCAGCACAAGGATCTTATATCAATTGCGCTTAGGTTTCATTATCCTCACTGTGCTGATCATTTCACTGGGGATCTTAGCAACTACGAAAATCCAGGGAATCAGCCAGAGGATCCAGCAGGTAAATGACAATTACATCGTGATCGCGGAGATCGGTTCTCTGATCGATGAGAATGTCTACGAAGCGACTCAGGCGATGCGAAATTATTTCGATACCGGCGTAGGCATCACGGAAGCAAAGCAGTCTGCAAATACAATCGATCAGCTTCTCATCGGGGAGCTCTTGCAGTCAACGTTGAAAAACCTGCAAGAACCTTCCTTGTCTACAGCGACGAAGATGCTGCGGCAGGCGACTCATAATTACACGCTGGAGCTGGCCGCGCTTGAGAAGGAAGAGCGCATCTCCTCCTTTAGGATGCAGCGGCTGCTGTTTTTGGAAACGAAAGTCGTCAACTTGTCGGGAATTGTTAAAACAGAGGCCTGGGAGCGGGCGAACAGTAAGGTGCAAGCTGCAAATCAACTGTCTCAGGATACGAAGTGGCTGATCTTTCTCAGCGCTTTGTTCGTCACCATGGCCAGTTTGGCGCTGGTAGGAGCTTCTTTTGTCTTGGTGCGCGATTTCACGGCGCAGCAAGAATCTTTGTTATTACATTACCGCAACGAGGCGGAGCTGGAGCGCAATCTGCGCGAGGCGGAAGTGAAGATTCTGCATGCTCAGATTAACCCTCACTTCATTTTCAATACGTTGGGGGTAATCTCCAGCATCGGCCTTGCCGAAGGCATGACCAGAATCACGGAGATCGTTAAAGCCCTGGCGGATCTTTTGCGCTACGGTCTGAAGTTTGCGGGCAAGCTGGTTCCCCTGGCCAAGGAAATAGATCTCGTCGAAAAATATCTGTTGATTCAAAAGGAACGTTTTGGCGAGCGACTGCGGTATAGCATTCAAATGGAACCGGCATTGGCGGATTTGCAGCTTCCCGCGCTTACGCTCCAGCCGCTGGTGGAGAACGCTTTGATTCATGGGATCGAACCTTGCGAGGAAGGCGGGTTCGTCAGGATCAAGGCTTACCAGCAGGCCGGAGAGGTGGTGCTTTCTGTGAGCGACAGCGGCCAAGGCAGCAAGCCGGAGGTTTTGGCGGCAAAGCTAAAGGCCGAGGAAGACAAGAATCATTTGGGCCTGGAGCTTGTCTTCAAAAGGCTGCAGCATTTACTGGGCAGCAGAGTGAAGATGGACATCTTCACCAGCGAAGGCCGGGGACTGCGGGTACAAGTTAGGATTTTAGCCGCGGGAAGTCCGGCGCAAGAGCCGGCAGATGAACCGGCTGTCTTTCCTTTGGCGGAGGAAAGTTAAGCTTTTTTTGAAGATAAGAAAAGACATTGGAAAATAATCCAAAGGTAATTGGTAGGCCGTTCAAGAATTATTAAATATAAGTTAACAAGAACTTAAAATTATGAGGAGAGCATTTGTGAGTTCCGAGCGGTAACAGGTGAAACAGAAAAATTAAACTAGAGGGAGTCTACGATGTTCAACCTGATGCTGGTGGACGATGAACAGCATGATCGCAGAGCAGTGAAGATCATGCTGGAGAAGAATCCTCGCTATGAGATCATCGCAGAGGCGGCAAACGGACAGCAAGCAATTGAACTGGCCTGCCGGCTCAAACCGGATCTCATCCTGATGGATATTAAGATGCCCAAGGTAGACGGGCTGGAGGCTGCAGGCAAGATCAAGCGTGCCTTGGAGAACACGGAGATCATCATGCTCACCGCCTATGACGAGTTTGATTACGCCAAGGCGGCACTGGAGCAGGAAGCTGCCGGTTATCTCCTGAAACCCTTCACAGCTTCTGACTTGCTTTCCGCCTTGGACAAAGCGGCCTCAAAAATACAACAAAAGCAGTCGCTGCTGGAAGAGCTTGAGAAGTTCAAGCAGGAGCTGGAAGCTAATCTGGACAGCGCGCGCGCCGGATTTTGCAGTCAGGTTCTCTTTGGACAGAACTTAAGCGAAGAAGAACTGAGGGCCCACGCCTCGCTGCTGAAACTGAAGACAATTCCCAATACCGTGGTTATGGTGCAGCCGCAGCTCATCGCCGAGAATTATCTGGTACAAGAGTTAACTAAGAAACATGTCTTTGCCGCACTGACGGGCGCCCTCTGCGCAAAGTATCCGGACCAGGTTCTAGTCAACGATGTGGCCAGTTTCAACCGCCTGCTTGCGATCTTGCCCGCGGCGAGAGGCGGCTACAACCAGCTTGCCTCCTGGCTGGAAAATCTGTTGGGAGAGATAGCCGCTAAGCACAGCGTGACCTTAAAGGCTGGGATGGGAGGCAGTTTTGAGAGGCTCTCTCAGCTTTACAATTCTTATGAACAAGCGCAGATCGCGCTCAGCACTCCTGACAGCAGCAACAATGTGCTGTGTTATCAGGATATTGAAGAGGCGGCTGGGAGCTCTTCTTACTCTCTTTATCTGGAACAGCAGTTGGTCTTAGCGCTGCAGGCCGGCAATGCGGAAGATTTTCTCAAGTGGCTGGAAGAGATTTTGCGGCATGTGGCGTCTCGTTCCAAGGCTGACATTGACGTGGGCAGAGCGATAGCTTCCGAGTTGCTCTTTAAGGTTTACCGTGCCGTGACGCCCGGCGAAACTAAATCCTTCGGCGAGCAAATCAAGAAGACGGAGCAGCTTTTAGAGGTGCAGAATTGGGCCCAGCTGGCCGCTTTTCTGCGCAACGAGGCCATAGAACTGGCAAGGCAGGTGACCACAAAAAACAACCGGCGGCACAAGCTGCTTGCGGCGAAAGCGAAAGCATTTGTGGCGGAAAATTACCAGCAGGAGATCAGCCTTGATAAAATCGCTGATCTGTTAGGGATCAGCTCCGGATACTTCAGCAGCATCTTCAAAGAAGTAGAAGGAATCAATTTCAGCGAGTTTCTGCTTTGCTACAGAGTTGCCGCAGCTAAAAAACTGCTGCTTGATCCCGCCGTCAATATAGCGGAGGCAGGCTATAAGGCGGGGTTCAACGATCCCGCTTATTTCAGCCGCATTTTCAAGCGCATAGCCGGCGTCTCTCCCACGTCGTTTCGCATGTTGGGCAAGGCCGGCGGCTTAGAATAATCATGGTGGTGACTATGTTGAAAACGCAGAAGAATATTTGGCAGAGAGTTAAAGAGAACGCTTGGAGTTATCTTTTCCTCGCGCCCACGGTCATTCTCTTTTTCCTGTTTACGGTTTATCCGTCTGTGGCCAGCTGGGTAATCTCCTTTTACAATTGGTCCGGGATGGAGCCCCTTACAGACTTTTCCGGCTGGAACAATTTCATAGAAGTGGCCACGGATCCGGGATTTTGGCGGGCGTTCAAAAACAGTTTCATCTATATGCTGGGCGTCGTGCCGATTCAGCTTTCGCTGGCTCTCTTGGGGGCGATCATCTTAAACAATCCGCACCTGCGCGGGAATACCGTCTACCGGACGCTGCTCTTCTTGCCGGTGATCACAACCACCGCCATCGTCGGCATCATCATGGCCTTTATTTTTGGGACATATAACGGAGTTGTCAATGAGCTGCTGATGGCTGTGAAGGTGATCGATAAGCCCGTCAACTGGCTGGGCAGCACGGCCACGGCCATGGGAGTGGTGATCCTGGTTGGCATCTGGAAAACTTACGGCTACAACCTCATTTATTGGCTGGCGGGTTTGCAGTCCATCCCCAAGGAATTATACGAGGCGGCTAAAGTGGACGGAGCGAACAAGGCGCAGCAGCTGTGGTTTATCACCATGCCGTTGTTGAAGCCCATTGCCGTCGTGATTTTGCTCTTGGCAATCGTGGGCAGCCTGAATGTTTTCGATCTGGTGAAAGTGATGACCAATGGCGGTCCTTCCTACGCTACGGATGTGGTGGCAACATATATTTATCGTTATGCTTTCAGCACGGAGATTGGAGTACCCAGACTGGGCTTTGCCAGCGCGGCCGGCGTCTTCTACGGCGTGGCCACCATGCTGATCGCCTTAATCCAGGGTTTCTTCATGCAGCGGGCCAACCGGCAGCGGCAAGCTAACGAACTATAGACGGGTGAATAATGATGGATAAGAAAAATAAATACGGGCGTCTGTTAGGGCATCTTTTGTTGATTGCTATTTGCTTGGTTTGGATCTATCCGTTTTTGTGGATGCTCTTTACTTCCTTCAAAACGGAGGAAGAAATGTTCACGGCAGGTTTGCGCCTTTTGCCAGAGCAGTTTCGCTTCGAGAATTTCGTTCGCGCCTGGCGGCAGGCGAACTTCAGCACATACTTTTGGAATACGGTAATCATCACCTTCAGCGGCGTGGCAATCACGCTCCTGCTCACTTCAACCAGCGGCTACGCTTTGGGCAGGTATAATTTCCCAGGCAAAAAATTGTTTGTGGGCCTTGTGGTGGCCATGATGTTTATGCCCAAGGGTTACACCATTATCCCAGTCTTCGAGCTGATTCATAAATTCGGACTTCTGGACAGCCTGGCGGGCGTGATCTTAGCGCAGGTTGGCGGCATCAATACCATGGGGGTTTTGCTCTTCATGGGAGCTTTTTCGCAGATTCCCAAAGAAATGGAAGAGGTGGCGAAATTAGACGGGGCAAGTTACCCCAGGATCTTTGGGCAGATCATGCTGC
>DIPB01000022.1:6913-7216 GCA_002426275.1 Firmicutes bacterium UBA5499
GCTGCCCATGGTGAAACCTATCATCGCCACAGTAAGCATCTTTCAATTCATGAGCTCTTGGAACGATTTTTTCACGCCGCTTGTTTTCACTTTAGGCAGACCTGAACTGAGGACTTTAGGCGTTGGCATGTATTCTTTTATTGGCGAACATTCCACAGACTGGGTGGGGATGGCGGCCGCGGCCAGCATTTCTCTCGTCCCCATCATTATCGTCTACATGTTCCTGCAGCGTTATTTCATTGAGGGCATAGCCGGGGCGGTAAAAGGTTAAAAGGAGGGATTTGGAGATGACAAAAAAATCAT
>DIPB01000022.1:7316-16838 GCA_002426275.1 Firmicutes bacterium UBA5499
AACAAAAAAATCATGGTCGGTTTTGGGCATCATCGTCATCATTGTCATCGCGGGTGCGTTTCTGCTGCAGACACGAGAGCCGAAAGCTTCGCGGGCTGCGGGAGGACAGGTGGTGGTGAAGATCTGGGACTGGGGAGTAGCGCAGCAAGATTTCTATGACAAACAATTTGAGAAGTTCATGGAGGAGAATCCCGATATAAAGATTGAGCATTCGGTAGTCAACGTGGGGCAGTATGATTCCATGCTCCAGCTATCCATGAAGAGCAATAACGCGCCGGATATTTTCTGGAAGCCTAATGCGTTAAGCGCCCGGGAACTGGTGGAAAAAGGCTGGGCGCAGCCGATTGATGAATTTGTTACTGAAAAACTAAAAACACTGTATCCCAACGAGACATTCCTTGAAGGCGTATGCGTTTTCGACGGCAAGCTGTATTCTCTGCCGGTGTCAGACACAAGAGCTGGAAGACTGCGGCCTTTTTATTGGAATAAAAAACTTTTCGCCGAGGCAGGCCTAGACGGGGCGCCAAAGAACTGGAGCCAAATGCGGGAGTATGCCAAAAAGCTCACATCCAGCGGCGCGGGAAAGTACTACGGTTTCATTCTCGGCGGCAAGAACAGTTTCGTCTGGGGCATGAATGTGGCTGAAACAGCAGCTTTCGCCGGCAACTATAGCGGCGAAGAATCCATGAATTATAAAACCGGTAAATATAATTACGACTATCCGGCCAATATAGAGGCCTTCGAGTTGCTACTGACTATGAGCCAGGATGGCAGCATCTTTCCCGGGGTAATGTCCATTGACGATGAGCAGGCCAGAGCTTATTTTGCAACCAACAAGGCTGCGATGATCATCGGCGGCTCCTGGAATGTGACAGGCTGGCAGAAATATCCCAACCTGGATTATGGGGTTGCGGCCATACCTTCTCCGGACGATGGCTTAAAAAGTAAGTTAATCACAGGCTTTCCCAGTCCTTCCTGGTGGATGAAAAAGGATTCTGCTCACCCCGAAGAAACCTGGAAAGTGTTGGAGTTTTTGGCAAGCCTGGAATTTCATCGCGCCTATAATGCCGAAGGAATTGGCTTTTCCATCATAGACGAAGCCAAAGACGCCATCGTTGATCCCCATATGAAAGCCATTGAGCAGATTGCCTCAGAGAAGGTAATCATCGGGCCGAGTCCGGTCTTACGTAACCCTGCAGCCGCGCAGCTGAAGAAATACGAAAGCAAGCTTCCCGCTCTGAAAGCAACCTTCCAGGATGTGTTAATGGAAGCGTGGTCTAATAATGGAAAAGGGCTGGAAGAAGGACTCCGCCAGGTCACAAAAGCGCGCAATGAGTTGATGACGCGTGCCATTGCTTTAGCACAGAAGGACGGAGTGAAAATTACGGCTGCCGACTGGGCTTTCCCTGATTTTCAGCCTTTGGCGGATTATAAAATGAAGGCAAAGTAGCGTGTTCTGGGCAGCAGACGTTTGTTTGTTCACAGCGTTGTCTGCTGCCTGTGGATTTTTCTGCAAAAGCGTTTCTTTAAATAAAGAATTTTCTTTTTGAATAGGCATTTTGGTTTTTTAGTTCAACCTTGAAGCTCTCAGAAGAATGTTTGACTAAAGAGGTGACTTCAATGAAAAAGATGACGGGATTTTTACTGGCGCTTCTTCTGCTTTTGTGCTCTTTGCCAATTTTCGCATATACCAATTTTTTGCCCAATCCGTCTTTTGAACAGGAAGGCGGCGACTGGGGCCCTGCAGGAGGGTGGAAACAATGGGCTAACAGCGGCTCTCTGAGCGATGCCGTCTGGACCTGGGAAGAGGGGAGCCGTCACACAGGCAGCCGTTCCGTCTCAATTAAAAACATTGCGAGTACGGCGCAGGATGTGGCTGTGATCAGCCCAGTTTTGGGTGCCACCGCTGGCAACTGTTATACGTTCAGCGCCTGGGTGAAGTCGGAGAATATGCAAAGCGGCTCCGTTTTTGTTATGGCTTCTTTCTTCGATGGCGGTGGCTGGAAATCAACTAAGGGATTTCCGACCACCTTGCCGGTTGGCGGTTCTTGGGTTCAACTCGCCGGTACTTTTCAGATCCCCCAAGGAATGACGGGCGTGCAAGTGGGAGTGAGGATTCTGCCGCCGGTCAATCCCGAGGCGAAGCTCTTTATTGACGATTTGGCGTTATATCAGGTCTCCGCCACAAGTTTTATGCTGGAGCAGCCGGAAGGTATGGCGATGATTCCAAGTGAGGAAGCATCTGGCGGTTACTTAGCTTATAGACCTCCGACAGATCCTCAGTACGCCTATCTGAATTATCAATTTCCAACCCTTCCAGCGGGAACATATAAGTATAAAATCCGCTATCGAGGAGATCCCATAAATAGCGGAGCCCAGAGGATTTATATCGGAGGAAAAGATCAACCAGAGATTTGGTTTCCTACAAAAACGGATGCGGTTTTTTTCTCTACGGAACGTACTTTTACATCCGATGGTACAGTTAATTCAATTTTAATAAAAAAATGGAGCGCGCTCGGGACAGGCACCAACCCCATAGACTGGATCTGGATTGGGCCCGAGGGCGCTATAGCTCCGGAGGGGCAGGTGAGCATTTTAGAGCCGCCCGGGAATCTTACGTCGGAGTATATCGGACCGCATGAAGTCAGCTTAAGTTGGCAGCCTCCCGCCAGCGAGTCCGGGATTGGGATCTATCAGGTTTACCGCGGCCTTACCCCCGACTTTGCCATCGGCGAGGCCACACATGTTATAGATACCACAGAGACCGCTTTCAGCGAGCTCATGGATCCAGCTCACCCGGTCTATTATTATAAAATTGTGGCTTGGAACTCGATCTACGGCGGCAAGCGGTCTCCCAGCGCGCAGACGAGCGTCAGAAGCGACAATGTGCCGCCCGGCAAGCCCAGCGACTTAAGCGGCAGCGCCGCCACAGCCGGACTTGTGACCTTAAACTGGACTCCTCCGCAGGAGGCCGGCGACGGAGAAAGAGCCGCTGGCTATAAGGTTTACCGCTCAGAAGTCGCGCCTCAATTCGGGCAGACGCCGCTGGCGCTCATTGATGAGCAGACGCCAGGGTTTACAAACGACCCTTTGGTGACGATGCAGTGGAAGGACAAGGGCGTGACTACAGGGACGAATTATTACTACGCGGTAAGCGCGTACGACGATGACGGCAACGAAAGCGCTCTGTCCGTCTTGTCAAGCCCGCTGCAGCCCACTGCGGACACTATTCTGCCCAATCCGCCGCATGGTGCCCAGATCGACCCGGATACGATCCGGGGCGGGGTGATTTTTACCTGGACCACGCCGCAAGCCCACGACCAGGATGACGATTTGGCAGAGAAATTCATCGTTTACCGTTCGTTGGCTGAAAACCCGTCTCAAAGCTGGCAGCAGGGTGGAGCGCGCTTCGAACTTCCGGAGACTGCGCCCCAGGCAGGCGCGGCGCGCAGATTTGTGGATGTCACCGCAATTCCGGGCAGCAGTTATTATTATGCGTTAGTCAGCATTGATAAGGCGGGCAATGAATCGGAGCCTGTATCATGGCAAGAGATTGTTCCCCTGGCGCCATATACGGCCGAACTGCAGGCGCCCAAAGCTGGGATGGCGGCGGTTGACGGGCCTCCCACGTTCACGTGGACGCAGCCGCAGGCGTATGCGGAAGATCAGGTTGAGTCTTATTCCGTGCAGTTGGCTCGGGACGAGAACTTCGTCCAAAACTTTCTGGAGAGCAATCCCACGGCGGAGACAAGTTATCAGCATTCTGCGACGCTGGCGCCTGGCGTCTGGCATTGGCGAGTGAAGGTAAAATATCAGTCGGGTGTGACGTGCTACAGCGACACGGAATCGTTTCAGAGCGTGCTCAACGGCGAGTCAGGACTCAAAGTGGCATTCTTTGAAGTGAGCCCCAGGATTTACAATCCCAGGGCAGGGGAATTGCTTTTCAATTACGTTTTAGCCGAAGACAGCTATGTCACGGTCAAGCTTTTCAATATCCACGGCAAGCTGTTGAAAGTTCTTCAGGAACCGCTTTGGCAGAGCGCGCGCGACGGATCTGGAGCACTTGGGAATCATCTTCTCTATTGGAATGGAAAGACGGCTCAGGGACAGCTGGCGCCGCGGGGAATATATTTGATTCAAGCGGAAATCAAGACGCCCGGGGTCAGACCAACAAAAGTAACTAAACGTTTTCAAGTTGTACATTAATAATCAGGGGGTGGCATAAGTGCTTAAGCGTATTTTATTGGTCCTGACAACATGTGCAATCGCAGCTTGTCCTGCGCTGGCTGAATTCGAACCGTGGGAAGCAGGAGCGAGAGGCACGGCCATGGGAGGCGCTATGACGGCGGTGACAGGCGAAGACGCGCTGCTTTATAATCCCTCAGGTTTGCCGCGTTTTGGCAAAACCACGCTTCTCTTTACCAATACTGATCTCTACGGCCTGGGCATTGAGCATACTTTCCTCGGCTTAAACACCAATGTCAAGGGAGTCGGTCTTGGCGCCGCTTTCAGCAGATTTCACGATCCGGAACTGGCATACCTGCAGCAGACCCTGCAGGCCTCCGGAGCGATGAGTTTATCGCCAGCCGTAACCTTTGGCGCTACGTTACGTTACGGTACGTTAAAGTCAGAAGCCGGCGGCGCCAACTCGCTCATCGCGGATTTGGGCCTCATCTGGCAGCCCGTTTCCTCACTGCAGCTGGGACTGTTGGCCCAGAACGCACTGGCCGCGGTAAACTATGAGCGGGGAGAAGAGACGCCGCCAGAGCGCGCGCTCAAGGCTGGCGCGGCCATTAACTTGCCTGGGAACGCCATCTTTGCCGTTAATATTCCTGATTTGAAGTTTAATCTTAAAAACTGGCAGTATGGGTTTGAGAAATGGTATTCGGATCAATTCGGCGTTCGGCTTGGGCTCAATGACGGCCGGATCACCGCGGGGCTGTCTTTTGTCAGCGGCGCCTGGAAAATAGATTACGCCTATTTGCCGCATGAGTTGGGACAAACGCACCGCGTTGCCTTGAAGGCCAGCCTGGGAGGAGATTAGAAATGAAGACCGCAAAACGGATCCTCCTGTGCCTATTCAGTCTTTGGGTTTTGCCCGCCTGCGCCGTAGACCTGAAGTTTGACGGCTCGGTGGGAATGCGCACCAAATATACGCCGGAATATGCTTGGCAAGTGGAAAAGAACCTTTATCTCACTAGCAAGATCGACTTTGGCACTAATATTTACGGTACCATCGGCTTTGCCGGCCTTGGCGCCCCGGATGATTGGAGGCCTATTTCTGCGGGCAATGATAGTTTAAATCTCACTATCGATCGTGTGTCTCTGTCAACTAAAGCTCCTTTTTTCAAAAAGGGTACGCCGCTGGTCACCACCATGGGAGATTTGGAGCTGAACTATTCCCCTTACGCGCTGCGGCTCGACGACACGATATATTATGACGGGAAGCGGCTTAATCCCAGGAAACGAGGGCTTGCGGTTTCGGATCTGGAGCTGCCCGTCGGCGTTATCGGAGCGCTGAAGAACGCGACCGCCCATCTGGATGCGGCGCTATTTTGGGATCAGGATTCTTCCCAGCGGTATTTCGACGATCTTTGCTATGCGGAGCCGACGGCCCAGAAGATCCAAAACAACGGGCTGGTTTATGCCGCGAATCTGCGGGCCGCACAAGGAAACACGCAGCTTAAGCTCACAGGGGTCAATTTCGACGGTCAGATCATAAAACCGCTTGCTGACACGGTCAATACGGATACTTATGATTTGAGCGAGCAAGCTTTGGTTTTAGAGCTGAAGCGAAATTTCTGGAAGGACTTTACTTTCCAGTTCGTGGGGGGCCGCAACTGGCGTCAATATGATTATGTCGCCTCCAGGGTGAACGGAAGCGTTGTCCAAAGACAAGAGGCGGCTGCGGCACTGACTTCGGAAGGGGATTTGCTAGCCGCGGAGCTTGGCAAGAAAATCGGTCCCTGGCAATTGGCTGCAGGGTATCATTTTTTGGAGCCGCAGTTTGATCCTCAATATCGGGATCGTACTCCCAGGTATGACGAAGAGGGCAAGAGGATCGCTTGGAACCCAATCGACGAATTGGGTCTGCCGCCTGGCGTGATTTATGGCAGATACGAAGACTACGCTTCTGAAAACTTCAAACCCCACGGCAAAAAGGGCGGGTACTTCAAAGCTAAGCTGGACTTTGGAGAAATCAAACTGGAAGGGTTAGTGGACAATTATCGGGAATTGAAGCAGGAAGCCGGTCCCGAGAATTCTTATTCAGTATTGCAGAGCAGATTCACAGCTCCTTTTGTATGGAATTCTGTAGCCAAGCTCACATATGAACAAATTATGAAGTGGCAGACGGCTGCGGACGGACGAGTCAATGATGTCTCCACAGGCTATGCGGCGTTTGAGGTGACTAAACCTCTATCTGAAGGCCCCAACAGCACCTGGGACTTCATCGGTCTTTACGAGCATGGCGATGTTTACGAAAAACCTGTTTCTGTGACGAATAAAGGCGGCTTTTTGGCATATTCGGTCCACAGCGGCAACTGGGCGAGCTTTAAGCTGAAAGTGGGAGCGTTGGCGGAAACGATAGCCACAATAGACAATGAGCAGAGCACCTTTATTCCTAAGATTTCTCTTTCCTATCGCCTGCCAGTTGGCGTGAGCGTTTTGGCCAATTGGGCTAGGCCCAATAGAGCTGACACGACCTTATACGATCGCTTTGGAGAAGAATATTTGGGTGAAGATAATGTCTTTGCCTGCGAACTGCTGTTGGAGTTTTAGCACGAAAGGTGGTGAAGACTTTGAAACCGTGCAGACAGATTTGGACCGCTGGCATGCTGTATCTGTTTTGGGCCCTTGCTTCCTGCAACTGTTTAGCCGCCAAACCAGTTAAAATGAATCTGCTCTCCAATGGAGATTTTGAGCAGCTGAATTCAGATCCCATTGTCATTCAGGCTGCCTCTGCCTTGCCCGAGTTGGCTGTGTCCGTGCCTGGCGTCCAGAGCAAAGGAGCTTCTTTGCCGGCGGAAATGGGAATATACGCTTATAAAATCATACCAATCCCAGGTCCGCTTGAAGTTAATCAACCCTATACCATCGAGGTGAGCTACTGGGGAAGCTCCGACGCTGCGGCAGAGCAGAAAGTGTATGTTCTAGACGGCACGCAGCACCGCGAATTATTTGCCTTATCCGCGCAGGGAGATGAAAGCGTCCATGTGGCCAGAACAAAAATCACTTTTAAGAAAGTCACCGGCAACGCTTTGGTCCTGAAGAAGACTTCCGGGGCTCAAAAGAACGCCAATCCCGTGCTGAAAGTACAATTGACGCCCGATGTAGCCGCGAGCCTGCCGCGCAATTGGCGAATGTGGAGGGAAGGAAAATCTTTTGCCTATCTTGGCTTAGATAAAACAAAAAGCCATAGCGGGCAGACCTCGGTAGCCATCGCCGATGCGCTTACAGAGCATGACTCGCTTGGCTGGGAGACAGATTCGTTTGCCGTGGGTGAACAGGAATACCAGCTCAGCGTCTGGGCTTTTCCCACTCAGCAGAAAGTGACAGTTCAGTTGGGGATTGCCTGGTATCAAGCCGAAGATCGGCTGCTGAAAGAAGATCTGATCACTGTCACAGGGAAAAGAAATAGCTGGGAACAACTTGTGCTGCAAGTGAGGCCTCCCGTCGGTGCAAAGCTAGGGCGCGTATTTCTTAGGGCGACGAACTTGAAAAAGGCTTGGGTCTGGTTTGACGACGTTCTGTTGCTGGGAGATCCCACAATCTCCTTGAAAAAGCCGAGCGTTCCCTTGAGTTTCCAGGGGAACGTCACCACGGAAATGCACTATCTGCCGGAGAACGATATCAATATGTATGATCTGCTGAGGCTCTATATGACCGCCAACATTGGCAATACGGTCAAAGGAGAGCTGAGATTCGGCGGCATTTATGAGAACAATAAGAGGAACTTTACGGCAACATCTCCGCGCCAAGTGGACTTGAGAACTACAGATGCAAAATTAATGGTGGCGACTCCTATCTATCCTGACGGTCCTGTGGTTAACGCGGTCCTTGGCACCATAGACGCTTATTATTCGCCGTATATTGCGTTCATAGGGTATTCGTCTGCCGGCGGTTATTTGAAAGCAAACGGGATTAAGCTAGACGGCAGCTGGCCCTATGGTCAATACAGTTCGTTTTCTTTCTGGGACAGCGGTAAGCAGACTCTGGGAGCGAAACTATCCGGTAACCTTTGGGATGCCAAACTAGCCTTAATTATGTTGACCTCCCGGCAGCTCAAGCAAGGCACGGCTGACGGCGTAAGTTACTATCTGCCTGGAGCAAGGTTGGAAAACGCTTTCAGTCTGGAAGCCGGCCGCAAGTTTGGCAAGTTTGAGTATAGCGGCGTCTACAACCAGCTTCAGAGCAATAACCAAGGCTCAAAGCCTGAATCTGGAATTTTCAAGCTTAAGGCTGTGAATTTACTGCCGGGAATTAATCCGGAGCTTTCCCTGTGGTTTTGCGATGCGGATTTTAAGCCCAGTTACCGTGATCATACGCCCAGAGGATATAGCTACAGCGACATGAGATTTTATGAAGGCAACTGGGTGGATAACCATCTGGGACAGCGGGGCGTTAATCTTATCTGGAATGCCGGCAAAAACCCGCTGGAGCTTAAAGGAGAATATGAAATCAAGCAGGCGCAAGACAGTCCGGACGATTACCTGCGAGAGAAAATGGGCTTAACCGCAACTATTCATTTGGGCAAAAACGTGTTGGCGCTCAATTGCCAGCAGCGCCTTGAAAGCCGCGTTTATTTGGACAATTATGAGCGGTATCCCATCTGGCAGACTGCCAGCGCTACCATCACCCGCCCGGTGCAGGGGATATTCGCCAAGTATGACGCGCAATACAGCTACGAGGTGGAAGCTATTCAGAACCAGTCCTTAACTGGACAGGAAATACGGCTCTCCAGAAGAATCCAGGAGGGGCCCTTGAGCGGCTTGCGGTTTTATTTTGGCTATCGGCTTGAAGACGATGGGCTCGCTAAAAAGGGATATCTTAAGCTGGGCGGAACCTATGCGACGCCGGGAGGGCTTAACCTGCAGCTGACATACAGTAATCCCAACAAGCCTCACACAGGATATTACGATTCGGTTCGTGAAGAGTATATTCCTGCGGATAATGAATTTGTGGCTACTCTGCAAACATGGCTTTGAGCGTTTTTTTCTGGCTTGTCAGTTAAAGTGAGGTGAGGTAACGATGAAGTATTCAAAAACGGGAAAGCTCTTTTTGTTGCTTTTTGGCTTGCTCTTGACGCCGATCTTAGCTTACACTAATCTGCTGTCCAATTCTTCCTTTGAGCAAGGCGGCAGCGACTGGGGCCCGGCTAATTGGAAAAAGTGGGCGGGAGGACAGACAGCGGCGGTTTGGACATGGGAAGAAAACGTCGCGCACACTGGCACACGTTCCGTTTCCATCGCCAATGCCGCCGGCAGCAGCGACGTCGCCGTCCTCTGTGAAGATCTCCATGTG
>DIPB01000022.1:16952-25519 GCA_002426275.1 Firmicutes bacterium UBA5499
GTGAGCGCCTGGGTGAAGGCAGAGCAAATGCAGAGCGGCAAAGTATATCTTTTGGCTGCTTTTCTCAATAACAGCGGCTGGAAGGGAAATCTGGAATTTTCCGGCGCGCTTTTGACCGACAGCTCTTGGGTTCAGCTTTCGGCTTCCTTTACCGTTCCCCAAGACATTACCCTGCTCAACGTGGGCGTAAGGATAAAACCGGCTAATCAAAACGCGGTGATTCATGTCGATGATCTGGCTTTGTATAGGTCGCCCGAAGATTCGGTTTTGGCAAAACCGGAATATACCTCTGCGGATCGTATGCTGATGACTAATGAAGCTTTCGGCGGTTATTTAAGTTATCTGCCGGCTTATGTAGGGCAATGGGGCTACTTTAAAGTACCGTTTTTCAACACTTTTCCGGCTGGAACATATAAATATAAAATCCGCTACTTCGGAGATCAGCAAAACAGCGCCAGCCCGTCTTTCGAAATCGTGGCAGGTTCGGCGCATCAGCAAATAGCGCTACTGCCAAGTGAAGCCGACGGGAAATTCCATTATGCCGAGGGTTCGTTTACAGTGAATAGCCCCTTTGACACAGCGGTGATCAAAAAGAGGACAGCAGGAGCGGGGCTGAATCCAATCGACTGGGTGTGGGTTGGGACGGAGGACGCGGCATTATCGGAAGAGCAGTTTAGGATTATGGAGCCGCCTGGCAACCTAGCCGCGGAGTATGTTGCCCCAAGCAAAGTCCAATTGAGCTGGACCGCTCCTCCCAGCCAGTCGGGAATCGGGACTTATCAAATTTATCGCGGCTCTGAGCCTGGCTTTGCGGCGAATGAAAATACGCTGGTGGGAAATACGACGGAATGTCAGTTCACGGATGACATGGATACTGCGTATCTGAGAAATTACTACAAGGTGGTAGCTTGGAATACGATTTACGGCGGCAATATGTCCCCTGCCGCACAAATAAATATGCTCAGCGATAATACCCCGCCTAACGCCGCCTCTGGCGTGACTGCGGAAAGTTTGGCCGCTGGAGTTGCGGCGATCTCTTGGCAGGCGCCGAATCCGGCAGGCGACGGCGATACGGCCACAGTCTATAAGATTTACAGGCTAAAATCCGGAGAAGAAATCGCTCAAGTTACATTAGTGAAAGAGCTCACAGCGAAAGATGCGGAATTCAGCCAGTGCCGCTTCTTTGATCGGGGAGTTGAAACTGGCAGCTTCAGATACGCGCTGGTGGTGGCGGATAAGTCGGGCCTAGAGAGCCCGCCCGCATTCAGCGGAGAGGTAAGCATAGTGGCTGACCTTTATCCTCCCCAGGCGCCGGTTTCATTAGATGCTTGGCTGGAGGAGACTCCCGCCGGTCAGCCGGTACCCGCAGGAACGGTGGTTTTGGAGTGGCATAGACCGGCAGCCACAGCGCAGGACGGAGACTTGCCGACGTTTTATAACATTTATCGGTCTGCGCGCGACAATCCGCGCCAGACAGGGATTCTGCTGGCCAGGCTCTCGGCTGAAGGAAAGGAAAAGGTTTCGTTTTTGGATGTAACAGGCGCTGGAGGCAATATGTACTATTACACTGTGATATCTGTTGATAAAGCTTTGAATGAATCGCAGGGCGCAAGTCCCGTCAGAGCGGTGCGCTTAGCCGTGCCGCCGTTCCCCAGCGCGCTTTCTCCTGTAGACGGCACTCCGGCCGTGACGCTGCCTACTTTGGAATGGAGCGGTGTCCGACCGGTGCGGGATGGCTTAAGCTGTTATCTTCTTGAAATAGCTCGGGATAGCGACTTTCAGACGGCGATTACGCTTGAGGTCAGCGGAACTGAAACCGGCGGCGCAATCCAATATCAGTTGACTGAGCAGCTGGCAGCCGGTCAATGGTATTGGCGCGTCGCGGTCAAGTATGAATCGGGCGTGCAGAGCCGCTACAGCAATGTTAGCAGATTCGTCTTACTGGCAAATGCGCAGCTGGCGCTGAGCATGTATACCAGCGTCACGCCGAAGTTTTTCTCTCCCCGGCGTGGCGAGTCCATTTCGCTATACTCTGTCTTCAAGGAAAAAACGGAGGTATCAATCGCGGTATACCAACTGGATGGGAAGCTGGTGCGCAGGTTGGCAGAGAGAATGCCAGTCAATGTAAATGAAGTTTACCAAGTGCGCTGGGACGGCGCGGATGCTGTAGGCGGCAAGGTGCGCAACGGGATATATTTGTTTTTAATCGAGGCAAAAACGGCTCAGGGGCAAAGCAGACAAGTCAGGCGGGTTCAGGTCTATAATTGAGCGAAGGAGGCCTAAAAATGTACAAAAGCAGTTTCAAAGCGGCGCTTTTGGCAGCGGCGTTGGTTTTGGCAAGCGTAATTGCCTGCGATGCGGACGATTCTGAAGCTGTCCTTCACGTTGATAATTATGGTAAAAGCACTTTCCTTAACGCTTCGGATTGGCTATGGGAAATGAGTCTGGGAACCCATAATAGAAACTGGGGGTCTTCAGAACAAACTAGCGCGACAATCAAGGATAAAGTGGAAAAGGAAAACAAAATCTGCCTTGGAGGAGAGATGCCTATTAAAGGGCAGCCTGCGGTGAATTTTAAAGAGGAAGCTAAATGGGAAGAAGGCAGTTCTTACCAAAGCTATGATTTGAATTTCACCGAGACGGCAGAATTTAACAGCGTACAGATCAGCTTAAATCTTAATGCGGTTTTTTTTACAGATGCTAAGGTGGAGATTCAATCAAGCGCGGGTCAGACGACTTTGGCTCTTCCTTCTGATTCCGAGATGGGCTCTCCCAGGTTATGGGAGGGATCCGTGCGGAGCATGGTCATTACCAAATCCGGCAGAGAACCACTGCAAATAAATCTTGGCCAAGAGGCTCCTAACGTTATCATCCAGGATAATCGCAATTACGGGCTTGGCAAATTTGAATTGAGGTTTATCGTGGCTGGGGCACCGGGAGCGAAAAAAGGAGAGACGCGCAGCCAGAACATAACCGTCAGCGGACTGGGACATTACAAAACGATTTTTGTCGAAGGAACTTACGCGCCCGATATGTCTAATTGGTTCCCATTCACTTTGAGTTGGGATCGGGGACCTGTGGTAGGTTCCGCAGTGGATCGCTCCTGGCTGCTTGAAGCTCCGGCAGGCAAGCATGGTTTTCTCACAGTAAAGGATGATAAATACGTTTTCGCCGACGGAACGCCCGTGCGTTTCTGGGGCACTAACTTTTCAGCAGCAGCTGATTTTCCGACCCATGAACAGGCGGAGAAAATCGCGCAGCGGCTTGCCAGTTATGGCATTAACATGGTGCGGATACACCATTTGGATGCGGGCTGGACAAATCCCAGTATTTTTGACACCAGCTATAACGATACGCAGCGCTTTAATGTCGAGCATCTAGATCGCCTTGATTACCTCATTTATTGCTTAAAGAATCAAGGTATTTATATTTATCTGGATCAGCTGGTGACGCGTTACTTTAAACCCAATGACGGAGTGCCCGGGCTGGATCAAATGTCTCTTCCTGTGGCTAAAGGTTTTTCGTATTTTTATCCCAGGCTGATAGCGCTGCAGAAAAAATACAGCCATGACTTGTGGACTCATCGCAATCCGTATACGGAATTGAGATATTGCGACGATCCAGCTTTCGCGCTAATGGAAATTGTAAACGAGAACGATTTGTTTACAACGCGCGAAGAACTGCTGAAGGTGGAACCTTACGCTTCGGTCTTGAAAGAAAAATACAATCTTTGGCGTCAAGAGCAGGACCTGGCGCCAAAGGAATTGACGGATTTATACGCGCCGGAGGCGGTTGAGTTCTTAAGCCATGTGCAGGAAGAGTTTTATCTGGAGATGATGGCTTACCTCAGAGAGATTGGAGTGAGGATTCCTATCACCGGAACAAATTGGAGCAAGTTGGCGCAGGATCGGCCTTCGCAGCTAGTTTGCGATTATGCAGATATGCACAGGTATTGGGATCATCCGGCCACAGACGGCACCTTTGCCAATTTGCCTATGAGCACAAGTTTTAGCACTACGTTTGATTTCATCAGTTTTGCCTCAATATATGGCAAACCGTTTTTCATTTCGGAATGGGATCATCCTTGGCCCAATTTTTACAGAGGAGAAGCTACTCTTTGGACGGCGGCCGTAGCGGCTTTGCAAGATTGGGACGGACTGACTGTCTACACGTACCGGCACAGCACGGATCCTGCGGTGGATTATATCAACGGCGCTTTCGAGACGTTTAACGATCCTCTATATTACGGCTTAATGCCCACCGCGGCTTTGCTATATTTGCGTTCGGATGTGGCTCCTGCCAATGAACAGTATGCTGTGAAATTTCCAGCGCCCGAGGAGCTGCTGAAGATGCCGGCAATTAATATTGGCAATTCGGTAGCAGTTTATCAAGAAGGGATCACGGAACGCTCCCAGGTTCGGAATATTTTCGGCGATGTGCCGGTAGCCGACAATGTAAAAGTGGTCTCGTATCAGGAGAGCGTCTTCCCAGGAGATAGCGTCATTAGGAAAAGCGATACAGGACAGATGGAGCGGAATGTGCAAGACGGGGTTTTGCTGATTAAGTCCCCTGGGACGGAAGTGGCACAGGGATTTATCGGCAATAAAGCCATAGATTTGCCCAGCATGAAACTCCGGACGGATAATGAGTTTGCCGTGATTGCCCTCTCCAGCGTGGACAGCAACGAGTTGACTTCAGCCGATCGCTTTTTGTTGACCACCGTTTCCCGGGTGGAGAACACAGGCGCTGTTTATAATTTTAGAAAAAATAAGCGCGTCAAAACTGGCGCTGGACCTGTACTGGCGGAGCCTGTGGTGTCTGAAGTTGAGTTAGCCATCGGAGGCAATTTCGACGTTTGGGCGCTGGACGAGACGGGGCTGAGAAAAACTCAAGTGCCCGTGAAAGACAATAAATTCATCGTCGACGGCAGCTACGGGACGATCTGGTATGAAATCATAAAGGAATAAACGCCTGAATTTGCAGGGAGGAGCGCCGGTTTTTTCCCTGCGTCTCTATGGAAGCGGAGAAGGAGATGAATGCTGTGCCGAAAACGTTGCGTTTTCTTACTTTTGCACTGCTCATCGTCAGCGGAACGTCGACTGCTCAGCCCATTGATTTGCGTTCGGTTGTGAATATGGGCCTGCAGGATGAATTTGACGGAGATCAAAAAGGCGGCTGGACGGATCAAGGTGCTAATGACATGCGCAATTTTCCCGTGGGCGAACAAGAGTTTCACGGAATCACGTTTAATATCATTGACCCCAAAACAAACGGCGGGAAGGCCGCCTTGGTGATGTACGGAAAAGACAGGCCGTATTTTCCCAAGAGAGTTGCAATCTCTTTCAACACCAAAGCGCGGACGCTTTATTTTCTTCAGGCCGCGGCCTGGTGTCCGTCTTCCGGCGAAAAAGTGGCGGATTATCGTTTGGAATATCTCGATGGGGAGGAGATACTCGTTCCCATAGTAGCGGGAGCCGCTTTGACAAATTGGTGGGATCCGTATCCGACGTCCGACAGCACTGTGGGTTGGGTGGGGAGTAATCCGGTTGGGAAAAACGTGGGGGTTAATCTATTTTGGCTGGAAAATCCACGGCCGGAGAAAGTGATCAAGCAGATAGTCGTTCAGTCAACGGGAAAAGGCGTTTTATGCATATTGGGCATCACCGCATCTTCGCAAGAACTGGCGACGGAATTTCGCAAGCCCAAAGAAGATAAATATCGGCTGGCCACGGAAGATTGGTTCCCTTTTGAGTTGCCATGGGATCAAGGGCCAGTAAAAGGTTCAGCGCTTGACCGTTCGTTTTTACTGGACCCGCCGGCAGGGAAGCATGGCTTTCTGAAAGCTCAGGGGGAGCAATTTGTTTTTGCAGACGGCACAAATGCCAGGTTTTGGGGGGTAAACTTTTCAGCAGGCGCTAATTTTCCTACGCACCAGCAAGCTGAAAAAATCGCCGAACGGTTAGCCGGCTATGGGATCAATATCGTCAGGATGCATCATCTGGATGCAGGTTGGACCGAGCCGAATATCTTTGATGATAGTTACAATGATACCCAGCATTTGTCCGCAGAGAGCCTCGATCGCATGGATTATCTCATTTACTGTCTCAAACAGGAAGGAATTTACGTTTACCTAGATCAGTTGGTAACGCGCTATTTTAAACCTGGAGACGAGGTGGGGATTGATCTTCCAGCAGAGCCAAGACTTAAGGGGTACACAAATTTCGTCCCCAGATTAATTGAATTGCAAAAGAAGTACAGCCATGATTTATGGACGCATCGCAATCCGTACACCAAGCTACGTTATTGCGACGATCCGGCAATCGCGTTGATGGAAATCACAAATGAGGACGACCTGTTTACAAACAGGAACAGTCTATTGAGCATTTTCGCATTCGGCGATATTTTAAAACAAAAGTGGTCGGTTTGGAGAGAGAAACAGGGACTTCAAGCGGCTGCAATTCCAATAGATATCAATGACGGAACCTTTTTGCGGTTTTTAAATGACCTGCAAATAGAATACTACCAAGAGATGATTGCATATCTCCGCGCATTGGGAGTCAAAGCGCCTATTACGGGGACCAATTGGTCCCGCTGGCTGCAGGACCAGCCATCTCACGCGGTTTGTGATTTTAACGACGCGCATGCTTACTGGGATCACCCGGCTGATGATTATACGGTTTTGCTCAATGAGCCAATGCTGAAGAGCATGAAAACTTCATTTGATTATATGAGTTTCAGTGCGCTTGAGGGGAAACCGTTTTTTGTCTCGGAGTGGGATCATCCGTGGCCTAACTTTTACCGGGCGGAGGCGACTGCCTGGACAGCAGCCATAGCTGGTCTTCAGGGTTGGAACGGTCTTGCGCTTTATACTTATAGGCACAACGCAGATCAGGCTGTAAAGCATATTGCCGGCGCTTTCGAGACCTTCAACGATCCTTGTTATATGGGATTAATGCCCACCGCCGCCTTATTGTATTTGCGCGGAGATGTAAAGCGCGCCGCAAATGAGTATACGGTGAAGTATTCCCTGGCGGACTTGTTCGACGGTAAAGTAATCGAGAATTCTTCCCAATATTATCAGGGAGCTGCCGAAATAGCGGCATATCGTAATTCTTTCGACAGCGCGCCTGTGGATGCGGGAGAAGCGGCAAGCATTGAAGATACCATTCGCACGGACGGTTTGCGCATAAGCGATACCGGGCAAATAAAAAGAGACATCAAACGAGGCATCCTAACTATCAATACTCCAGGCACAGAGGTGGTACAAGGATTCTTAAAAGGAGTTGAGGCTGAGTTCGCGGCCTTAACCATCCAGACGGACAATGAGTTCGCGGTGTTTTCTTTTTCCAGCGTGGACAAGGCAGAAATCAATTCAGCTCGCAGGTTCCTTTTCACAGCTGTCGCCAGAGCGGATAACAGCAATATGATTTACAATGCCAGCCGCCGGAAAGCTTTGACAAAAGGCAATGCGCCCATTATTGTGGAGCCGGTTGCCGCAGCCGTGCAGCTTCGCCTAGACGGCAAGTTCAGAGTATGGGCTCTAAATGAGGTGGGAGAGCGCAAAACTGAGGTTCCGGTGGAGAATAATCGTTTTCAGATCAGCGATCAATATAAGACGATATGGTACGAAATTGTGAAGGACTAATCTCCCAGCTGGCAGAAGCAGTATTTGCTTCTGCCAGCTTACTTTTCGAAGCAACTACAGGTTTTGGAGCAAATGTGATTCTACTGCAATAACTCATTTAGGTAGAGCAACATAAAAATTTTTTAAATCCTTACTTGCACGGTGTTGCTAACAACCTCTATTCTAGGCCGTAAAATTCATGGTAACGTAGCGTTTTGGAATTCTCAAAGGCCAAATCAAGCAGTATCTCCATTTTTTTCAAGTTATCCACAGGCGGGTTCATCACAAATGTGAACAAGTTTAAATATCCCTGCATTTTGTCACGGTCAAAACTTTCGTGCGCATAAAGGAAGTTTTTTAGCAAATAATGGATTCTGTTCATCGGGTTATCCTTGTCGCTAAGCTTCTTTATTTCACGGGAATCATAGACGATGCTTTCAAGCTTCAATTCCCTGATCAGCTTCCGGTGCGCGTTCTCTTTGTCGTGTATCAACGTGGAGCCAGGCTCTATGTGGTCCTTGAACGACTCATAGGTTTTCTTTTGTGACGAGATTGTCCCAGGTGTCGTGGAATTTCACATTCGCAGCCTCACTCAATATTTCACGCTATAGCTGCCTGCTCTTTGATTCCCAAGTAGGCGCTGAGCTTCAAACTAAGCGAGAAAACATCTTTATAACCGGGGACACGATTGAATCGTTCTTCAGCCAAGAGAGCTCCTGCCGCAGCCCATCTTAATGCTTGCTCTCCGCTCTGCCAGTTATTCACGTTATGGATATAGCTACGAATCATGCTGAAAGCTGACTCAATAACATTGGTGTTCGTTAGTGCCATCTTTCCCGAATTGATAGACAGAAAAACATTCGTTATAATGGAAAGAGGGAGGAATAGAAGAAATGGGGAGCACAAGTCAGAAACGAGGGGCACCCCCACGATACGACGAAGC
>DIPB01000001.1:0-649 GCA_002426275.1 Firmicutes bacterium UBA5499
TCACTTTCCGATTATGGGTTTAAGAAAGAAGGTGAAATTGTTTTCTTGGAGCTGGTTGGAATTTTCATCTGAATGTCGTTGGAAACTGCGCTGCAGCCTGGAGAAGCAGGTAAGCTAATTCTCTCAGTCGTGAGCGCTTTGGCAGTGGTGGGTGAAAGTTGAAGTCCTAACTTGTGTGGGGGTGTTGACATGAACAAGAAAATAGTTTTGCTTTTTTTACTTCTGTGTTGCGCGTTAAATTTTGCGAGTGCAAAAAACGTGCTGATAGTTTGGGAACCGGAAGATGCCAGCATGTATAACCGCAGCTTCATTGAAGATTTGGAGTGGGAGATCACAAAAAACGGGCACAATGTCAAAGTCGCTTGGTCCGGTAGGCATTTTTTGGCTTTGCCAAAAGGAGAGCTGGCTAATTATCAGTTGATTATTTGGGCGGTCTGGGAGAAGGTATTCGCCGATAAAGAAGACGAACTGAAACAATATTTAGCTCAGGGCGGTTCTCTGGCCGTGCTGGGGGGAGTTCCGTTTTGCTATTCTGTTGTGCCGCAAGGCGATGATTGGGAAAAGACGAAGAAAACGTGGGGAAGCTTTTTTGCGATCGATAACGATTGGGCATTCATGCAAGAATCTGGTTGGCAAGTTAGCATTACGC
>DIPB01000001.1:833-1990 GCA_002426275.1 Firmicutes bacterium UBA5499
GGTCAATTCCAATTTAGCTTTGCTGCAGTGGCCGCAAAGCGAAGGGAAGGTTTTGCTTTGTGGCTTTGGCGCCAATTACGCCAAATCACCTTTTAATCCGCGTACTTTGACAAATAAGCAATTTATTGCGGAGTTTCTTGCTCTCATGTTAAATCCATTATCGGAGAAAGCGAAGGCGCAGATGGAGAATTATCGTCGCCAGCAGCTTGAGCTTGCCGCCCAATCTGTGTTTCCAGTGCCGCCCGCGAAGCCTGAATTCGAAAGCGTGTTGAAACCCAGATCCGGAGATGTTTGGGTTGCCGCTGACGGCGGCTTCTTAGCTTCTAATTTTGCCCTGGAAGCAGTAGATCTTTGGCAGAGGAACCTGGGGCAGATCACGGTTTCGGCCTGTGGTGATCCTGGGAAGCAGCCCGTCGCCAAACGCTGGCATGAACTGAAGTTGCCAGTTACTTTCCAAAATTGGGGTAATAATTATCTCCCTTATATTTCATATAAAGATGCCTGGGAATGGGATTGGCGAGGAGTGCCGATGAAAGATCCGGCCCGTGGCTCTCTCTGGGGTACTGCCCATGCGATGGCGTTCCCGCATAAAGATATTCGTTATTTATTTGAAAATGTGGTCACCACCAGTATTCGTAAAGGAGCGGCCGGTTTTGGGTTCCCGGATATGGTCTGGATGTGGGGCGGCGGCCGCGGTAAGGCTGGGTATAATCCTCAGACAGTGGAAGCTTTCAAACAAGATTTAGCGGGAACGGACCAAGGCTTGAGGATCTATACGGAAAGTGGGATTGAAACCGTCAAATTTGCCGATTACTACGCTTATTATTTCGGCATCAGACCTGTGCCTGAAACATATGGCCTTGCTAATTGGGGCGAATATAAACCGCCCACAGCCAGTGAGTATCAATTGTTAGGTTCGAAGCTTAGGCAGAGACACGAAGTCTTGTTTGATGTCCTTTGCCATTATGAATGGCTCAAATTGAATCAATTTCTAGGCGATGTGGCGGTTCGTGAAGGCGGTATCTATCATGTAATCATCAACCCTGAGGATCTGGCAAACGGTACAGATAGCCTCTGGCTGAACCGTCTTGTGAACGTCGGGTACAACTGTGACGAATTTTTTCATAATCCTTATCAGCAGGCAGAGGCGGCATACG
>DIPB01000001.1:2162-6357 GCA_002426275.1 Firmicutes bacterium UBA5499
CAGCAGGCAGAGGCGGCATACGTTCACTGGCCTTATTTTCTGACTGTTCCCAAGGGAGAAAACCAAATTGGCATTTGTATGGAAACAGGCAGGGGTGGTAATGGCAAACCATATTATGCGCCACCGCTATCATATGGCATGGCTTATGAGATTACCGCGGCTTTGGATGCTGAGTTTTTGGAAGACGATTTTTGGCCAGGGCATCAGCTTACTGTGGCTGATTCAGCGACTAGGGGCGATAACAGGGAAAGAATGCGACAAGCTTTATTGTATGGGTTAGGTTTCAGACACGCCTATCTGGATCAATTGCAGCGGGCGAAGCCTCAATTTGCTGTCGTCACGCAAAGAAGGATTTTTCGACCCTGGGGATTAGAGTATGCGCCGTGGAGTTTATACATTAGTCTGAAGGGCTCTTTTGAAGAGACTTTGCGCTCCATGGGGTATACTTTCTCAGGTTGGGCGGACGACGGAATTTCCCGCCTGCCGGAAGAAAATCGTTATCTGTTCTATTGCCCGGAGACGGCGAGTCTCTATGGTCTGAAGCAAGTAGCCGACTGGCTTCAGGCTAAGGCCGGAAGGACGGCCGTTATTTCAGCTGCAACGCTGGCGATGTTTATAGATCAGACCGGTGTGCTCAACGAAAATCAAGGCGAGGTATTTGGACTTAAAGTCAAGCTGGGACAAGGAAGTTTGGAGGGGACAGTCAAGTCTCAAAGTGTGCCGTCTGAATTGAATTGCAAGCTGGAAAGGTATTTTCAATTGTCCGGTCAAGGGCTTAAGCCGCTTTGCCTTTTGGGAGAAACGCCGCTTGTCTCACAATTGGCAGTAGGCGATAGCAGATTAGTTGTCTTAAATTTTGAACCTGAAGAGACGGAGCTTTTTACCTCCTTGGTGGGAGAGCTTCTGAGACAAGACGAGCTTTATCCTAATCTGCTTTATCAGGGCGATGTTGTAGCTAGAGTGTATGAAAGCAAGGAAGGGTATACGGCAGTGGGCATAACCTATACGCCCACCAAAAATCATAATAAAAACCAATATCAGGTTCTGCCATTTAAGGATCCAGAGGCTAAGGGCACAGTCAAGATTAAATTTGAGCCAGAGACCGACTATTATGTGCTCTATTATTTGGAGGGTAAGACTTCCGTGCTGCATACCGATGCGGAAGGATGGTTGTCCGTCCCATTAGAGGGGGCGCATTATGGTTTAGCTTTTATCGTGGAGGCTGAGAAAAAAGCTTTATTGGCAGAAAAAGAAACTCAGGCAAAGGAACTTGTCGGCTATTGGGAATCGGATCAAATTGAGTTGCCAGAAAAAGTAAGGTTAGGCAAATGAGAAAAGGAAGTGAGGATGTGGCTATGCGCAAAAGCAAGCAATTTATCTCATCGTTTCTGATCTGTTTGGCGGTAACATTCTCCGTCACTCAGGCTGTGATGGTGAATCCAGATCTGGAAAGCAATCTCCTGAGAAGTAATTATAGCTTTGAGCTTGACGCTGATGGCAAGCCAGATGGGTGGCGAAGCGCATCTCCGACTGTATCTTTTCAGTACATCACCGCCGGCACGCCAGGGGTTCACACCCATAGCGGCACTCATGCCATCAGCATGTCTGATCCGACTGGTACTAATGGTCGCTGGTATAATGACCGCGATGGGAACTTCCAGCAAGGACAGCAGCTTTTATTATCGTTTTGGTTTAAGGCGGAAAATTTCGATGCGAATACGGGGATGCGCCCTGTAATCGACTGGTCTGAAAAAGGTGTGGCCGGCCGGGGAACATATTGGGGAAAAAACGTTAAAGCCAATGTGGGTTGGACTAAATATGAAGTTTTGCTCTCGCCACCGGCCAGCGCAAATTCTGCCACGCTTTCCGTAAGACTAGAGAATTCTTCCGGTGGCGCCGGGACTGTCTATATTGACGATATTTATTTTGGTCCTTATTTGCAGGGAGCGTTGAGCGGGGTTGTTCGCGACGAAAATCCACATGCTTCTGCCCTTCTGCCTGGCGCGGAAGTGGCGCTTTTTAATCCGGCCTCTTATGTTTTCGATAATGATAATATTAAATATAGCGCCGTCACTGATGCGCAGGGGGGATTTTCTTTCGCTAATCTTCCCCAAGGGCAATATAATTTAGTTGTGACAAAGCCTGGCTTTCGTCCGTATAGCCAGCTGATAGAGGTAGTTGAAAGCCAGAACGTGAATGTGGCTCTCAAGTCTACGGGATTTAGGGACAATTTGTTATCGAATGCCGACTTTGAGCAAGAGCGATCGACTTCCGCGCCTGATTTTTGGCGTTGCGCCTCCGCCCAGTTTGTGCAGTATGAATATATTATAGCCGGCAAGGCAGGCGAAAACACCTATGGCGGCAACCATGCGCTTGCCATGAGAAATCCTACGGGAAGGGATGGCCGTTGGTTTTCCGATAAAATAAATGTTGAGAGTATAGTTGGGAAACAAATCGTGTTGGCCTTTTGGCTCAAAACCGAGAATTTAGCAAATGGTTCGCGCTTTTATCCGGTTATCGAGTGGAAGGGCGCCAGCGCTTCTTTTCTACCTGGAAGTTCGGCAAATGCGGATTGGACTTATTATGTGCAGGAACTGACAGTACCGAGTTCCGCCACCAGCGCCACCATTACGCTCAAGTTTGAGGATACGAATGACGGTGCGGATGGTGAAGGCGCAGTTTATCTTGATGATATGTATTTTGGCACGGTGCAGACTTTGGCAATTAAAAATGTGAACGTTAACGCAGATGCTATTTCTCCTCAATTAGACCAAAAGCTGTATCTAGACTATGAAGTAAATATGAGCAGTATCATTGCAGCGAAGATTTTCAATTCTGCCGGCGCGCTGATAACCGAATCTGAGCTAGGTCCTCTAATCGGAGCCTCTACGATTCAGTGGACTGGAAAGGATGAAGTTGGAGCTAATTATCCGGACGGGAAATATTCCTTGCAGCTGACTGCCACAGACGGCGTTCAGGAAGACAGTTACAGCACGGAGTTCTTTTTGGATAGCGCGGGGCCTGAAAACGTGGAGATCCTGGAACCTGCATCGACAGATGGCTCGCTTTTGCATAACTTGGACTATATAGACTTGACAGCCAAGACAAGCGAGCCTAAAGCTGCGGTTAAAGTGTTCCGCGGCGAAGCTGAGGTTGGCAGCGGTGAGGCTGATTTGTCGGGGAAGATAACTTTACGGGCAGCGCCTCTTTTGGAAGGAGAAAACATTTTACGAGTGGTGGCCTATGATCGCCTTGGCAATCCTAGCAGCGCAGAGGCTACCATCACAATTGACTATGATCCGGATTTGGCTTTGGGAATCGTCAAAATCACCAATGGGTCTATTTTTTCCCCACAAAGCAGAGGCCAGAAAATGTTAATCGAATTTTTCCTCAAAGAAACTGCGATGCTCTCTTTTAGCGTTTCCGCAGCTGGCGGCGCTGAGCTTTACAGCTATGCAGCTCAAATTCAAGCAGGCAGCGATGTGCAGTTGGAATGGAATGGTCAGGATCAAAGCGGCAACTGGCTGGCGGATGGGAGCTATAACTACGCGGTGGAGGTGGAGTTCACCACAGGGCAGAGAGGTACCCGCTCCGGGGTGGTGGTAGTTGACAACACTCAGCCTGACAAGCCTCATTTGCAGTATCCCGCACTTGCCTCCACTGTCACCAGCATTACACCCCATCTGAAGTGGGAAGAGGCGGCCGACGCTGAATATTACCTCGTAATGTACAGCAATGACGAACAATTTAGCGATAGTCAAGTGGCAAGCGCGACAGGGAATGATTACCTTCTTGAGCTGGGAAGCCAGGGAACATATTATTGGAAAGTGAAAGCCGTAGATTTGGCGGGCAATGAATCGGAATGGTCGCAAACTTGGAATTTCCAGCTTGGAGAACTGGATCGCAGCACCTTTCAGGTTGCAAATTTCTCAATGCAGCCGAATCCCTTCAGCCCAGATCAGGATGGCGTCTTCGACGAGCTTGTGATTGGCTTCACATTGCAGCAGCCGGGGGACGTAACCCTTACCATCTACAATTTGGCTGGACAGAAGGTTTTCAAACGAGAATTGGGCGAGCTGACTTGGGGAGATCATCAGCTCGCGTGGAACGGCAAAAACCAGCAAAACCAGCGGGTAAAGAAGGGCGCTTATATTTTGCATCTCACTGCGAAAAATCCTAATTACGGAGCTGTGGC
>DIPB01000001.1:6492-7593 GCA_002426275.1 Firmicutes bacterium UBA5499
GGAGCTGTGGCAAGCATTATCAAGCACATTTTAGTTTTGTATTGATTGCTTGGAGGGAGGACGAAAGGTGAGTTTAGGCCGTAGATACGATGATAAGGGATTGTTGGTTTTGTTTCTGCTGGCGATTGTGCTGGTCCCTGCGCGGGCTGGCTCCGGCGTTGATCCGGGGCGGGAGACAAATCTCATGCTTGCCAATTATAGTTTCGAGGTAGAGGCTGGTCCTAATCAGCCGGCTGATTGGGGTTTCGCAAGTGGAATGCCGGTGACATACGGCTATGTCAGAAACGGAACAGAGGGACAGGATTGCTTCAAAGGCGCTCACGCCATCACGATGTCTAATCCCACTGGCAACAACGGTCGCTGGTATTGCAGCAAACACGTTCCTCAAGGTAGATCTCTGCTGCTTGCCTTTTGGTTGAAAACGGAGAATTTAGCCAGCGGGGTAAGGTTTCAGCCGGTGATTGAATGGTCGCAAACCGGCGTAGGAGGGAAACCAGCCACTTTTTGTCCTGCGGTAATTACTGTACAGGATTGGACGTTATACAGTTATACGATCCAAGATCCTCCGGCCGGCGCTGACAGGGCAGTTGTGACCCTTAAATTTGAAGCCGGCAGTGCCGGCTCATCAGGCAAAGGCACTGTCTATATTGATGAGATTTATTTTGGGGAACCGCCTGCTCTCGATGTGACGGAGGTGCAGATCATTCCCAATCCGGTCCGGGGCGGAGAGAGCATTTCCATTTCCTATAAATTAGCTGAGCCGTCTTTACTAACGATTTCCGTTTATAATTTGGCAGGCAGCAAATTGGCGGAGCTGTTTTCAGGAAGACAAGATTTTGGCAGTCACCAGTTTAGTTGGGACGGGAAGCTTAGAAACAATATTTGTCTAAAAAAGGGTCTATATATTCTCTCTGTCAATGCCGCAGGAGACGGTGAACGGGCAATCACAAATAAACTCTTATATATTATCGATTAGGGGGAGGTTTATACTTATGAAGAGAATGTGCGGTTCGCTAGCTCTGTTTATGATTTTGACGATTAGCTCAATCGCTTCTCAAGAGCGTGGTGCTTTTGCGCCTCTTGGAGTCGGAGCCAGGCCTA
>DIPB01000001.1:7710-8314 GCA_002426275.1 Firmicutes bacterium UBA5499
CCGCTTTGGCCGATGATCTGCAGGCAACCTATTGGAACCCGGCGGGATTGGTGCAGCTGAGCAGACCGGAAGTGAGCACGACCCACACGCAATTGTTTGGCTTGGGTGTGAACTTTGACCATTTAGCTTATGGCCAAAAGCTTGGCGATTGGTCGTTTGCCTTCAGCAATCAAACCCTGGACGCAAGCGCGGCTTTTGAAACTTTCGCCTATAGAGAGCAAACTTCGGCGCTGAGCGTAGCGCGGAAAATTCGCAATTATGCTTTGGGCGTGAATGTGAAGCTTTATAAGCTTCAAGGCGGCAACGAGTCGCTCAGCGATCGGGAAGAAGGGCTTGGCTTGGATCTGGGCTGTCTCATTCCTGTAAAGGACAAGCTACAAGTGGGAATAGTCTGCAAAGATCTGTTTTCCAAGCTTGCTGGACAGTTGCAAATAGAAGAGCAGGCGCGCAAGTCACAGACAGAGCTTGGGCCGGATTTGACTTTGGGCCTGGCTTATCTGCGGGAGAGGTCCACATGGGCTGTGGATTTCAGCGAGCTAATAACCAACCCTGAGTTCAAGCTGGGCGTTGAATATGCAGTGGCAAGTAATCTTAAAGTTAGGGC
>DIPB01000001.1:8436-17621 GCA_002426275.1 Firmicutes bacterium UBA5499
ACTTAAAGTTAGGGCTGGGTATAAACCCGGAAGCTTAAGCGTTGGCCTTGGCATCGCTTCGGGTAAGTTTATTTTCGATTACGCGTATATGACGCATGAGCTTAAGGATGAACAGCGCCTCTCCGTTGGCTTGAGCTTCTAATGAAATATAGAAAGGGAGGTGCTTGCATTGCGGGTAAGGCAGATCTGTCTGCAGCTGGCCATTTCGCTCTTGGTTTTCTCCATAGCCGGAGCTGCCGCGGCCAGCGACGAGCAGAAATTGGCGGAACTGAAAGCGCGGATTGAAGATCTCAATGGGAATTTAGCCGCGGCAAAAATAGAAGTCAAGAATCTTGGCAAAAGGCCTCATGTTTATGGAGAGATGGCAGGAAGTGTTGATTTTTCCAGTAATAGCAGCGTTAAACATCAGCTTTTCAACGCTGTACGGCTGGCTTATTCTCCAGACTCCAGCTCGAATACGGTAATGATGCTGTATCTGCGAAACGGATTAGGAGGAACGACTGCCGGCGATATTGCCAACGCTGGAGGGACGGATTTTTCTCTGCGGACTCGTTTGGCATGGGAACGGCAAAGCTTGAATTTAACTTTGGGGAATTTCTACTTCAGGGCGACTCCTTTTACGATTCAAAACGCTTACCGCGCTGAGGATCATACTAGTGAAACGCGGAAAAACTTCAATGGGATTCGGTTTGATGGTCGGCTGCTGCAGATGCCATATGTGGGGATTATCTCACCGCTTCGCAGCGGGGGAGGAATTGGTTTTGATCGTTATTTGTATTATCAAAGAGTGCAAACGCGACTGAAAAACGCTGGCTTGACATTATCGTATTTGCGGGTTTTCGATGACAACTCGCAGCCAAGCGCCAGTCGAGCTTACGATAGCAAGATCTTAAGTTCACTGGTTAATTTTGACGGTATGCTCCTGGGCAATTGGTGTTCGATAATATCAGAGCTCTGCCTTAGCAGCAAGGATAATGACCTTTTGCGTGGACCGATAGCCAAAGCTGGCTCTGCTTTTCGCCTGAGCGCCAACACCAGCGATTTAAGATTTAAGAGCACAAGGGTCCCTGTACATTTTTCTTCTTATAGAATTACCAAGGATTACCCCACAGACTACAATACAGTTCGCCAGCTGCCGGACGATTATCTCTATCAAGAGGAAGAGAATCCGCGGATACCTGATTATCTGGCAAATGCGGGGCAGCTCCAATTCAGGTTTGGTCCAGTCCGCAAAATCGTCGGCAGCCTTGCCACAAGCACCGATTTTAATCTTGTTTATACCCGGGAATTGGAACCTGTCGCCGAAGCGAGAAAAACATTTGGCTTTCTTGGTGTTTCCTCTACTATTGACTTGGATTTGCAAAGCGCGCTTGAGCTATCTTGCGGCTCCTATCTCACCGCGAGACCCAATTCTTTGCGCTACAGACAGGATATTTACGATTGTAAACTGAGAAGAAGTTTTACCGGCTTGACTGCGGCCGTTGGCTATAAGGTGGCTAATTCGCGGCATCAGACGCCCAGCTTCGATAACAGACAAAGCCTTGTGACGCCATATTTAGAGTTGAATGTGAAAACCGGCGCAGGTACCGTTGAACTGAAGCTTGCCAGGAAAAGTATCGATGACCTGGGGCGGCATAGCTCAGGTTGGAAGCATGAAATTCAATATGACGGAAGAATTTCTTCGGGCGTTAGATTGAGCTTAGATTACACAGATGATGTCACCGGCAATTCGCATAAACGTGACATCTATTTTTCCTACCGGTTTGTTTATTAGCTGACTTTCAGAGGAGGGACTCAGATGAGGCGAAAGATTGTGGGGACCTTAATGCTGCTGTTGGCATTCAATTGCAGTGTGTTGGCAGCCTCAAATAGCGAGACGTCTATTGTGGATGAAATTAATTCTCTGCAGCGGGAAGTGGCGAGACTTGAGGGTGAACAAGAAGCGTTATTCAGTCAGATTCGCTTTCAGATCCGTGGAACAACAAAAGGACTGGTAACGAGGAATTTTCTCACAGGGGCGGGACGGGAGGAAGCCATTGATTTTAACGGCGGTTTGTTGTCAGATGGCGTTTTAGGACAGCAGCAGGCTAAGTTTACGTTAAGAATGGGCGTAGGCTCTAAAGTGCAGATTTCAAATGACTTGACCGGCTCCCTAAATTGGGCTTCAAAGTCTACAGACTTAAAAGCTGATAATTTTAGCTTTCAGGTGGCAGAGCAAAATTGGCAAGTCAGAGCCGGAACATATTGGGCTGGGTTTACGCCATTGACCCTTTTCTACGCTGCGTACGATCCTGAGTTTGAGTCTCCGATTTTTCAATTTCAACGTGCTGAAGAACGTCTTGATTTAGGGATAGAAGCAAATAAAAGAAAACTTGAAGGTTTTCAGGCGAGATATGCTCTGGATAATTTTGAAGCCGAAGGCTTGCTGGCTAGGGTGCAGAGCAAAGACAATGGCGCGCCTTTTCACAGGTATTTGTGGGGACTGAGCAGCTATTTGCAGCCGCTGGTAGGATTGGGAGTAGGAGCTAATTACGTTACGCTGAAGGATGATTCCGCCTCCGGCCGGGGGGCGCCTCTCACGAGCGAGCTGTTGGGAGCGGTTGGAGAATTACAGCTCAAAGGATTGACCATCAGCACTGAGTGCGTGCGCAGTCTCTATGATGAGAATGCGTTGGCCGGCCTTCCAGCGATCAGAGATTACGCCTTCAATATCGGTTTGGAATATCGAAGGGATGCTTTGACTGTAAAGGCTTCCTATATAGGTAACGGTCCTTTCTTTTACGCGCCCACTGCCCAATCGCGAGATTATGGCTTAGACAGTCTGGGAGCATCTTGGTTTGGGCTAGATGAGCAATTGACAGCGACAGGACAGGAGGTTGACTCGGCTGCAAATGAGCCGTTGCCCTTTGGGCTTGCCACGCCAAACCGCAAAGGAACGCGCCTCGAGTTCTCTTTAGGTCAGAGAGCGTATTTCGAGCATTTGAATTTGACTGAAGTCCGGCCTGCAGATGATGCGGGAAGCATTGTCGCGGCAATAACTTCTCCCAGACATTTAGTTGTGGATAAGATAGGCGGTTCCTTCAATCTGGGCGAACTTATCAAGCGGCGAGACTTGGCTTCCTATGCCGGCAGAATCGACCTGCTTGGCAATTATCAAAACTCACAAACAACACGTAAAGGCCCTGAGGGAGAAGCCTTTGCGCTATGTAAGAGAATTCTTGATCTGGGATTTAGTTATGATCTGCAGCCCGGTTGGACTTTGTTTGTGGGGAATAAGAAGATTGCGGTTGAACAGCGTAAGCAGGCGGAACAAGAAGATAACGCTAACTATTTGCGGGCAGGCGTGCGGGTGGAGATCAGTCCCCAGACAGCTTTGTTCTTTGGCTGCCAGAGAGCGAATGGAAATGATGATTTTCAGGCTCAGTCTCTGTATCTTATGCTAAAGGCGGGTTTTTAAACTGATGATGGCCAAAGCCACTTTTCAGCTGGAGGAGAAGATGAGTTCTAAGAATAAAAGCGCCATCTGGCTTGTAATGGTCTGCCTGGTTCTCTGCGGGTCAGCGCTGGCATATAGCATAGATGAGCTGGTATTTTTAAATGGGTTCGGCTGGCAAGGGAAAGCGGGTTTGCTGGATACGAGCGATTTGGTATCACAAAATAATAGCCTCGGTTTTTCTCTGAAAATCCAGTGGAACAATGACTCTGACGGCAAAAATTTTTGGAGCATAAGACAGAGCCTGAGACCTGGTTTGGAGCTTGCCGATTTTGATACCTTGAGCTTTGATCTGTATTTGGAACAGCTGGAAGGCAATCCCTCGCTGCTGGTCTTTTTGCTTGAGAAAGATGACGACAGGTGGGTTTGCCTGAGTCAAAAGCTAGCCAACGTAATTCCCAATACTTGGCATCATTTCCAGATCGATCGCGCTCAGATGCGAGGTTGGCCTATAGGAAACGGTAAGCTTGAATGGGAGAAAATAGGCGGTTTGGCTTTTGAACTATCCGGCGACACGAAAACCGTTTTCTATGTTGATGGGGTAAAGTTGACGGGACAGTCTGCTCAAGAACAGGTTTTTAATTGCGAAAATGACGGCCTATGGGCGGATCCGAACTGGGAACAACCTTTGAGGTGGCCAAGCGAATCTGGCTACGTTTATCTTCCTTGTCTCACTACGGCCAAGTTGTTAGAAGCGCAAGTGCCGCTACAATTCAAGCGCTTATTTGGCAGGTTCGGAACGTCGGCTTACGGCCCGGTAGCGGTCAATTCCCTGTTGGCACAGGATATTCCTTATGTCTATTACTCCAATTTAACTTCAAGTTTCATCAAATATTTAACCCGACAGCAGGCGTTCGATCAGAATCAGTCCGGCGAATCTCCCAATTTCATTCCCTTTGCCCAAAGTCCTGATTTTTTGAGATTACACAGCTATGCCTTCGCTCATCCTGCTGTGTTTGAGGGCTGTAAACAGATAGTGGATGCCTTGGTAAAATCCGGGATCGGCGTTTGGATGGTGGCGGATTATACCTTTCCTTGGAAGGGCGGCCGCTGGGGATATGCTCCCGTTATGGTTGATGCTTACCGCAAGGATTTGCTGGGCATAGACGAAGGATTAATGATTAGAGACGGAATCAAGACTTCCACCCTGCGTTTTCCGGATTATTTTCGCGCTTACAATGGATTTTTCCCCCTGCCGGAAGATTTAGCTTTGACAAGCTGGGAAGAGTTTGCTCCGCCCCTGCCGGATGCCGGCGGCACTATTAATCAAAAACGTTGGGTGCTTTTTCTGTATCTCCGTTCGTATGAATGGGTGAAATTGGCGGATAAGATTGGCAGATATTATCACAGCAAGGGCGGACAGGGACTTTGGATGATTCCCAACCCGGAAGATACGTATGGTTCCAGCGATTATGTTTTTCTTGTGCGGAGCGAAGGCGTCGGCAATTTATTTCCTGAATGGTTTGGCAATGTCGCTTTCCATGCTGAAGCCGCATATCACTCCTTGTCATATCTTCGTGAGCAAGCTGACAGGGGTGGGAGCAGACTTTCTGTTTTGTTTGAAACAGGCGCCGGCGGGCATGGTGCTCCCTATTGGGACTGGCGAGTCGCCTACAATGGCGCTTACGTTCTTTCCGCGGCCAGCAGAGCAGATGACTTTGACAATGACTTTTTAGATCACGCGACTTTTGAGCAAATGAGCGAGCCAACACATCCAGAGTTTGTTCGCTTTCGAGACGGAGTTGCCAAAGCATTGGCTTTTCAACAAGCTCGAGCAGAATTTCCCAAAGTTCCAGAGACGAATATCTTGTGCGTCGCTGATCGGCCTCCGGCTAAGGCGACGGGCAGCTTGTTTTCTTCGTTGGATCGGAAGTATAGCTTTGCTTCCGGCTTGTCTAGGGCACATTTGCCTTTTCAGCTGCGGGACAGCTTTGAGCTGGAGAAAAACTTGGAACAGTATGCGGTCCTGTTTTATTCGCCCAGGGAACCGCGGGTAGGAGATTTGGAGCTGATCCATGACTGGCTTGTGGGCAAACCTGGGCGTACCTTAGTTACGCATTCATTTGTGCCCACCAGGGATGCGGCTGACTTCGGAGGGATGAACACCTCGGCTTACCTGGGCAAAAAGTCAGCGGACCAACTTGGTTTGGGTGAAATCACTTCCACAGGGGAAAAATCGTTTGCAATTACAGAAGTCACTCCCCTCTGGCGGGATTTGTTTTCTCCGGGCCAACAATTTGCCTTGACAAATTCCTTGACTGCAATTGAGCATGGCGAGACGCTGATCGGGACAGATTGTGGGCCTCTGGTTAGCAGGGTAAGAGTAGGGGAGAGTCACGTTATCTATCTGCACTATCCGCCCAATGATACAGGTACGGAGTCCTTGGACGTTAAAGTAATGGAAGGCATCGCGAATTTTATTGGGCAAAAGCCAATTTGCCTTGCTGAACCTGAGGTTGCTGTGCAAGCATTTGAGCTTGCAAATGGTTGCGGGTATAGTATAGCGGCTTGGGATCTTTCCGCTCTGTCCTCTTGGCGGAAAGAAGAAGGACCATTGAAATATGACTCTTCAGGCGTTAATAGAACGATTGAGATCTCTGTCCCTTGTGACCAGCCTTTGCTGGTATACGATTTCTGGGATGATAAGCTGACAGTTGTGGAACCGCGTGCAGGCAAGATTTCACTGCAAATGAAGGATGTATCTACAGCTCTCTATTATGTAGGCGTGAATTCTTCAAAATTCGAAGACAAAGTGCTCAGGGAGGTACAGAACAGCAGACAAAAAATTAAAGAGCTTGATTTTGAGGAGCTGCCATAATGTGATGGCTCGCTCCGGCGATGATGACAACGGATGGCACAGGAGGGAAATTCAGCTTGTGAGCCCGTGCAATGCTCGCTGGATGATAACAACTGGATTCTGTAAAGGAGCGATTTGGCGATGGCTACTCGACAAAAATGGCGGCTCTCATTGGTGATCCTGGTGGCCGCTGCAATTGGAATTTTTGTCAGCATGAGCAACAAAGGTACTGAACAAAGAGCGGCAGTATCCCAGAACAAAATCGTTGTGGTGATGAACGCGGGGCCTAAAGAAACGGACAAGGTGGCGGTCAAAAGGCTGAAAGAGGACATCGCCCGCTTTAACGAGCTCTATCCGGAGATCGAAATCCGCTGGACGGATCGGCCGTATTCGCCGGACAGTTTCGCTACCAGCATGGCGGGAGGCACGGCCGAAGATATCATCAGCCTTTGGGCCACAGAAGGCTATGTTGCCGAACGCGGTTACGCCCTTGATCTCACTGCAATGATTTCCCAGTGGGAATACAAAGAACAGCTGAATATGAAAGTGCTTCAGCCTTTTGTCCAGAAAGAAAAAATATATGCCTTGCCTACCAATGGATATATCATGGGGCTGTGGTATAACAAGCGTTTGTTTAAAGAAAACGGACTGGTGGATAGTGCCGGCCAGCCAAAGCCGCCTCAGACATGGGAAGAATTTGTCCAGTGTGCGGCAAAGTTGGCAAATAGGGAAAAAGGAATTGCCGGGTTTGGCATTATGGGTAACGGGGCGGAGGCAGGCTGGGGGTTGCTCAACTGGGTCTGGCAGGCCGGCGGAGATTTTCAAAGACAAGTGGATGGCAAATGGCAGGCTGTCTTTGACAGCCCGCAGGCAGTGACGGCTTTGGATTTCATTAAGGCTTTGCGTTGGAGGCATAATGTTTTACAGACAAACCTTCTGTCCACTGCGCAGGAACTGCAGCAGCGCTTTGCCGCCGGTCAGATCGGGATGATGTTCGGTTCCAATGATTGGATTCCCAATTTAATCAACCAGTACGATATGAACCCTGCTGATATCGGCATGGCTTTGCTGCCAGCCGGTCCCGCAGGCCGGGCCAACCAGATGGGCGGCAATTATTACATCATCAATCCGCAAAGCTCTCCTGAAGTGCAAAAGGCGGCTTTCAAATGGATCGCCTGGCGCGTTTTAGGTACGGTGTCCCCTGAGCGCATCGAAGAACGAGGAGAAGATCTGCGACGTCAGGGACAAGTCGGCGTGCTTTCCGCTTTGCCCATCTTTACCGGAGAAGCCGATAGAAAGGCCAGAGTAGCAGCTGCGGCTTATAAAGATGTGTTAGTTGATTTTCCAGATGTCTGGAAGGAAGCGGCCAAATATATGAGGCCGGAACCTCCGTTTTTCTGTCAACAGCTTTATTCTGAGTATCTGGGACCTGCGATCCAAGAGATCTTGACAACAAAGAATGCCGATTCCAAAACGTTGCTAATCAAAGCGGCCAGTGGATTCCAGGATAGATTCTTAAATAATCTGGCGAAATAGTGAAGATAGGCCGCTGAAACTTTCCGTAAAGAAATGGAGACCAGCAATGGCATTATGTGCACTGGACTAATGATAGACGACAAGTTAGGCCATCACTCGTAAGGCGCGGGTGGTGGCTTAACTTGTCATATGAGGGCAAGTATGCAAGTTCGTAACCTGGGTGGGGAATGAAAAGGGGTTGCCCTGTTATCCAGCTATTGATTTGTTTGGGTTCAAGCGTTTGTATTGTACATTATTATCTTGCTCAACAAAAGGCCGTACCCGCTTTGCTAGCAGGGATTTTTATGGTTATTTAACTGATTTTTAAAAATATTTTTAAAAATGGGAGGAATTATCTTTCAAAACGGAGTATATTATATACATATGGACAATTGAAGTTATTAAGTGAATAAGCGGGAGAAAAATGAACGAACCTTTATACCGAAAAGTTAAAGCACAGCTGCAAAGCGACATTGGGCGCGGGAAATGGGCAGTGGGAGATTGTTTGCCCGGAGAGCTGGAATTGTGCCGAGAATTTGGCGTCAGCAGGTTCACCGTCCGGCAAGCGTTGCTGGAGCTGACCAACGAGGGACTGCTGTCCAGACACGCAGGGAAGGGAACCTTTTTAGAATCCGCCAGGCCGGTTCAAAAAGCAGAGGAAACGAACAAAGGGAAACAACTTGGTCTTGTGCTCCCATATGTAGCGGATGCACATACCGGCAGGATTTTAAAAGGCGCCGAACGGGAGGCGACTGCCAATGGCTACCGGGTGATTTTCGTCAATTCTCAGGATGCAGCTGACGAATGGAGCTTGCTTGACGCATTATATCAAGAAGGCGTGGCTGGGATCATCTATTACTTCGGGGTCCTCAGTCAGGCTGAAGAAAGTGTCCTGCGGCTGCGGGAAAATGCGCGTCCATTTGTGCTTGTGGATCACTATTTGCCGGAAATTCCAACGGATTTTGTGGCGGCGGATAATTTCATGGGTTCGTATCAGGCGGTAAAGCATCTCCTCTCTTTAGGTCATACCAGGATCGCCATGATGTTCTGCGATCGGGAAATGAGCTCAATCGGACAGAGGATCAAGGGCTATCAGTTGGCCATGCAAAGCGCCGGGGTCAGTATTTGTCCGGAACTGCTTTTGCTGAAACGAGAAAGAGTGATTTCCGATGCGGAAATAGAGAGATTCATCAAGGGTAAAGAAATGACTGCGCTTTTCACTACGGACTTAATCGCCATCAGAGCCATGCGGCTCGCCGCGCAAGCGGGGGTTAAAGTGCCCGAACAATTATCCATCGTCGGCTTTGATAACATTGCGGTGGGTAGTTTGCTGTTACCCACTTTGACTACCATAGAGCAGCATTGCGAAGAGATGGGAGA
>DIPB01000001.1:17747-18391 GCA_002426275.1 Firmicutes bacterium UBA5499
TATTGATCAACAAAATTAAAGGAAGCGATGGCTTGACGCAAAAGATTTTAAAAACGCAATTTCTTGCGCGGCTGTCCACTACAGAGCGAAAGAGCTCAGAGCCTTAGCATAAAAGCTGAATACATAAGAGCGCGCGGTGCATGCAGGGAGAATGATAATTTAGCTAGTCCCCGCCAATGATTATGGAGGAATTTCAAAACGAAGTGAAAATAAATATAAATACGGACAAATAAATAATTGAAACGAAGAGAGAGAAAAATGGCTATTCCTTTATATCGACAAATCAAAGAGCGACTGCAAACAGAGATTGGGCAGGGGAAGTGGGCTGTAGGAGACTGCCTGCCTGGAGAAGTGGCTTTAAGCAGGCAGTTTCAAGTGAGCCGTTTCACTGTGAGACAAGCGCTACTGGAATTAACCAGAGAGGGGTTATTGTATAGACAGGCAGGGAAGGGGACTTTCGTAAAATCTGCCAGCTCTGTGCAGAAATTCAATCAAGGGAAGCAGCTAGGGGTTGTGCTACCATATAGAACAGACGCTCACACTGGCAGAATTTTAAAAGGAGCGGAAAGGGAGGCGGCTGCCAATGGGTATCGGGTGATTTTCGTCAATTCGCAGTGGGTGGCTGACGAATGGAGCTTGCTTGA
>DIPB01000001.1:18498-18891 GCA_002426275.1 Firmicutes bacterium UBA5499
GCTGACGAATGGAGCTTGCTTGATGAATTATATCAGGAAGGCGTGGCTGGGATTATTTATTATTTTGGGATTTCTTCCCAAGCGGTAGAAAATATCTTGCGGCTGCGGGAGAAGGCATATCCTTTTGTGCTGATAGATCACGATCTGCCTGAAATTCCGACTGATTTTGTGGTGGCGGATAATTTCATGGGTTCGTATCAAGCGGTGAAACATCTCCTTGCTTTAGGACATACCAAGATCGCGATGATTTGCTGCGACAAGGGAATGAGTTCAGTAGAGCAACGGATCAAGGGGTATCAGCTGGCACTGGAAAGTTCGGGGATGAGCCTTGCCCCTGAGCTGCTTTTGTTCAAAAAGGACAAAGAGATCTCTGACGGGGAAATTGAGCGATTT
>DIPB01000001.1:19072-19282 GCA_002426275.1 Firmicutes bacterium UBA5499
GGGAAATTGAGCGATTTATTAGAGAGAGGGAAATGACGGCCATTTTTACTGCTGATTTAATCGCCATCAGAGTGATGAGGCTCGCTGCCAAATTGGGGCTGAGCGTGCCCCAACGCTTATCCGTCGTCGGGTTTGATAACGCTCCTGTCAGCAGCTTCGTGCTTCCGTCTCTGACTACAGTGGAACAGCCCTGCGAAGAGATGGGAGCAC
>DIPB01000001.1:19429-22747 GCA_002426275.1 Firmicutes bacterium UBA5499
AAATTCGGGGAACGGGTACGTTGACGCAAAAAGTTTTGCAGACCAAGTTAATCGTCAGGTTATCAAGCGCCAAGAGGGTAATTTCAGAGGGGGGATGTAGATGAGAGTCTTTACGACGCACTCTCAAAGGGCGATTTCGTTTTGTGCTTTGAGTTGGCTATGTTTGCTTTTCTTGGTCATTCCCATTGCGGAAGGGAGGATAGTCGACGACTTTTCCAGCGCGGACAATTGGGAGATAGTCTCTGAGGGCGGAGCCGACACTGCAAGCTCCTCTGTGGAGGTTGTCTCCTATGGGGAAAGGCAAGCGCTGAAAATTAACTATCGGATGCCGGCGAAACCCAGCGGGTCTCGCTATCTCACCGTTGCGTATAAGCGATCGACTTTGATCTCAGCGCCGTTTTCATTCTACGTCTGGGGAAATAATTGCAATAAAGCTTTAAGATTCAGGGGCAGGGACCAAAGCGGAGAGAAGTTTCAGTATACATGGGGAGATTTGAACTGGACAGGGCAATGGCGACAGGCGGTCTTCAATGATTTGTCTCCCGGAGAATCGTTTGGGGGAAATAATAACGACGTTATCGACGGCGGTTTGAGCATTGACTGCATTATTTTAGATTTCGGAGCGGGTGAAGAGACCAGCGGGACATTTTATCTGGCGCAAATGGAGGCGCCGGATTTTTCGGATACAATTTCGCTGGAGTTTACGAACGCGGCCTGGGACACCAGCACAGGCCTTTTCCGAGTTCCCTCCACGGGGGACGGGGCCGCAGATTTCATCCAGGATTTGGGAGGGGAAACAGCTCTCAAAACAAATGTCGCTTCAGGGAAACATTACATCTATTTTGATGTGGACGATACGTTTCTTTACGCGCAGGACCCGGGCCATGTTCTGGAAGTTGAGATCGAATATTATGATGATAAATTGTCAATCTGGGGTCCGATCATAGAGTATTGGGCAGCAGGCGGGAGCTTGCGAAAGACATCGCCCAGCGAATATATGAGAGGCAATAGCTGGCGCCGGGCGAAATTTTTGCTGCAGGATTTTGAGTTCACCAATATGATCAATGGAGCAGATTTCAGGATTTTAGCGGATAATCGCTATAGCGCGGGAGCCAATATGGCGGTCCATTTGGTGACTGTGAGAAAAGTGCCTGTGGCTTCAGCTTCTTTGACTGGGAAAATAGTTGGCGACGGGTCTATGGCAGGGACGCAAGCGGCGCTTTACCATGCGGATTATCCCTTCTCTCCCCTTACCGTAACGGTTGGCTCCGACGGGGCCTTCGCTATTCCCAAACTGGCGCCCGGCAGCTATAGGCTTGTGGCAAGCAAAAGCGGCTTTGAAACAAGCCAGCGAGAAGTGGAGATCCTGCCCGGGCAAAACAACATTCCGGACGTGCGTTTAAGCTCAGGCCATAGCGACGGAGTTTGGATTAAGATGGGACAGTACAATGTCAGTTCCGGCTTGAATTTTAGCTCATATGTAGGCGAGGGCATTCCCGCCATCGGCATGTTTGCGGGAGAAGATTGCAGGCGCAGCAATAGGGCCGTAAGGAATTTTTTCCTCTTTTTCAACGTAGATGATAATTATCTTTTCGATCAGGTAGGGATAGTCGACGTGACAGTCACTTATTTCGACCTCGGCACCGGCGGCTGGCGCATAGATTATGACAGCAAGGACAACAGTTGGAAGGTTGGTCCTACCATTACGAAGACGAATACTCAAACTTGGAAGACCGTCACCATCAGACTGCCGGACGCGCGCTTTGCCAATAGGGCCAATGGCGGTGACTTTCGTTTGAACGCCAAGTGGGATAGTAACGAAGACGACGACTATTTCTCCTTTGTGAAGATCAAGAAGGTGCCTACCGTGACGGTAAGCGGAACGATCAAAAACGCTAACCCTCAGCTTCCGGTTTTTCTTCAGGGCGCAATGATTACCATGCGCAACACGACATACGGCAGTACGAACTACAAAGTTGTGTCCGGCCCGGGGGGGAGCTTCAGCATACCGGACGTTCCCGTAGGCGAGTATCGGTTGGAGGTCGCGCTGGGAGGCTTCAGCGCTTATAGGACTTTGCTCCAAGTGACCGAAAGCGGCGAAAGTCTTCAGGTGGAACTGTCCGCGGAGGGGGAATTGGGCTTTGAAGCAGACCTTTGGCCCAACATGGCAAGCGATGCCAGTTTCGCTATTGATCAGACTACCTCTCATAGCGGGCAGAGCTCCCTCAAAGCAGTAGGCAAGGCGTCTGAGCAATGGACCAGCACCACCTGGATTCCGGTCGACACAAAGCTTGATTACGAGCTTTCATTTTGGGTTAAAACCGAGGGGTTTTCACAAGCCGGCGGCATAGTAGTCAACGTACAGCCGATCAATGTGAACGATCAGGCACTTGATTGGATAACGACGTCGGTCGCGACTGTAAACACGCAGGACTGGACACAATATCTGATTCCTATTGAAGGCGGCAAGTTGAAGCCCGATACTGACACCATGAAATTTTATTTCCGTATTCCCAGCGGCGCCGCGGGAACAATTTGGTTTGACGACGTGCGATTGCTTCCGGTTACAAACTCGGCGACTGTGGCCGGCGATAAAGCGAGTTTTTCGCCGCGGCTGGATCAAACCGTCGCCATAGAGTATGCGGTTGCAAGCAGCGCCTTGACCACTGTGGAAGTATTAACTTCCACAGGCGATAGCGTTCGGACCCTTGTGAATCGCCAACCGCTGCGAGGAGGCGCCACAGTTTCCTGGGATGGAAAAGAAGCGGGCGCGCCGCTGGCGGACGGAGTTTATACCGTCCGGCTGGAGGCCGTAAACGATGCTGCCACGGTGGAGACGCAATGTCAGGTGACAGTCGACAACACGGGTCCGGCGAGGCCGGCCTTGACGTATCCCCAGTGGGAAGACGCTGAAACGCTGGAGCATAATCAGGAGCTTTTGGCGCTGGCTGGGAAAGTGAACGAGGAGTCGACCGTGAAAGCATTCAGGAGCTTTGACGGCAATATTGTCGAGGCGGCAAGCGGCAACACGGATCCTGCGGGAAGCTTTCAGCTGACTGTCGCGTTGCTGGAAGGCGTCAATAAGCTGTGGGTTGTTGCCTATGACAAGCTGGGCAACCCCAGCGAGAGCTCCAGAGAGCTGACCGTGGATTATGATCCCCAGCGCACTATTGGCATCGTCAATGTGCTCAACGGGGATTTAATCTCGCCTCAAGACGGCAATGGCGTACGGGACGCGCTGGTGGTTTCTTTCCATTTGCTTACTGCGGCGACGGTTGATTTCAGCGTGCGGCAGGGCGATAAGCTAGTTGATCAGCG
>DIPB01000001.1:22880-28041 GCA_002426275.1 Firmicutes bacterium UBA5499
AGTTGATCAGCGACAGCTGGCAATCGAGCAGGAGCAGGATGTGCAGATCTCTTGGAACGGTACGACGGAAGCGGGGCTGCTGCCGGACGGAGATTATGATTATCAGCTGAGCGTTGCCAGCGGCCAGAGCCAGCTGGTTCCTCTGTCGGGGAGGGTCAGGATAGACAATACGCCGCCGCAGGCGCCGCTGCTTATGTACCCGGCCGCGGCCGCTAAGGTTACCGGCACTCCGACACTCGAGTGGGAACAACTACATGATGCCGCCTATTTTTTAGTGGCGCTAGGCAAGGGAGAGCTTCCGCAAGCAGCCGAGATCGTGCACGGCGCCACATTCAAACCCGCCGCTTTAGAGAGCGGTCAGTACTCGTGGCAAGTGACGGCCGTGGATGAGGCCGGAAATCACTCGCTGCCTGCGGAGAGCAGCTTCAGTTTAACTGCGCTGCAGACGGATAAATTTGCGCTGGTGAACGCCGCGATCGCGCCCAACCCTTTCACTCCCAATGGAGACGGGCGCAGAGAAAGGCTGCTGATTAGCTATACGCTTCAGCAGGAGGCGGAGGTTAAGCTTTGGATTTACAATCTCTCCGGCAAGCTTGTCAGGGCCGTCGAGCTAGGACAACAAGCGTCTGGGGATCATTTCATCAGCTGGGACGGCACAGATAGAGCCGGAGTCAAAGTCTCAGCCGGAACTTATCTCTTGCGGCTGGTGGCCACAAACCCGAACTACGGCGCTCCCGCCGTGGTGCAAAGACCGCTGCTGGTCATCAAATAAAAAGGAGGCCGAAAGATGCGTTGGCGAATTTGGTTGGCAGTTTCGCTCCTGGTTTGCCTTTTGGGACAAGTAAGTGCGGAGGATGTATATCAGGTTTCGGAGAAAATCGAACTCTTTGAGAATCTCAGCGGCTGGAGAGCCGCAGGGGATCATCCAGGTCCCAAGACAGCCATCAGGCAGGTAAGCGCGCCTGTGATGGAGGGAAAAGGAGCGGCGGAGCTGACATATGATTTCATCGGTTCTGCCAGCACTTTGAATTTCTGCGAATACATTAAGCTCGTAGCTCTGCCCGGGAAGTGCGCGCAAATGAGCTTTTGGGTGCACGGCGACGGCTCGGGACACTTCCTGAGGGTGAGGCTTCTGGATCGCAGCGGCGAATTTCTGCAGTATACCGTGGGCGCTCTAAATTGGCTGGGCTGGCAGCAAAAGACAATTGATCTAAATCGTCCAGACGGCCACTGGTATGGAGATAATGACGGCAAACCGACTTATCCGCTGAAGTTGAACTCCATTGTGGTGGACAGCAAAGCCAAATCTTTCGTAGGCCAAGGCAGAATCTATCTAGACGCCATAACTGCGGAAGCTTTGGTTCCCGCCTCCGAAAGCCTGGAGTTTTATTCAGAGAGCGCGAAGGTGGGAAATATCTTCGTTCCGGATGAGCCGGTGAAGATAAAGCTGAATTTCATCAATCACGCCGCTGTGGCTCGGCAGCTGGAGATTAACTATTGGGTGGACAGCGCCGCGGAGCGCACTATAGCAAGCGGTAAGCTCAATTTGGAAGTGCAAGCGCGGGCCAAGGCCAGCTCGGAGCTTGAGCTGCCGGTGAAGACGACCGGCTCCTTCAAGTTGAAACTTTATCTTTTCAGCACGGACAGGGTGATCCGCATGGAAAAGGAGCTGCCGTTCAGCAGAGTCCTGCCTCAGCCCGCCGTCCGGGGCGAAGGCATCTTCGGCGTGTGCACCCACTTTGCTCAAAATAAGGGAGATATCGACAAGAACATCCCCTTGGCCGCTCTGGCGGGCGCCAACTGGATCCGCGACGAAATGTATTGGCAAGGCGCCGAACGGGTGAAAGGCCAGATCAAGATTTTGCCGGAGTGGGATCGCTATGTTGACACGGCAAGAAAGCACGATCTGCGGGTGCTTTTGATTTTGAGCTACGGCAACAGTTTCTATGACAACGGGCAATCTCCCCGCACACCGGAAGGAATGGCGGCCTTTACCAGATACGCAACCACTTTGGTCGGGCACTTCAAAGGCAGGATCTCTCACTTTGAAATCTGGAATGAGTGGAACGGCGGCATGGGCAATAGGGATCGCCAGACGCCGGAGGTTTACGCCAAGCTGCTGGAGATAGTTTACCCGGCAATCAAAAAAGCGAACCCTCAGGCGGTGGTGATCGGCGGCGTTACCGCGGGGACCGATTTGGGCTGGATCGAAAGAGTCCTGAAAGCCGGAGGAGGAAAGTTGATGGACGCAGTCTCGATCCATCCCTATTCCTATCCCAACAGCCCCGACGGGGCCGGCTTTGTGAAGAATCTGGAGCTGACGAAGGCGCTGCTGCTGCGCTATGACTGCGACATGCCAGTTTACGTTACGGAAATCGGCTGGCCCACTCAGTTGGATCGCCGGGGCGTGACGGAGCTCATGTCCGGGGCTTATGCAGTCCGCATGCATGTGCTGGGGATAGCCAGCGGCATTCCGGAGGCTATCTTCTGGTATGATCTGCAAAACGACGGAACGGATCTGCAGTACAATGAGAACAATTTCGGGCTTTTGCGCTGCTGGCAGGGGGAAGAGGTGCCTTGGTCCGCCAAGGATAACTATCTGGCTTATAACACCATGACGGCCATGCTGCGGGAAAGCAAGTTCCAGGAGGCGTTTCAGCAGGACAGCAAAAGGATTTTCAGATTCAGCAAGCAAGGTAAAGACCTATTGGTGCTCTGGTCCACAAGCGGCACTGAGAACATAGGCCTGAGGGCAGCAGGACAAGTGGAGCTGACAGATCTGTTCGGGAATAAAATCCCGCTTTCCCCTGTGGACGGAGTGGCCACGGTTACCATCTCAGCGCTGCCGCAATATCTTAGCGGGAATTTTGACGGCATCGAACCGGTCGCGCCGGCTTTTGCCATGGAAAACTCCGAACTCAAGGTTGTGGCCGGCGAAAAGGCAAAGCTGCAGATCAAAAGTCCGGGGGGAAAGAACGGTCGGTTTTACGCGGATTTGCCGACAGGTTGGCAGCTTGAGGGAGAGACAAAATTCGCTGGCAATTCGGATGTTCAATTGCAGATTGGAGTCGCGCCACAGGCCGTGGAGCAAAGCTATGAGATTTTGCTCTATCCCGCGGCTGGAAATGAGATTTTGGGACAGCTGCAGGTGACATGCAATGTAATAAATCCCATTCTAGTCACGGCGACACCGCAAGTTGCGGCTGGCGGCGGCTGGGTAAAATGGGACCTGAAGCTGGAGCTAGAAAATCATTCCTCGCAGCAGGCGGCAAGCGGTTTGCTAACGGTCAGAGAGCCTGCAGGATGGGCGGAGAGAATCGAACCCATTCCTTTTAAAAATTTGCTGCCCGGCTCCAAACAGACGATAGTCGTGGCGGCGCCCGCTTTGCCGGCCGAAGGAGCGGCAAAGCTCCTTTTGGAGCTGAGACTCAACACCGGACAGACGCTGACTTTTGACAGAAATGTGAGCTTCCTGGCTGCTATTCGCGCTAAAGAGAAGCCGCAAATTGACGGGGAACTGTCCGAATGGAAAGGCGCCATGCCCTTTGTGATGGATCAGGCCAGCCAGATCAAGCTAATCACAGGCTGGGGCGGAAAGACTGATTTGAGCGGCACAGGTTATTTGATGTGGGATCAGGAGAACCTCTATCTGGCGGTCGAGGTCACGGACAACCAGCATTATCAAGCAGGGCTCGGCAGCGACAGCTGGCAGGGAGATGGCATTCAGTTCGCCATCGATCCGGGCAGGCAGCAAGTACCGGGCAGCATGGGCTTTCACGAGCTTGGCTTCGCTCTCAGCGGCACAGAGGTGGTAAACTGGCGCTGGTCGGCTCCCAGCGGCTTCGACGTGGGGAATCTCCCGCAGTTTGCAGGCGCTGTGCGCAGGACGGGAACTAAAACCGTCTACGAAGCTGCCATCAAGTGGTCCGACCTGCTGCCTCAGACTTTGGAGCCGAAGTCAGGAGCGCTCCTTGGCTTTTCCTTGCTGGTCAACGACAATGACGGCGCCGGCAGACGGGGCTGGATCGAATACATGAGCGGCATCGGTCTGAGCAAGGATGCTTATGCTTTCGGAGATTTGCTGCTGATAGATTAGAAAGAGGAGGCCGGAGCTGTGCGGAAGGTGAGTTTGATTTTAGCTTGCATCTTACTTTATGGTTTGACTGCGGCCTCGCAAGAGGTTTACGGCACAGTGCAGCTCCTGGACTCCTTTGCCGGCGCGGGCGGCTGGCGGGCAGCCGGCGATCATCAAGGCCCGCTGACCGGTATGCGCGCGGTTGACTCCCCTAGCGTGGCAGGTACGGCGGCAGAGCTGGTTTACGATTTTATCGGCTCTGCCGGCACATTGAATTACTGCGAGTATATCAAGCAGCTGACGATTCCGCAGGAAGCGACGCATCTGGGCTTTTGGGTCCGAGGCGACGGCAGCGGCCACGCGCTGCGGGTGCGGGTCTTGGACGCCGAGGACGAGTGGCTGCAGTATACGGTGGGCAGCTTGAATTTTACGGCTTGGACGCAGGTTTATGTGGATCTGGAAAGGCCGGACGGCAGCTGGGGCGGAGATGGAGCTGTGGATTGGCCGCTGCGGTTCAACTCTTTTGTGATCGACAGCAAGAGCAGATCCTTTGTGGGAAGCGGCAGCATTTACGTTGACGAACTCGCGGCGGCCGTCGCTCTCGCGCCGTCGCCTCTAGACGAAGGCTTTGAGGACGATCCGGCTTCTTGGCAGGCGACTGCGGAGTCGGGCGCAGCAGAGGTTGCCGCCAGCGACTTCCGTTTCTCCGGCAGCCGTTCGCTGCGGGTGGCTTACTCGGGGTTAAACGCGGGCAGCGCCTTGCATCTTAAGCCCCGGTATCCGCTGCCCATTTTGGGCGCGCCCTTAGTTATGAGTCTGCGGCTCTACGGGGCTGCGGAAAACTGTTTGTTTCGCCTAGCGGACGGCGCTGGCGAAGAAATCGTTTTGGAGCTCGGCGGCGTCTTCCCCGGGCAGTGGCAGCTTTTGGAATCCGCCTGGCAAGAGCTGACAGAAACCAGGCAAATAACGCTGCCCCTCAGCCTTTTGGAGCTCATCGTCTATCCAGCCGGCGGCGCGGATGCCATTTATCTGGATCAGCTGTCCGCAAAAAGCCTGCTGGGCAGCGTTCAAACGGGAAGTTACCTA
>DIPB01000001.1:28150-30717 GCA_002426275.1 Firmicutes bacterium UBA5499
TTACAGCCTGGAGTATGAAGGCAGCGCGGCCGCGAAAGTGAAACTGCAGGCGCGTAAAGGCGGAGAAGTAGTCTACGAATGCGAGAAAGATGTCCAAAGCTCCAGCGGCACTTTGGCTTTAGGCAAGTTGGCTCAGGGCAGTTATGCTTTTGAAGCCTGGTGCCTGTGCGGGCGGGCGGAGTTTTTGCTGCGCAGAGAATATTTTTCCGTTTTGCCGCCGCTGCAGTCCGGAAACGAATTTGTGGGCGTGCAGACCCATTACGCTCAAGGCAAGGGAAAACTTCCGGATAATCTGCTGTTGGCAGTGAAAGCCGGCGCTGGTTTCATTCGCGACGAACTCTATTGGAGCAGCATTGAAAAGCAGCCGGGAGAGTTCTCCTTTCCCGCCGCCTACGACGCCTATCTGAACGAGGCCGTAAGGCTGGGGCTCAAGCCGCTTGTAATCCTAGATTACGGCAACGGACTTTACGGTGGAGGAGCGCCGGTGACGGAGGCGCAGCTCGTCGCCTGGCGGGGATACGTGAGAGCCGTTGTGCGAAGATATCCCCAAGTCAAGCATTGGGAGATCTGGAACGAATATAACGGCGGCATGGGATTGTCCGATCAGCAGAAGCAGTGGACTAAGCGAGAGAAAGCCCAGCATTACACGGCGCTCCTTGAGGAGGCGGCGAAAGAGATCAGACAGCTGGACAGCTCCGCGACTATCGTCGGCTGCGCCACTGCCGGAGTGGATCTGGAGTTTATCGGCGCGGTGCTGGATTATGGAGGCCTGGAGTGGATGGATGCAGTCTCCATCCATCCGTATTGTTATCCCACCTCGCCTGAAGACGCCGATCTTTTGGGGCGGGTCCGGTCCGTGCGGGATTTGGTGGCGGCTAAGGGAGGAACGCAGCCGGTTTGGATCACGGAGATCGGCTGGCCGACGCACAAAACCCAGCGGGGAGTGGACGAGGACACTCAGGCGGCGTACTTGGCCAGAATGTATACGCTGCTCGCAGCCTCGGGCATGGCGGAGAAGATCTTCTGGTACGATCTGCATGATGACGGAGTGGATCCGGACTATAACGAACATAATTTCGGCCTGGTTCGCTACGATTACTCGCTTAAAAGCGGCTATACGGCTTTGGGCGTGATCAGCCGCGGCCTCTGGCAGGTCTCCGGCCCCCGGCAGCTGTCGGCGGGGCAGGGAGGGCTGTGGCATTATGCTTTTGCCTCGCCGCAGGGAGAAGTGCAAATTCTCTGGTCTACGGGAGACTCGCTGAGTTATCGTCTGCCGGAAGGCAGATACTCGCTTAGCAGGCTCAACGGCGAGACGGTGGAGAGAGAACAAGGATATTTGACCTTGACCGGGTCGCCGCTGATCGTGCGAAAAATAGCGGCCTCTGCGCCGCAGACTGGGGTTAAGGTGACCCTGAACGCTAATCCCCTGCCGCTGCGGCAGCCGCTGACTTTGACCGTGGAGGCTGCGGAGAGGCTGGAGAATGTTAGTTTACGCATTTACAATTTGGCTGGGAAAGAAGTCGGCAGGCTCGAAGAAAGGCCGCATGCGCAGCAGACGGAGCTGGTCTGGCAGGGAAAGCCGGAGAGGGGAGCGTATGTGCTTTGGCTGCGGATCCGTCTGGCAACAGGCGAAGCGGTTGAGAAGAGAGAGCTGTTGCTTATCCTCTGAGAGAAGGGGGAAGAAGAAATGAAAGTGAAAATGGGACTGCTCATCCTGCTGCTCGCCGGCTGCCTCTGGCAGGCCGGAGCGGCGGAGCTATTGCTTGAAGATTTCGATCACACGAGTTTTCTCAGCGTCGGCGGGGATCGCTTTGATCCCAGCAGCAAGGTCGAAGCCGTAACCGAGCCGGCCAAAGTCGGAGGCGCAGCTAAGTTTGCCTATGTCTTCGGCGCCTCGGGATCTCCCAGATATGTGGAGCTGTTCATCAATAAGCCGGTGCCCATCAATTCCGGGCGCGTCAGCGTTTGGGTGTACGGCAACGGCAGCGGCAATCCCCTGCGGGCAAGGGTTCGGGATTACTTCGGCGAAGATTTCCAAGTAACCATCACCGCTCTGGACTGGGAAGGCTGGCGGCAGCTGGAGTTTGAGCTGGGCAACTGGCCCGAACATTGGGGCGGAAACCAAAACAATCACGCGGGAAAGATGGATCTGCCGCTTGTGCGGTTTTCCTTCCTGGTGGATTCCCTGACCGGCGCGCAGACAGCGGACCCCATTTATTTTGACGAAGCGAAGCTCACAGCCCAAGCCGGGCAAATTAGGGGCTTGATCACGGATAAATTCGGGCGGCCCCTCTCCGGCGCCAGGGTGGCTGTGAAGACGCAGCCGGAATTGGCCGGCCTGTCCGGAGACGACGGCGGCTATAACTTTTGGCTTCCTCCGGGCAGCTATGATTTGGAGGCTGGGCTTAGAGGATACCATAACAAAGAGGAAAATCAGATCATTGTGAGCCAGGACGCCTCCACAGCTGTGAATTTCGTGCTTGATCTGGCGCCTGATTACGGGGTGTTCTCAGATCAGGCGCGGGGGCAGGAAGACGGGCTAGCCCTAGACAGAGCTGGCGACGGCT
>DIPB01000001.1:30829-31190 GCA_002426275.1 Firmicutes bacterium UBA5499
ATGCGGCAGACCGGCCATCGTTACGGATCGCAGCAAGCGCAGCGAGTTTTTCTATTATAGAATAGACGATCAGTATATCCACGGCGGACAGAATGACGCATACGTGACCATAGAATATTTCGACCGCGGGGAAGGCATCATCGGCCTCAGCTACGACGGGGCGGAAGGAATTTTCAGCACCGGCGGCGTCATCCAAAGGGAGAATACCGAGACCTGGAAAGAGGCGACCTTTCATCTTAAAGACGCGCAGTTTGCCAATCGCCAGAACGACGGAACGGATTTCCGCATTGGCATTTACATCCCGGGCAATCCCTTGGGTTCGGATATTTATCTAGGCAAGGTGACGGTGGTGAAAGCAGGC
>DIPB01000001.1:31345-33407 GCA_002426275.1 Firmicutes bacterium UBA5499
CGCCGCGAGCTTTCTCGCCCGCCACAGGCGGCGTGGCCACCGCAGAATACAGGCTCTCTTACCCCGGGGTGGTCTCAAGTTGGGTGGAAGACCGGAGCGGAAAGTTAATCGCCACCCTGGCCGAAGGCAAGGATGAGACCATCAGCGGCACGCTCACCTGGGCCGGCCGCGGCGAGCGGGGAGAATTAGTGAGCGACGGGCTTTATTACATCAAGCTTGCGACCGCAGGTAAGGTATGGCAAAATGCAGACCAGGTGGCCGTGAGCGTGGAGGTGGACAACGTCGCGCCCCAAAGTCCGCAACTTTTGGAGCCATCTTCGGCGCTGACCACTAACAGACCCGAGGTTGCCCTCACGTCTCAGGCTGCGGCGGGAGCTATGGTGCGGGCTTATCTCAACGGCAACGTAGCTTTGCAGGGTACAGCTGACGCCAGAGGCGTTTGGCGGGTTAAGGTGACGGGTTTGCAGCCGGGAGAAAATCAGCTTTATCTCACGGAAGCGGATCAGGCGGGAAACGAAAGCGCCCCTTCCAGGGTGCTGGCGGTAAACTACGATGACCAAGCGCCGGCCAGTCAGCTTACGGTCTCTAATGGGGAATTCAACCCTGCCTCCGGCACGGAGGTCAGTTTTTACCTGGCTCAGACGCTGGAAGTATATGTGACGGTGACAGATGGCAAAGGCAGGAGTTTGGGCGAGATTTTGCCCGCGGCCGCGCGGGAAGGAGAGGTTAACTTCCACTGGCAAGGCGACGTTGCGGAAGCGGTCTTGCCGGACGGGACTTACCGTTTGGAGCTACACGGCGGCTCTCTGCTTGGGAAATGCACGGTGGTCATAGACAGCGCGCCTCCTGCAAAGCCGCAATTGCTTTTGCCGGGCGAAAAAGTCAGCTCAGGGGCGGTGCAGTTTGTCTGGGAGGGAGCCGGAGAGATCAGCCGCTACCAGCTCAAGATTTGGCAAGATCAGAACGTATTCACCTATGAGCTATTCGCCACCTCTCTGCAAGTGCCGGAGCCTTTGCGGGTGGGAAACTGGTCTTGGCAGGTGGAAGCTTTCGACGGCGCTGGCAACGCGGCGGTTTCCGAAGTGAAGAGCTTGCTGGTGGAGCTGGATTTGCCGCAGTTTTTGGAATTGACCAACCTTGCGGGAGGCCCCAATCCTTTCGCGCCCAATGGGAACGGACGCTTTGAGCGCTTTCAGCTTCTCTATAGCCTCAGCCAGCCTGCCACGGTGAGAATCAATATTTTCAACCTGGCGGGCAAGGAAGTGTACAAAGCGGAAGGCATCCCGCAGGGGGCGGGGGATCACATTTTCAGTTGGGACGGACGCGACAGATCCGGCAGACTTGTCCGGCCCGGGCTGTACCTGATTGCGATTTTGGCGGAAAATCAGCAGAATAAAGCGCCTGCACGAGGAAGAATCCTTGTGAGCGTTATGTATTAGGAGGGATTGATGATGCTTGAGCGAACAGTGAGAATTTGCCTGGTGCTTTTGTCCTTGCTGGGAGGATGCGGCGCTGTGGAGCGAGGCGTCTTCCCTGAGATTGGGATCGGCGCCAGATCGCTTGGCATGGGAGGAGCCTTCGTTGCCATCGCGGACAGTCCGGACGCTTTGTTTTGGAATCCTGCCGGCACTAGCCAGCTGCCGGCGCGGGAGCTTTCCAGCATGCACACGGATCTATTCGGCATGGGGGTGAACTACGATTGGTTCGGGATAGTCCAGCCTATAGGAAACTTGAATTTCGGCTTGGGCTATAGCGGCTTGGATGCCAGCGGCGCTTTCGGAAGCTTTCCTTATAAAGAAAAAAGCTATCTTTTCAACTGTTCGGGAATCAAGTTTATCGCCGGGCAGAGGATTTCCTGGGGCGTAAACGGCAAGTATAACTCGCTCAAAGGCGGCAGCGAGACTGTCAACAGCAGCCAAAGAGGTTTCGGTTTGGACTTGGGTCTGCTCTGGCAGCGCGACTCGCTGAACGTTGGCGTTGTGGCGCGGGATTTGGCCACGAAACTCAGCGGCACGCTGGTGGAGGACGGGGTGGAAAAGACGGCTGAAACCAAAGTGCCGCC
>DIPB01000025.1:0-377 GCA_002426275.1 Firmicutes bacterium UBA5499
GTCAGATGGCTCCATACGAACACCATTGCGGTGCAGGGCGCTACTCCCAACAATACGGCGCCCGTCACAAAATCCTGTGCCAGTTCTGCCGGGATAAACGCTTGGAATATGACCTTGAAAAACAGGGTTGCCAGCCCGAACATGAGGAAAGGTTTAATGAGCCAACTGCTGCCGCTGGATATGAGGATGCCAGAAGGGTTTTTCCCCACATTTTTGATAGACTGAAAATCAATCTTCATCATCATGGGATAAATCATTACCCAAATGAGAACGGCAATCGGAAGGTTTTGGCCCGCAAATTGCAGTTTTTCCAAAACTGCCGGGAGGCCGGGCAGGAACTTTCCGATTAGAATGCCCGCCGCCATGCAGAGAAGCAC
>DIPB01000025.1:477-763 GCA_002426275.1 Firmicutes bacterium UBA5499
GCCGCCATGCAGAGAAGCACCCAAACAGTCAGATACTTTTCAAAAAAACCGATGCCTTGCGCTTTTTGCTCGCTCATTGCACGTCGCCTGCCGCATCTTTGCTGGCCTTAGCCACAAAGTATGTTTCCAAGTTTTCGGGAAGCTGGTAGGCTGCGCGCTCCGGCTCGCCATGTTTGGCGTTATACATTTCCCGCAGGATGGCGTCCACAAGCAGCTCCTTCGGCGGAGCGTTGTATTCGACGCCGATCCATACGCGGCAATCTACGGTATCGCCGCAAAGCTCTCC
>DIPB01000025.1:901-1332 GCA_002426275.1 Firmicutes bacterium UBA5499
GAATGGTGGGTGAACTCACGAATTGATACTGAACAGCCAACTCCCGCGTAGCGATGTTTACCTTGTTGACATTGACTTCGTGCCCGGCTGCGCTTGCTACCGCTTCATCCAATGCCGTTTCTGTATCCTGGCGCCTGCCGCAAATCGTCGTGTCCAAATACAGAAAGTCGATATTGATTGGCTTTTTTCCCTGCGGCTGCCCGCAGCGATTATCAGAGGAACAACAGCATTTACTCATTTTTATTACCCTCCGTACAACAATTCATATTGGGCTTGCAGATACAGTTTTCTTTTTCCGATGTAATGGCGCCGAAGAAGAGCTTTGTTTTTTCGATGACCTCCGCATCCAGCGAGTAGTAAGTCCATTTGCCCTCGTTTCTTCCCTTGACAAGCCCACACTCGCACAGAAGCTTCATGTGGTGGGACAGCGT
>DIPB01000025.1:1625-1880 GCA_002426275.1 Firmicutes bacterium UBA5499
AAGTAACTGTAGTTCTGATGGGGAAAATGAATTTTAGCCTCACCATCCGGTGGACTATTTAAATCCCATTTTCCAACCAGATCAAATCATTTTAAATAATTAATAAGGGACCGAAAAATGCATGAATATTCATTTAAAGGACTATAATCACCTTTGCCGAATCATTAGTCTAGAGGTGATTAAGAAAAATGCAAGACTTAGCTCATTACACAGATCCCAGAAATGTTGAGGAATTCCTTTTTGCGATGGGTCTTT
>DIPB01000025.1:2013-3279 GCA_002426275.1 Firmicutes bacterium UBA5499
AAAGTATTCCGCAGATAATTGATTCTGCTTGCGGACCCGCTGACCCCAGAACTCTAATGAGCGTTGGCACTTTAGTCAAAGCTTTTATCCTGAACATTTTAGATCAGCGTACTCCAGTTTATCTGATCGGCGAGTCTTTCAAGGATGTTGATTGCGAGGTCCTCTTTGGCCCAAACATCAATTGGTATGATTTCACAGAAGATAGATTAGGCTCTGCATTAGACGCCTTATCGGAAATCGATCAGAGGTCGAGTTTATGTATGGCAAAAGAAAAAGGCACTGCTTCTCACAGCACCCTTACAGGCATGATCGTTTATGGCTCCAGTTTATCTTCGCCCTCTGGCTCTGAGGAATCAGGTGGCTCATACTCCTGGTCCATGCGGTGGGCAACGTAGCTTTCTGTTGCCGTCAGAAACAGCTTTGCGTTGCTTACATTTTCAGCGGCTTCCTCTTTGGTGGCTATATAATAATCCTCATAGTCGCTGTTGGTGCGGGACCTTGAAGCAGTCTTAATAATTTCAAAAAAACGCGGCTCAAAATGGCCGGCGTGGATATACTCCTTATTGAAATAACCGATTACCTGCGCATGCCGCTTAAAATCTTTGCTTTCCAGAGCCAAAACCGCACGGATAGCATGAAATACGGAATAATAGGCGCGGTTGTTGGCGGCCTTATAGTGCCCGTCATTTAAAAGGCTCTTGGCTATAATATAATCTTCGTTCGCACTTTGCAGGCGCAGCTTTGACAAAATCACCTGCTGCTCGTTCAGCATAGCCGTATGCCCTCCTTTTGCACATTCATATAAAACGGATAGTGTTCATTAAAATATTCAAAACGAGAAAATGGTACGACAATAGTGGAAAGCAGCATATTCATACGGTAATCCAAATTGGACAGCCGTTTCGCGAGTTCCTTGTCAAGTCTTTTGGCCGTGAGTTCGTCCACGTCTGCCAGAATCATAATGTCAACATCCGACCATTCCTTTTGAGCACCACGTGCGTAAGAACCATACAGGATCACTTCACGGAGCGTATCACCGAAAACCGTCCGCGCCTGTTCTGTAACGCTTTGCGTAATATAGTCAAGCTGTTCTTCAGAAAAAATGCTGTCAAAGTTAATGATGGGGACGGTCATTCGACGTCACCTCCTGCTGCTTTTTCATCGCGTTCTCTGAAACTTTCCGATATTATAGTATACTATATTTTATAAAAAGTAAATCACAATTTCATTTTGGGGTCGCGTCAAGTAACTGTAGTTCTGATGGGG
>DIPB01000025.1:3440-5267 GCA_002426275.1 Firmicutes bacterium UBA5499
TTGTGTTGCTTCGTCCTGTTAAAGTTACGTAAAATTGTTTTATGCGCTGCATGTCCTCGTCGCATGGGAGAATCTCTATTTCTTTGATTAGCATTTTAGGGAGGAGTGGGTTAACTATTGGAGAATAATAATTATATTTGTTATGTATAATATAACAGATGACATATTTAGCTTAGAGCTTATGGCCACATTAATGCATATTTCCTCATTTTTGTGTCGCGCTTCTCATTCTATGAGTGCTTGAATGCAAACAGGATAAGAGGAATACCTCGGCAAACAAATACGTGACTCGTTAATCAATTATACCTATTTACATCTTGAATAGGTTTGATTATAGGGATGAAATTCTGTAGTCAAGGAAAAGGTTTTCAGCATTGACTTAGGGGGGAGATTATGGTTGCTTCTGAAATAAAAATTTCGCAGTCCGAATATATAACGGCAACATACCCAAGATCAAAGCTCGCAAAGCCGCATAAAAGCAGGACTTGCAGAGCTTTTCCACCTATTTTTACTGCCAGACTCAGGTTAAAGTTTACGTAAAAATTTTTTTACAATATGTGCATTTTAGGAAGGATTTAGTTCCCCAATGGCGAATAATATGATTATATTTGTTATGTACAATGTAACATATGAGGTGTGATTTTATTGCATACGAAATTAGCTTCCAGCCAAGATGCGGCTCTTTATTTGCAAATTAAAGAGACGATCCGAGATAAGATCGAGAGTGGCGAATTAAAATCAGGCGATCGTCTGCCCACGGAAATGGAACTGGCAGGTTTTTATAATGTCAGCCGCATTACCGCCAGGCAAGCAATTTTAGGACTGGTTGATGAAGGTTATGTTTTCCGACAGCCAAGACGCGGCACGTTTGTCTGCGACCTGGGAAGAAGAGAAAAAAAGCAGACTAACATCATTGGGGTAATCGTTGCCACTATAGGCTATAGCTTTGTCACCAACCTGATAGAAATAATTGAAGAACGAGCCAGGCAAGCGGGGCATACAATTATGCCTTGCGCCGCTGGCAATGTCCTTGAAAGAGTAATCGACTCCTTGCATTCACTAGCAGAAAACAATGTGAAAAAGATAATTTACGCTCCAGTTCAGAGCGGAAACTATGAGCAAGATAACCTCGTGGTGATCCGTGAGATGATGAAACTAAAGATGCAATACGTCTTACTGGATTCTTATCTAATTGGCGCGAATTGTAACTACGTGGGAAGCGATAACTTCCAAGGCGCATATGAAGCCACAAAGTATTTAATTTCATTGGGGCATGAACGTATTGCCATGTTAAGCAACCTTATCAGCTCATCTGTTACGGATCGGCTTGCCGGCTTTTCAAAGGCCATGAGGGAGGCGGGTCTATACGTGCCCCAGGAAGCAATTGCTGAGGTTTCTGGACCCAAATCTGAAGAGGTAGCTTACGAGTGTACAAAAAATCTCCTCAGCGGTTTTAAACCGACCGCTATTTTGAGCATTAACGATACGGCCGCTATAGGCGCCTATTATGCAATTAGAGATAGCGGCTTAGATATTCCGGGAGATGTTTCGCTTATCTCTTTTGATGAAGTTAACGTAAACGAAGCGCCCCTTCGTTTCACCGTAGTAAAGCAGTCGGCGAAGATGATAGGTAAAGCTGCGGTTGAATTATTGCTTGAAGACACGGAAGAGTCTGACCCAAAGCGAATCATTGTGCCAACCGAGCTAATCATCAGAGATAGTTGCGCAAAGAATAAATTATCCTGCTAAAAGAGTAAGATTAACGATAAACGATTTTACGATAGGCTTTACTCTAGGTGTTTTGGCCAACGCCCACTTTTTGCTTTT
>DIPB01000025.1:5426-9234 GCA_002426275.1 Firmicutes bacterium UBA5499
CCCACTTTTTGCTTTGCGCTTAAATGCTTGCTCAGTGTATTTTTGCCTTTGAAAGGGCAGAAAAGGAGGCGAGCGGCAATGGCTGTCGGTGATTTTTTTCAATTTGCGGTTGATAGCTGAAAAACGGCTCTTGCTCTACGAATTAGACAGAGAGGGAAATCATTTATTTTTCTCATTCTCTAGCTCCGGAGAGGTTTATCGCTGGCGCTATTGAATAGGGACTTAGCGGCGCTTTTGCTTCCAAAAAGCGATCAGAGAGATGAGAATTGCCGACAAATTTGGATTCAAAGTTCTTCAATTGGGTCATATTTTGATAAAATAGCGCCCGGCAGCTTGACGTTTCCTGCCTTGCCTACTGTAAAGCAGTGAGAAAGGGAAGAGATCAAGCTGTGATAATCCTTAACAACAGAAGCGGAAAGTCTACGAAAGAATCTAAATACAAAATTATTAATTAGAACTATCAGCCGCGGAGAGAATACATTTAGATTCTTATTGGGGGGGATAGCAAAGTGAGGAAAAACATCTGGTTACTATTAGCTGTTTTTTTCAGCGTGATGAATGGGTTTGCTTTTGCCGATGATTATTTTGACGTCCCCATAGAGGCGTCCGGCAAGCAAGGTGTTCAGGTGAAATTAATGAGCCCGGCTTTTGCCAATGTCTTTTTTCAAGATGATGAAGTGGAATTTTGGCTTTCCATGCATAACGCTCTTGACGTGGAACAAGAAATGTTCGGATATTTTGCATTCTCGGATGTCCGAGGAAGAACTCTCGATATTGTGCGGAAATCTTTCCTGATTCCAGCTCGGGGAGAGGGAAAAGTCAAAGTTGCGTTTAACACGGACCAATATGGTTTTTTCACTTTACAAGGTAGCGTTTTCTCCGAGCAAAGCGACGGCGAAGACATAGCTTTCACCACTACCTTAGCGCGAGTCAGAAAGCAAATCAACATAGACGAGGACAGCATTTTTGGGCTCTGTACCCCGCTTCAGAGATATGATCAGAAATTGCGAAGCGATTGTATAAATCTCTTGAGCAAACTCGGCGTCAGCAGTACGCGTGAGGACGTGTTTTGGGAAGGTGTTAAAAAATTTCAGGGGCAATATCAAATGACGCCTGCGCAGGCTGATTACATTCCCAAGCTGAAAGCAAATCATATCAAAATCTTGCCGATCCTCTGTTATGGCAATCCAATCTATCGGGGTAAGATTACGGACCACGCGGACGCTTACGGTCGCTACAGCGGGTTCGTTGCCAAAAGCGTCTCCCCTTATACGGACCATATTGAAGTCTGGAACGAATGGAACGGCGCCTTTGGCACCGGCGGCATAAACAGTCCGGTGGAATATACGAAGATGTTAAAAGCCGCTTCCAAAGCAGTGAAAGCGGCGGCTCCCCAACTGAAAGTAGTGGGCTGCTCGACGGCTGTGACAGACCATGCCTGGATCGAAGAGGTCTTTAAAGCGGGCGGCGGCGATTCCATGGACGCGGTGTCCATACATCCTTATCGCTATCCTGTCAGTCCCGAGGCCAGCGGGCTTGTTGCCGATCTAAACAAAGTGCTGGCAGTGATCAACAAATACGGGGGCAACCAAACGGTTTGGTGCACGGAAACAGGTTATCCTGTGAATGAAAACTTTTCAGGCTTGAAATCGGCCAAATATATGGTGAGGTTTTATTTGTCAGCCCTGTCTGTGCCCAGAGTGGAAAAGATCAATTGGTTCTGCTGGGAGTCCAAACCCGGAAGTTCCGGTTCTTGGAGCATGGTGACAGAACAATACGCGCCCATGGAGGCTGTTCCGGCTTACGCCACCATGACCTATAACTTGGTGGGCAGCAAGTTCAAAGAGTCGCTTCCTTTGAAACAGCATCAGTATCTGTTTCATTTTGAACGAGGCGCTGAGCATATTTACGCTCTTTGGTCTGAGGAAGGTTTTGCAGGTCAGGTTTCGCTGCGAACAGATAATCCGGTTACGGCAATGGACATGTGGGGTAACAGCTACGAATTAACTCCCCAGAGCGGTCAGATCAAAGTGACGGCTAACGACGAAGTCTTATTTTTGCATTCCGCAGTACCTTTGAAGGCTGTGGTGGACGCGGACATATTTGCGGGGCAGAACAAAGTCGTGGTCGGACAGGAGCTTTCGTTTACATATCAAGATCCGCTTTTGCAGAAGGCCAAAGCTGAGCTCGACAGTCTGCCTGGAGGCTGGAAAGGCAAGCTCGCGCAAAGAGGCGATGCGCTGGAGCTGAGTTTGCTGGCCGGCAAGGAGGTGAAGCCAGGGAGATATCCGCTGCGCTTGCTTTTGACAGAGTCCAAAAAAACGTGCGGTTTATTTGATCTTACTTTTGAGGTTTCGCCCAAGGTTAGCTTTATGGCAAAGCCCGTCTGGGAGAACGGCGAGGCCGTGGGAGAGCTGAGCCTGAGCAATAATACACCCGAAGCCGTGAACCTGACGGTTAAAATCGGCGGCGATACGATGTGGCCCGGAAGTTTTGGCGCCAGCGAACTGCAAGTAGCTTTGGCAGGTTATGAAGAGCGCAGAATCAACTTTGAGTTGCCAGCGTCTTTGACTACAGTCAATCAGGTCTCAAAATTACAGATTCTCGCGGTGGATGAACACGGACAAATTTATCAGTACCCGAGGCCTTTCGCTTTGCTCTACGCGAAAAGCGCTCCCGGTAAGATCTCTATTGACGGGGACCTCGGCGAGTGGGACCAGAGCGCGGGCGTGAAAATCGAGAGGTGGCATTCCAATGGCGGAAAAAGGGGTGATGGATATCAGGGACGCCTGTACATAAACTGGGATGACGAAAATCTTTATATGGGCGTTGAGGTGGATGATAAGATTCATTACCAAGGTGGAACCGGCGGCGACATCTGGGGCGGAGACAGCATTCAATTTGCCATGGATCCTTTTCGGATGCAGGAAAAAGAAATTTTCGGCTTAGAAGACGGCTGGTACGAGTACGGAGGAGCCTTAACTAAGGACGGACCGATTACCTGGATGTGGATAGTGACCATGGGCGCGATTCCAGGCAAAGTTTTTTATTTCAATTTTGATATCAAAAGAACAGGCGGCAAGACGATCTACGAATACGAAATCCCCTGGAATACGGTGGCTTTTTTTAAGCCCGAGGTGGGAGCGTATTTGGGTTTCGGCGTGTGTGTGAACCAAAACGACGGCGAACGCCGTGCGGGATGGCTCTCTTACTGTGAGGGCATTGCCTCCATAGATAAGTCTGCCGATATGTTTGCGGATCTGATTTTAATCAAATAAAGGTCAGCATCTAAAAAAAGGAGGCCAGGCGGAAGATGAGGAAAAACTTGCTGGCGGTTGTGTTATGTTTGTTGCTTTCGGCTGTTGCCGGCGCGGCCACCATCGCTATTGATGGCGAGCCGGACGATTGGACAGGGAAAGGTGTTATTTACGAAAACTTGGATAACCACAGAGGTGATTACGGCATCAAGCGAATATGGGTAACTCACGATGAGGAGTATCTCTACTTTAGAATTGATTGGCGACGAACTAAAGAAGAAGAGATCCCTCATCCAGGGTGGGATATGGTGCTGGATACGGACAGCATCGCTCTGCCGGGAAGAGACGGCTTTAAACAGTGGGTGTTGCCAGCTAAAGGATTCAGGAACGGGGGAGGCACCTGTTGGGGAGGACTAGCTATAACCAATGGTTCGGGAAACTGGAAGTGGGAATACATTGAGCAAAATATGCCTACGGAGCTGTACAACTACATAAAAAAAAGTGAGGTAACGTTTAGCGAATTTCGCGTCAGGAGGAGCGTTTGGAACTTG
>DIPB01000025.1:9388-12231 GCA_002426275.1 Firmicutes bacterium UBA5499
GTCATCCGTTTCGCGTTCAGAGTGGCGAATGATAACGATACTGCTCCCGGCACGGGGGATTACAACTATACGGGAAATCCCCAATATCCGGAAGGATACTTCACCTATAGCGGCAGTCCTGCGGCTGCCGAAGGCGCCGGCGTGAGCTTCGGCTCTCCCATGGAAGAAAGGGGCCTCTATCTGGGGTTGGGAACAGGAGGCAAAACGATTTTCGATCAAATTCGAGACGCCAGACGGACGGATCTGAAAACCGGCAACGACTCCTTTTATCTGTCCCTGAGCAGGACATTTTTTCAGGGATTGACCTCAGGTACTGATTTTGAGGTCGAATATTACGACGAGGGGACGACGCCGTTTCAGCTCGAATATTACGATGCCCAAGGCCAAAGGCAGGTTAGCCCGCAGATTTTCCGGGGCAATACTTTGACTTGGAAGCGCGCGTCTTTCCGGCTTTTGGATTTTGCCGCCGGAGGGGGGCTCGGCGGCAACGACTTGCGGATCATGGTGGATTCTTCGGACCAGGAGCAGGATTTATATGTGCGCTCCGTGGCTGCGAAGGGCTTCGCGCAAGGAGGTTTGCGCGTCACGGTTGCGGATCAGGTAATCGGCGTGCCCCTGCCGCAGGCGAAGCTCACGGTGAGCTCCACGGAATACGAGAACGTAGTTTTTTCGGCGGAAACGGACAATGCTGGCGCTGCTTCCATCGGCGATTTGCCGGAGGGCTCTTACCGAGTGAAGATCGACGCTATGGGCTATTCCACCCAAGAGCGGGAACTGACCGTTACGGAAAACGAAACGGTCCAGCAGGCTTTTGAGCTGACCAGGCCCGCAGGCTCGCGGATCGTCATTGACGGCGATCCCGACGATTGGGTCGGCAATGTGCGGATCTATGAACATCAGGATAACGGGAAAGGCGAATACGGCATTCAGAGAGTTTGGGTGACTCACGACGCCGAGTACCTCTATTTCAGGATCGATTGGCGGCAAACCGGCAAGTTCGCCGATCCCCGCCCGGGTTGGGATATGATGGTGGATACGGACAGCGTCAATACGCCGGGAAGAGAAAACTTTAGACAGTGGGTATTGCCCGCTAAGGGCTTTAAGAACGGAGGCGGCACCGTTTGGGGAGGACTGGCCACAAGCAATGGCGCGGGAGGATGGAACTGGTTTTACATTGAGCGGGAGATACCAAGTGAAATGCAGAACTACGTAACCGAACCGTTCACTGAATTTCGCATCAAGAGAAGCGTTTGGAACTTGCTTTCCGACGATTTCGTCATCCGTTTCGCGTTCAGAGTTGCCCATGGGCCCAATGGCGGTGATACCGCTCCAGGCACGGGAAATTATCAATATACCGGAGAAGCAGCCTATCCCGAAGGATACTACGTTTATTCGCCAAAGCCTTACGGTTCACTGCGAGTAAGTCCCCGGGAGCTGTCGGCGCGGGGAGACAGCAAGGTTGCCATAGGCTACAGCCTGCAGGAAGCAGTGTTCGGTACCGTCAAGATTTTCGCTCCGGACGGTTCTCTGGTGAAGACCTTGGCGGAAGAAGAACCGCAGCTGGGAGCGAAAACGTACAGCTGGGAACCGCGGCTGGAGTCAGGCGCACCATTGCCAGACGGGCTCTACCGCATTGCGTTTCAGTTTGCGACCGCGACCGACAAGAGGTTTGAAGAATCAATCAACGTCAAGCTGGTCTCCGCCGCGCCCAATCAGCCTATTATAACCTATCCATTGGCAAGCGGCGAGCACAATCTGGACTGGATTTCGCTGAAGGGCAGGACGGAGCTGGCAGGCGACGGGCTTCTGTCCGTGGAAGTGAACGGCGCTCCCGCGGAGGTGATGGTGCGCGGCGAGCTTTTGGAGAAGGTGCCGATTTTGAAGGACGGCACGTTTTTAATTGATGCAGTCTATCTGCAGCCAGGAGTTAACAATATTGCTCTCTGCCTCGCGGACCGGTACGGGAATCCGTCTGAGAAGACCGAACCGTTGGCCATAACGTATAATCCGGACGCTGTTTTCGGAATGCTGGAGATTCCCTATGCCAGCATTTCGCCTGCCAACGGCGACGGAATCCAGGACGAGTTTGTGATCAGATTTAACGCTGCAAATGCGATTGAGCCTGAGCTGGCTATTTTCCAGGGAGAAACGGAAGTGGCCAGAATCGGTCAAAGCTTTGATCCCGGCTTGGTACGGCTGGCGTGGGACGGCAAGCGCAGCGGGCAATTTGTCCCGGACGGCGATTATCGCTTCGTTTTAACAGTGGCCGACCAGCCGCCTGTGGAAGGTGTCCTGCGAGTAAAGAACACGCCTCCCGCAACGCCGGAGCTGGTCTGGCCCAATGAGGGAAAGTCGCTTTCCGCCGCGGACGTAAGCTTGCAATGGGGAACTGTGCGGGATGCTGTGGCGTATAGGGTGACATATGGACGCAATGCCGATCTCAGCCAGGCCGAAAGCGAAAGAGTGAGCGGCGCCTCGCTGGAGCTGACAAATCTTGACGGCGGCAGCTGGTACTGGAAAGTGGAGGCCATCGACGAGGCGGGGAACCTCAGCCGCTCAGAGGTTCATTCTTTCGAGATCGGCTCTTTGGACAGCAGCGTTTTCGCCGTTAAGAATTTAGGATTGGCGCCCAATCCCTTCTCGCCCGGACGTCAGTCCTTCAGAGGCGAAGTGAAAATCGGCTTTACCTTAACTCAGCGCGGCACGGTCAGAATTGAGATCTATAATCTCAGAGGTCGCAGGCTCCATACCGGTTCCCTGGGAGAATTGACGGCCGGAGAGCATGTCGCCGTTTGGAACGGGCGAGACGACAGCGGCGGGATCGTACCGCAAGGCTCGTATAT
>DIPB01000025.1:12347-12953 GCA_002426275.1 Firmicutes bacterium UBA5499
GGAAAGTCCGGTTCACGCGCCGCGGATCGCGGCTGCCAAGAGAATGGTGGTAGTATTATATTGAGCGGAGGGTGATTCCGATGTCCAAAGCAAGTGTCATTTGCTGCGCCTTGGTATTAGCGCTGTTCATTTCCGGTCCAGCGCAGGCTGCGGTCTTCGGCTCTTCCGACGAGAACGGCACGTAGTCCGCCCTTGAAGTAAACAGAGAAGCCGATTTTCTCACTTTCACCGTCTCTTGGAGAATGAAGAAAAACGCGGGCAGAGAGTTCGCGCTCCTGTTCGCAGATGCAGGAGCGGAGGGCAGCGGGGGAGAGTATCTCAACTCACCCCTGCGCCCTTCCCGCGTATTGGAAGTGGGAAAAGGGCAGTTAACTCTCAAAGCCTGGGATGGGAAACAATACAACGCTGTACCCGTCCAAGCGCAGCAGTTTTCGCTGGCGGAGCCTGACGGAAAACGGACGATCCTCAAAGTGGAGGCCGCGCTCTTGGGTCAGGTGCCCGGCCAGATTGCGCTTTCCTTTGCCGCTTACGATAAGGTCTCGGGCGATAATCTGCCCGGCTCCTCCGGAGGCAGCTGGACGGGCGGCTCGCCTGCCATCGGGTATT
>DIPB01000025.1:13083-13311 GCA_002426275.1 Firmicutes bacterium UBA5499
GGCTCGCCTGCCATCGGGTATTTCACGTACCGGGAGAAGCCGGCGCAGATTATCGCGGAGCAAGGCTGGCAGTACGCGGCGGCAGATCCGGCGACTGACGTTCAGGTTGTCCTTTTCCCGGAATTTCAGCCTCTGATCTGGGAAGGGCTGGGAGAGAGGCGGCTGCAGCTCACCGGCGCCGCAGGCTCCGCCTTCTACGGCTCGTCGCTTTCCGTTGCGGTTGACATC
>DIPB01000025.1:13404-25423 GCA_002426275.1 Firmicutes bacterium UBA5499
GTTGCGGTTGACATCAGCGATTTTTCTGGCCGGGAGATTTACGAGCGAACCTTTTCAACGGACATGGACAAAATCGGCCGTTTTCAGCAGGCCTTTTCCGTGAATTTTTCCCAATACGGCTATTATAAGTACGCGGTGACCGTAAAGAGGGGGCAAGAGGAGCTGGCAAGGAAGGAGACGGGGATAGCCGTTCTGCTGCCGCGTTCTCCCTCGCTGCCCCAAGACTCCATTTTCGGAGTTTGCACGCATTTTGGAGCAAACTGGCTGCAACAGCGCTTGAAGGATGTGGGTCCGGAACCGCTCCTGAATCTGGTGAAGCTGGCCGGAGCCGACAGGATCCGCGACGAGGTATATTGGGGCGCTGTGGAAAAGGAGAAAGGAGTATACAAATTTCCCGCTTTCAGCGATGCCTATATCCAGGGCGCTCATGCCAAAGGGTTGCGGCCGCTGATCATTTTCGATTACGGCAATGCTCTCCACGATCACGGCAAGTTTCCCGCAGACACGGAAGACGGACTGCGCGGCTGGCAAGGTTACGTTCGCGCCATGGTAAATCACTATGGCGGCATTGTCAAGCACTGGGAAGTCTGGAACGAGCCCAATGCTTACGATACGAAAACCCAATATTTTCCGCTTTTGCAGGCTGCGTACGTCGCAGCCAAACAGGTCGATCCTGAGGCTCAGATCATCGGCATCGGCGGCGCCGGCGTGGGAGGCGGCATGTCCACTTGGTACATCGACAAGGTTCTGGATGCCGGCGGCTGGCAGTACATGGACGGCTTCAGCCAACATCCCTACGTAAGCCCCAATTCTCCCGATTTGGGCTATGGGACAGAGCTACCTACTTGCAGTCTTCATATGGCCCTCCAGCGCGGTAAGAGCGTGATCGACAGAATTACCAGAGCGCATCCCGAGCTGGAGCCTTTAGACAGTTATCTCACGGAGTTCGGCTTTACCACCTGCACCACCGAGCGGGGACAGGACGAGCGTACGCAAGCCGCGGTAGTGATGCGGACCTATCTCATCGCCATGCGCTATCCTCATCTCAAAGGGCTGTACTATTATGACTTTCTCTGCGACGGTACGGATGAGGGGAATCTCGAGCATAATTTCGGGCTCATCAGATATGATTTCAGCCCTAAACCCAGTTTTCTCGCTTACGCAACCGCCGCCAGGCTGCTCAAAGGGCGTCAGTTCGTCAAGCAGATCCCAACCGCAGAGAAGCAGGTGCAAATTTACGTCTTCAAAGACGCGTCCGGCTACACGCTTGCCGTCTGGTCCACGGAAAGCGAAGAATACGTTCTCACAAGACCAAGTGGAGAGAATCAGCGGGGCGGACTTTTGCGGAACATTGATTTCAAAGTGGGACTGCAATTCTCCGACGACAGCCAAAAGCAGCTGTTGGATTGGTTTGGCAATGGGCAGCCCATTAAACCTAACTGCCTCTCCTTAGTGGCCAAACCCTTTCCGCAGTTCATCACGGGTCTTACCAGCCCTGATGTGATTGTGACAGAGGTGGAGCATCTTGAGGAGCAGTAGCGTAAAGAAGCAGTGGAAGGGGGTAAAGCTGTGCGTAATTTGAGAGGCGCTTTAATATTGTTGGTATTGTTCAGCTGCTTGGTTTTCGCCGGGGAGTATCCCTACGGCGCTTATCTGAATTTTGCCACTGGCGAGAGTCGGTTTTTGAAGTTGGGTCCGATTGATGGCGCAAGATGTGATGAAATAGGGGAGATTGACGGTGTGCGCTGCCTCAAAACGGATCCTGCCCGGGGAAAATATTATATCAACGTAGATGTTGACGATTACTACATTTACGGCGGCAAGCAGGACGTTTATGTCACCGTGGAATATTACGATAACGGCGCCGACTCAGTCGCCGTTACCTACGACGGCGTTCAGGGGACTTGGACCGGCGGAGGTTCCGCTCCCCGCGGCGATACCCGCCGGTGGAGAACGCACACCTTTAAGTTTAAAGACGCGCAATTTACCAATCGCGATGGGCAAACAGATTTTAGAATCAACAACCATGTGCCTAAAGAGCCGCTTTACGTTCGCTTTATCGGCGTGACCATGGCTATGATCGAGCTGGCTCCAACCCGGTCTTTCGTATCGGCAGACGGACAAAGCCAAACCGAGGTTAAGATTTATCTCAAAGATCATTGGGGCCTTCCCGCAAAGGACGGTGAGGTGCGCCTGTCCGCGGATCACGGTCAAATCTCAAGTGAGCTTGAGATCAAAGACGGCGTCGGCACAGCGGTCTTCCGCAGCGACAAAACTCCGGGGCCGGTAAAAATCGAAGCCGCGACTGGCAACCTGTCGAGGACCGCTGTCCTCACGCAGCTGCCGACTCAAGGCGAGCTGGCGCTGCAAAAAACAGTGGTGGAAGATTTCGAAGCGATAGGGAATTCTTGGCAGTCATTTTATCACAGCGGAGGCGCCGGAGCATCCAAACTTTCCGCAACGCAAAATCCGGTCTACAGCGGTTCTGGCGCGTTGAAGATAGCTTATAACTCCACCAGTGATTACGTATATTTGGAGTGCTTTTCTCCTTCCCTGCGGCTGCCCGGGGCGCCGAAGAAGCTGAGCATTTGGACGCGGGGCAGCAACGGGGGCGAGCTTAAACTCTCTGTGCGGCTGCGGGATACCACAGGACAGATTTTCCAATTTGATCTGGGCGAGATCAAAGGCGACGCCTGGCGGCAGCTTTCCTGCGATGTCTCGGATCCGGCAAAGGGAGGCTACTGGTCCGGCGCCGCGGACGGGATCATCCATTATCCGGTGGCTCTATATGCGCTGGTTGTTACAGATGGCAAACAGCAGACGGAGGTTTTTTTGGATCGGCTTGAAGTGGAAGCTTACGTTGGTCTGACCAATTGAGAAAGTGAAAGGAGAGATCGCGGTGGGAAAACAAACAAGAATGTTCTTGACTATGTTGTCTTTGGCGATGCTGCTCTCATTAAACGCAGGCGCCAGCATTGGCGGTTTTGCGCTGGAAGCACCGGGAGCGAGGCCGCTGGCCATGGGTTCGGCATATGCGGCCCTGGCGAACGATGCCGCGGCCGTGCTTTGGAATCCGGCGGGTCTGGTGCAGGTCAAAGGGATTCAGGCTGAGGCGGCGCATGCGGACCCATTTCAGATGAATATCGCGCAGACTGGCGTTTTGGCTGTCTTTCCCTTTAAGGGCTATAATTTTGGCGCGGCTTTCAGCTGCCTGGACGAGAGCGCGGCTTTAGGATTTCCGTATAGCGAGCAAGCGTTTGCCCTGGGCCTTGGGGGCGAGCTTCCGGCTCTCAGAGGAGGCAGCTGGGGAGCGACGGGAAAACTATATGCCCTCAAAGGCGGCAGCGAAAGCCTTAATCTCGCGGCTTACGCTTATTGCGTTGATCTGGGCGTGCTTTCCAGCTATAAGTCGCTGCGCTTGGCTGCGGTTGTTCGGGATCTGCCCTTGGTTTCCACGGGAAAGCTGAAAATAGACGGCTCCGATGAGCGCAGCCGGTTGAAAATAGCTCCCCAGCTGAGGCTTGGGGCTGCCTACGCTTGGAACAGGTGGACTTTTTCCGGCGAATTGTCCGCGGAGAGCGGAGACGTTTCTCTGGCGGCCGGCATAGAGCGCGTCCTGTCTGGCGGCTTGGCGCTGCGAGCGGGCGCGGCCCCTGAAAGCTTAACCTTTGGTTTCGGTATTGATAAGGGACGTTATACGGTTAATTATGCATATATGATCCATCCTGTGGGCAGCAGCCAGCGGTTAAGCATGGGATACAAGTGGTGATGCGCCTGCCGCAGAGGGGAGTGAAAGGGAATATGCATTCTGGTCTGACAAAAGTTAGCTTATGGATCTTCTTTCTCGTCTGCCTGCCGCTTGCCCAAGCTTCAGAGTACGTGACAAAGGACGAAGCGCGCGCTCAGATTTTGGAGTGGCTGGACAGAAACGCGGAGGTGGACGGCGGCAGCCTGGCTGCCGTTGAAGAGGAATTGGATTCCCAAAAGGGAAGCTCGGAACTTGTAAAAATGCAGCTGACTGAACTTGAACGCAGCCTGGGTACACTTAAGGCTCAGACGCGGCAAAGAGACTACAGCATCCACGCCGAAAGCCACAGTTATATTGATTATTGGGAGCGGGGAGCAGAAGGCAACGGAGGCAGTCCGCGGCTGGAATTCAGACAGACATTGAGATTTCCGGTGGATTCCCGCACTTCTGTCAGCGCATTGTTTGACTTTCAAAAAGGCTTGGGCTCGAACAAATATTATCAATTTAGCCCCAGCGATTTCAACATCAGCACGACTCTGCCCAGCCTTAACAACGCTTCGCTGACCGTGGGTCGTTTCGATATGGCTTACAGCCCGTTCATTTTGCATAATGTCACAGTGAAAGGTCACGAAGTCTGGAGGACCAGAGCTTATACAGGCTTCAGACTCGGGACAGAGCTATTTGAGGCCAGATTTAACGGCTTCATCAGCAGGACGCGCGTTGGCGGCGCCAATTCCCAAGACGGCTATCAAGCCGGGCTGAGGATCGCGCTACCCTGGGAAAAACCTACGACTGTCAATTTGACTTATTTCAGCGATTTCGCGGATCCCGCTTCCGGCAGAGAGGAGCAGGCCGCCAGAAAGCTCAGCTTCTGGGGTTTGGATTTTGCAACCACAGCGCAAGTAGCACAAAGCCAGTTCAAACTTTCGGGAGATCTGGCCGCCTCTTTTCTTTTGGAAGACGCCAGGTGGGGTTTCGAGCCGCAGCGGCAGTTCGCGGGCATGCTGCAAGCCCAAGGCGCGGTGAAGTTTCCCAATTTCAGCCCCAGAAGGTATCAGTGGCTGCCGCTGGAGGGAAAAGTGCAATACATCTCGCCGTACTATCCCACGGGTTACGGAGCGATCAGGGCTCTCGCCGCGGACTATGTATATCAGTACGCGGAGGAGCCGTATTCGCCGGACTGTCCGCGTAACGCCTGGCTCACGCAGCTGGAAACCGGCAATATTCTTCCCGTCGAAGGAGTGAAATTTACGTCCAGCTTCGATTTGATCAACGAAATCCGGCCCGTATACCCGCGCACCCAGCCGCGAAGGTTCAGCCATTATTATTTAAATGGGACCTTGCAGCTGGAGAGGTTCAACAAAAGCTGGGCCGGTTTGGCCGCGGTCTTTGACGCTAACGTTTACAATACCAAAAGCCGCGGTCCGGAGCTCTACTCCGGGGTAAGAGAGGCGCAGCAGAGCGTGCTGGACACTTATCTTTCATTGCCGGCTAAGCATGACGTGAAAATCGGGATCAGCAGTTTTCGAGAGACCAGTTGGGCAGAGAGCAAGGTTGTCGCTTGGGGCCAGACCGCTTTTGGTGAAGCCAAATTCACCTTGGGAAGACTGTCTCTCACTTGGCGGCAGTATGTTCCGGTTCAAATCAACGATCCAGACGCCATCGGCAGCGTACAGCTGACGAAAGTGAGGGCGAACACCCCGCTGGGGCCGGGAGTGGGCTTGAATTTGCGGTTTGATGTTTTTCAGGAAGGCGCTGAATTGAGACGGAATCTCTGGCTGGAAATGAACACAGGCTATTAGAAATGGGGGAAAGGCAATGAAGCGTGTGCTGCTGAAAATAGGCGCTCTGCTCATGATGGTGTGCTTCCTGGCCATGGGCGCGGCCGCGGCGGATAACGATCTGGCGGCTTTGCTGGCGGAGCTGAAAGGAGACCAGCCCGTAACCAAGGCGGAATTGGAGAAGATTCTCACCGAGCTTTCCCAGTACGTGCAGCGGGACGGTGAGCTTGAGCTTGAGGAGACTGTCACTTTTGAAGATTTGATGAGACTGCAGCGATTGTCCGGCCAGATTAGATCGCAGACCGGCGAAATCGAACGGCGGGCATCCGACCTGTCTGCGGAGCAAAAAGAACTGGGATACCAATTGACTAGGATCGGTTACGGCGCTCAGGGAATCATCAAAACAAAAAAGTATGAGCTCACAGGTGACGGAGTTTCTGCGGCTCTTGATTTTGACGGCCAGTCGCTGTACTACGATCCAGTGCAGCCGGAGATCATCAGCAATGGGCTGAAAATGAACGGTGGCTTGCTTTTGACATTGTACGGCAGGCCCGCGGCCGAGACTTTGCTTTCAGGCGATGTGGTGGTCAATAGAATTTGGGGCGGCGCATCCAGCATGGAGCTGCGCAGCATTACCCTTGCCATGGAAGGCGAGGACCGGCTCACCGTCGGACGTTTTCAAAAAAGCTGGAGCCCTTACAGCATTTATTTTCCCATCAGTGAGGGAGAATACGAAAGCCAGCTGTTTTCCAAAGTCAGGGAGAGCCGGCTGTCCGATCAAGGCATCTCCGGTCCCAATCGGATCTTGGAAGGGATTGATTATCAGAAAGCTGCGGAGGATTATGCTGTTAACCTCTTGGGAGCGAAGATTCGGACTGTGGAAGGCTCATATCCGTTTTACCGGTATTTGTGGGGCGCCAAAGGACAGTTGAAATTGCTGGCGAATTTGGATTTGAATCTGGAAGCGCTGACTCTTTCGGATTTGGCGCGGACGCCTGTGAACGAGAAATACGGCGAACAGAACAATGTGGTCAATTTGGGACTTGCCTGGCGGCACGGAGCTTTGTCCGTCGCCAGTGAGATGGCCAGAAGCAGTTACAATGAGGCGTTTCTCAAGGAGATCCCCTCTTTGCCGGGCAGCGCTAAACGCCTCCAGGTCAGCGGACAAAAAGGCGCTCTGGAGCTTTCTGCCGCTTACAGTTACGTTGATCCGCATTTTGTGAGCTTCACCGCCCAATCGCGGGATCTCAAGCTGCAGGCGGACGGCAATTTCGGCTCCGGAGAGCTTCTCACCGCGGAGAACGTTCCCGTCAGCCAAGGGGGGCTGCGTTTTTTGCCGTACGGCTATGCCACGCCCAATCGGAAATGGACCGAGCTCCGCGTGGCGCTGCGCAACCGGAAGCTGGATACCCAATTGCTCTATCAGGCCGGCGGTGAGATCGCGGACGCCACTTTGGATGGGCTCATAGTTGGCACAACGCAGAATTTGAAGGCGTTCACGCGGCTTAAATACGGTCTGCGCCTTCCGCTTCAAGTCGCGGGGCTGCCGCTGGATTTCGTCTGCGGCTGGCGGCAAGACCAGGTGAGATGGGGAGACGATCCCTATTCCCAATCCGCTGAGGTGACAAATTGCTTCGAGGATACAATCGACGCCGGCGTGAAGCTGAATTGGGGGGCTGTGAATTGTCTGGCGGGGATAAAGGGAATTGCCAGACGAGGACAATACTTGGGCGCTGATGTGGATACTCGCTATTCCGTCAAGAGCATCGGCGTTGAATATCTGCTCTCCAGGCAGGCTTCCATCTCGCTTTACAGGAACTTTTACGATTACGGCGACGCTGAAGACGCGGCCAACAGTTATGCGGGACCGGTAGCCGGCTTTGAGTTCGCCGTCAGCTATTGACGTTCGACAGCGTCTAAAAGTGGATCGCACATATTCCCTGAGGGCGCAAATATTGTGAGGAGAGTCAGGGAGAGTGCGGACATCCACGATTACGCGAGCGGAAACCTGATTTGGTTTAGCCCTTTCCTCCTCATCAGTGGTGAATTTTCAGGTTAGCATGTGATTATTGCGAAGTACTAGATAGAGCGGGGGGATGAAAATGAAAAAGTGGTGGTTTTTAATCATTGTAGCCGCTGCTCTGCTGGCAGTGGGAATCTTCAGCCGCAACGGCGAAAAAAAATCAGCTGCGGTAGCTGGGAAAGTTGTTGTTATGATCAATAACGGACCTAAAGAAACAAATAAGGTTGCCGTGCAGAGGCTGAAAGAGGATATCGCAAGATTCAATAAGATTTATCCAGATATTGAAATTCGCTGGACAGATAGGCCTTACAGCCCCGACAGTTTCGCCACCAGCATGGCCGGCGGCACGGCTGAGGATGTGATCAGCCTTTGGGCAACCGAGGGCTATGTGGTGGAGCGGGGTTACGCTTTGGATCTCACAGAGATGCTGAACGATTGGCAAGAGAAAGCGCAAATAAATAAAGACGTTCTGGCTCCTTTTGTCCGGGATGGACGCGTTTATGCGCTCCCAACAGACGGCTATCTGATGGGGTTGATTTATAATAAAAAGCTCTTTCGGCAAGCAGGCCTCCTGGACGGCGACGGCAATGCGGAAGTGCCCGCAAACTGGGATGAGTTTGTGGCAGTCGCCAAGAAGTTGACCGATAAGAAAGGTGGGGTTTCAGGCTTTGGCATCATGGGCAATGGCGCCCAGGCAGGCTGGGGCTTTCTTAATTGGGTCTGGCAGGCAGGCGGAGATTTTGAGCTGGAGAGGAGCGGCTTTTGGCAGGCGGTTTTCGCTGAAAAAGAGGCGGTAGAGGCGTTGGAGTTTGTTAAGAACCTACGCTGGAAGCATGACGTGCTGCAATCTTCCCTGTTGTCCACATCGCAGGATCTGCAGGCCCGCTTTGCTAGCGATCAGATCGGCATGATCATTTCAGCTCAGGATGTAGTTCCCGCTTTGGTGAATCAGTATGGGATGAAGCTGGAAAACATCGGGGTTGCACTGTTGCCTGCCGGCCCAGCCGGCAGGGCAAATCAGATGGGAGGCAACTATTTAATTATCAATCCCAAGCGGCCTCGAGAAGTACAGGAAGCAGCTTTCAAGTGGATCACTTGGCGGGTCTTGGGATCAGCAGCTCCAGAAAGAATAAAGGAGAAAGGCGAAGATCTGCGAAGGCAAGGACAAATTGACGCGCTCACAGCGCTGCCTATTTTCATCGGCCAAACCGACAAAAAGGCCAGGGAAGCGGCTGCGCCGTATAAAGATGTGCTGGTTGATTTTCCTGAGATTTGGAATGAAGCGGCCAAATACATGCGAACAGAACCGCCATTTTTCTGTCAGCAGCTTTATTCGGAGTATCTGGGACCGGCTGTTCAGGCGGTCCTGACGGAAAAGGATTCAGATCCCAAAATATTGTTGGCCAAAGCTGCTCGCGGGTTCCAGGAACGGTTCTTGAATGGTATAAAGCCTTAAACTTGTAAGCGCGGTCGCTGAGGTGGGTTATGAAATGCCACTTAAAAGCCTAGAGGCATTCACCTCTGGGCTCTTTCTTTGAGTTCAGAAAAAGCGCGATAAATGTTAACTGTTCATTCTTGAGAAGCGGGAGAAAAATGGCACAACATTTATATCAGCAAGTGAAAAACGATTTGCTTGGCGACATCAGACGAGGCAGATGGGCAATAGGAGATTGCCTGCCCAGAGAACTAGATCTGAGCCGGCAATATAATGTCAGTCGCTTCACAGTCCGTCAGGCTTTACAGGAACTTGCCCGGGAGGGTCTACTGTACAGGCGGTCCGGCAAGGGCACGTTCATCAAAGCAACTGTTCCCATGCGAGAGAATGCGGACCAGAAGAAAAAACAAATCGGTTTTGTGTTGCCGTACATCGCAGATGCGCATACGGGCAGAATTTTGAAGGGAGCGGAAAGAGAAGCGGCGGAAAACGGATACAGAATAATTTTTGTCAACTCTCAGCAAACGGCTGACGAATGGTGTCTGCTCGATGCACTATATCATGAAGGTGTAGCCGGCATCATCTATTATTATCTCGATCCCTGCAGCTGTGAAGAGAACGTCTTAAGGCTCAGAGAGCGCAATTGTCCTTTTGTGTTAGTGGATCGTTTCCTACCATATATCCCCACGGACTACATAGTCTCTGATAACTGCATCGGCTCATATGAAGCGGTGCGGCATCTTTTGGCTCTCGGCCATATAAAGGTTGGCATGATCGCCTGCGAGAGGCGAGTGAGCTCCGTAGAGCAAAGACTCAAAGGTTATTGTTTGGCTATGAAAACACAAGGGCTCCCCGTCGATCCAAACCTGTTACTTCTCAAAGAAAAAAGAGAGCTCTCAGAGTCTGAACTGAGGGCTTTCATGGGAAAAAAGGATCTGACGGCAATCTTCGCGTCCGACATGATCGCCATCGGGGCGATGAAGCTTGCCGCAAGATTAGGGAAGAAAGTCCCGGAAGAGTTAGCGGTGGTAGGTTTCGACAACGCTCCGGTCGGCAACTTCGTAATTCCGTCTCTGACCACGGTGGAGCAGCCTTGCGAACAGATGGGAGCGGGAGCTGTGAAAATTTTGATCGCTCGAATTCAGGGAACCGAGACCTTAACGCAAAAGGTCTTAAACACGAAGTTGATTATCCGTGCGTCAAGTGGAGATAAGGTCTGCCATTCCATAGAGAATCGGTCAAGTGCCGATCAGGCTTCGCAGAATCCAAGCCGGAATTAGAAGCCTGCGTTTCGGAAGCTGAAGAGGCAATTCGACACTGAGACACTAAGCTCGTGACGCTCAAGCATAAAACTGTAGACAACGGCAGAAGAGATCAGATGCTTGACGCAGAGGAGATTAATGTCGCTTAAGAGCCTAGAGGCAGTCGCCTCTAGGCTTGTTACGGTAAAAAGTACTTCCAGTCACCATTTGCAGCAAGGGGACGGATTGTGTCCATATACGGCCGAGGAATTTCAAAGTGAGCTATAAGCTATTAATAGCAATGCTCTCAATAATGGCTCCTGCCAACATTAACGCGAATCCAGCCGTCAAGGCAATCTTTTCAGCTGTTGTCAAATGAACGTCTTTTATTTTCCGTGTCACGGTTTCCTTGCCGTTTGTTAATACCGTGGCGATATGGGCGACAGCACAGGTGATGAGCAATTGACCCATCATCTCCCAAAGCCCCGCCTTATGTACGAGATCAAAGGAATGGGTAATTCTTGCGATCAGCGGAACTGCCGTATCCGCCGCCGCAAACGACCATGTTCCCAGCACGACTCCGTTGATACATATCTGCACATAAAACGCAAGATAACCAAGAGAAAGATAGTTAGCTTCCTTTTCTTTTTTTCGTCCAAAAAGGCTGCCGAAAAAAATCATCAACACGGAGAGCATGTTATAGAAGAAAATTTGGAGCGTGAGAACAAAATTATTAGCGGAGGTTTGCCAATTTTGCAATGGATTTTTGCCTTTTAGAAAACCGTCGGGTAGCAGGTAGTAGCTTATAACCGCTACACTGAAAAACAGCGTCAAGAACAACAGCGTCGAAAAGATAATTCGCTGCTTAACGCTGTTACCGCTTAGCTTTTTACGAATAAAATTCAACATCTGCCTGCCTCTTTACAGGGTTAGCAACTTAGTTTCCTTGACCGTGGAGAAGGTTGGGCAGAGAACCGATAAATTGCGTCTCCGCTCAATTGCGCGGTTATGTCAGAACGCGCTTTTTTTCGTTCAGGGGGTGCATTGAATGTCCCGGTACGCATTTATCATACCATATTTGGCAAACTTTCCATAGCCTTTCTATTGGTTATGAAAAAGCAGTATCGTGAAAGCTCTGCCTTTAATGAGATTGGCTTTTTAATGGAGAACGGGCGATTAGTAGGTTCCGCGCAATGTTCGTTTGGCAGCTGCCAAGATGCCCCGCTGCGCTTGTGACAATGAAAATTTGTCTGTCCATGTGGCTCACCCCAACTTTTTCATAATTTTCTCGTAGATTTTAAAGCCCGAATCAACAGCCTGATGAGTTCCAAGGCCAAAGCCTTCGGTGTCGTTACCTACGATGTAGAGGCCTTCCACAGGCGTATCTCCTTTTGGCCTGTCCGGTCCGGCCTGCCCCAGAGAATTGGCAATGCCGTAGGACTCGCCGCCTTGCCCCTCAAAGATGCTGTCGTTACCAACGGCGGGCACGGCAGCTGGGGTCACGAGTTCTGTCCTTTCGATGCAATCGCTCTGGTACAGTTCCGGGACAAGCTTTCGGACGCCTTTGTCTATATAGTCCAGATAAGGCGCAGGGTCAAGCTTGGGGTCCGGCAGACACGAGACGACCGCGTAAATCACCTGTTTGCCTTTGGGGGCCAGCTTGGGGTAGAGCGACGTTGTGCCGATGTAAAGGTACACGTTTTCCGGCTTCTTTTCGCCGCGCCCGATGGCTTCGAATGCGCTGCGTTTAGAAACGCAGCCTTCGGGAAATAACACCAGCATCGGATCTTT
>DIPB01000025.1:25601-34952 GCA_002426275.1 Firmicutes bacterium UBA5499
TCGGGCTTGCTGGTAAAAAAACGATAGCCAACGCAGGCAAGATTGTTTTCAAGGTTTCGGATTTTCTCCACATAGCCATCGGAGAAATGCTGTCGGCCTACCAGCTTAAGAACGGTTTGCCGAATGCCGGCGTTGCTGATCACAAAAGGCGCGCGGTATTGCTCGCCGTTTTGTGCGGTAACGCCGCAGATTTTGCCGTTTTCTAAGTCTATGGAAACAACTCGCGTGTTCGTCAGCAGCGTGCCGCCTTTTTCCGCGACGGTTTTTGCCATCGTCTCGAAGAAATGGCCGATGCCGCCTTCGTAATAGCGTCCGCCGCTTCCTTTGATAGTTGTCTGAAACATCTTGACCATTTCTCCGGCAGCGACGCGGTCGGAGGTCATTTCAAAGGCGCCCTCTCCGAAGGTTGCCAACATAAAGGTTCTGAAGCCTGCCGGCATGGGGAAGCGGTCCAGATACTCCATGGCGGAGACTGTATACAGCCCGGCGATTTCTTCTTCGCTCATTGAGCGCAGCTTAAAAGCGATGCGCGCTATTTGGGCGAGGGAACGCAGATGCCACGGCTTAACGCCGAGGAAACCGAACATCTTTAGAAAGCCGGGAAATTTGAATCCCATCTGCCAGCTTGTGATTCCGCCTTCCTTGTTCTCATAGAAGAGCTTGCCGATTCCAAAATCGTCGCCTAAAATGAGTTTGACCTGAGCTTGCTTGCCAAGTGTTCGGCTGAGCTTTTCATAAAGCGAACCGTGCTGCGGCACACAGTTAATGGGAAACAGCTCGTAAGAAAAGCCGTCTCTGTTTATGGTCATCATTCTGCCGCCGGGCTTCTGATTTTTATCGATCAGCAGCACTTTTTTTCCGGAATTGGCCAGCAAGCTTGCCACGGTGATTCCGCCGGGGCCCGCTCCCACTACGATCACGTCATATTTCTCCATTGCTACCTCCTGGCTCGTCGCAATCGCGTCGCAATCGCCGCACGAGCGTTGCTTGACTTTTTCTTCTATCTGTATTATATTAACAATATGAATTTTAATCAACAGCATGTTCGTTAAATAGTGCCTGTTATCTAACAAGATAGAAGCGAAGCGTTCGTTAATTTCAATTTTGGACGGTATTTTTTGAGAGGGATGGAAATGAAGCATAGTGGGGAGAAGGTTGATCGCAGGGTTCTGTACACGAAGATGTTTCTCCGGGAGAGCCTGCTGGAGTTGATGAAGGTGAAACCCATCGCCAAGATCACTCCCACCGAGCTTTGCCGTCATGCCAAAATGAACCGCAACACGTTTTACGCGCACTATGACAGTCCCGAAGCGCTCCTGAAAAGCATTGAGGACCAGCTGTACATTCAGATAAAACATTTTCTCGAGCGTTCTCTGAAAAATGGAAGCATCTCCACGCTGCTGACAGAGATTTGCCAGGCCATTTACGATAACCGCGATCTTTGCACTGTGCTTTTTTCCGAATATGGCGACAAGGATTTTCTCCGGCAGATCATCGACTTGGCGCACGACAGAACTGTCGCCCAGTGGCGGTCAGTCGGCATGCGGGATGAAGGGGAGCAAATAGAGATGCTCTATTGCTTTTCAGTCAATGGCAGCGTTGCCGTAATACAAAAATGGATTCAGGCTGGCATGCAAAAAAGCCCGCAGGAAATCGCGCAATTCATAGAAAAAGCCAGCTATTTCGGGCTGCAGGGACAAAAGTGTTTAAAAACGTAGACGCCGTATAGCGAAAGAAGTCTTAGCCAAGATTCGTGTTTTTGCGAAAATTGCGATGGAGGAGAAGCAATGCCCGATATTTATTTTAAAGCGCAGAACATAACCGTGAAGCTCCCCGCGGGAACCACAATTCTGCAAGCTGCCAAATCAGCCGGCGTTATGATTGAATCTCCCTGCGGCGGCGTCGGAACCTGCGGTAAATGCAGAGTGCTGGTAGAAAACCTGACTTCCGAAAATGTAATCTGTCAGGGAGCTCGTCAACTGCCTGCTGAGGAGAAGACGAAAAAATATGTGCTTTCCTGTCAGGCAAAGGTGTATGATGATCTTACGGTGATTACGCAAAGCACAGAAGCGCCTAACAAAACATTGAAAATTCTCAGCGAAGGGCACAGCTTTTCTTATGAGCTCAGAAATTATATTACCAAACGGTTTGACGGTGAAAAAACTCTCATCTATGGCGGAGACGAGGTTTTGGGAGTCGAGAGCGGAGATACTACCTCCTTCGCATACGGATTGGTTATAGATATTGGAACGACAACCCTAGTGGCGGCCCTGATTGATTTACTGACAGGAAAAGAGCTCGCGTCCGTATCGGCTTTGAATCCGCAAAGCCTGCATGCGCAGGATGTGCTGACTCGGATTCATTTCGCAGCCGAGGAAGAAGGGCTTCAATTATTATACAATGAGGTGACTGATGAAATTAACCGGCTGATCGATAGCCTGGTGGAGAAAACGCAGATAAACAGAGAGCATATCTATGAAGTGATCTATAGCGCTAATACGGCTATGCTCCATCTGGCGTGCAAGATCAATCCTGCTTCCTTGGGCCAATTTCCCTATGCGTCGGCGATCACAGGCGGTGGGCATATACCGGCGGCGATGCTTCAGATCTCCCGTTTCGGAATAATCTACTTGCCTCCGGTTATCTCAGCGTACGTGGGGCCTGACATCACCTCAGGCGTGCTTGCCTCGCAGCTTTATAAAAAAGAGGGGATCACGCTTTTCATCGATATTGGCACGAACGGTGAAATGGTACTGGCCAAAGACGGACTTTTATCCGCCGCTTCGACTGCCGCCGGCCCGGCCTTTGAGGGAATGAATATCACCTATGGCATGAGAGCCGAAAACGGAGCTGTGGAAACGTTTCAAATCACGGAAAATGATGAAATAGAAACGCATGTGATTGGAGACATCCCAGCTGCAGGGATTTGCGGAAGCGGTTTGCTGGATATCGCAGCGGAATTGGTCAGAGTTGGGATCATCGGCAAGAACGGTAGCTTTGTGCCGCCTCAAGCGGGAAATTACAGCGATAAATTGAAGTCCAGGATGGTGCAAAGGGATGGAAACCCCTGCTTTCAAGTGGCGCAGGATGTTTTTTTCACTCAACAAGACATAAGGCAGGTACAACTGGCGAAGGGAGCCATCCGCGCCGGCATCGAAGTGCTGCTGCAAAGACAGGAGATCAAGGCGGAGGACGTGAACACGGTGGAAATCGCCGGCTCTTTCGGCTATCATCTGCGCCAGAACAGTTTGCTGGAGATAGGTCTACTGCCAAAAGAATTTGCTGGGAAAATTAAGTTTGTGGGCAACACTTCCCAAGCTGGCGGCAAAGCCTTACTGTTAAATACGCAGCTGCGCCGGACGATGAACGCTCTTGTAAAGGAAATTGTGAGCGTAGAGCTGGCCGACGATCCAAGTTTTGAGAGTACTTTTGTGAAAGCGCTGAGCTTTTGAGAATGTGATCCCAGACGATTTTAGAGACTTGAAAGCTGCAAGGCACGTTCAAAAAGTAGAAATAAAACAGCTTTATTCCCACGCTTGAGTGCTTTTGCTCAATGGCCAGAGAGAGCCTCGGAAAGAGGCGCAGTCACCGTGCGTTTATCACGGAACGTTCCATGCTATGGTCATCTTTGTTGTAAACTATTTACGCTTCCAAAAAAAGCCACGATGTTTTTCTGCTTGCTCCTATCCTCGCCTATGGGCATTCCAGCGACAAGATGAACTTGGGGCAATGATCTCCTGTTGATTTCAGCAGGGCGCTCTCTCGCGCGAAGGTGGCCGGGAGTTGCGGAAAAACCGAACGCAAAGCTGTATGTTCAGGTGACAGAGGCTATGTCAACCGAAGAAGTCCGGGAGCGTGAGCTGCGACCGCTCAAGCTTAGGCAGGACAATTATGAGAAAAATAGTTTTTCCATGGATAACAGTTATATTACTTCTTACGAAGGAATCAAAGCCATAAACCTGATTGACTTATCCCAATGATATGCCGCACATGAACTTTATGCACCTATCAAACGGTAGGCGCTTTTCTTATAACAATTTCTCGAGGCGAATCTAATGAGCCCACTAAAAGCCTTATGCCGCTCCCACGACAAGCTGGCAGAGAGACGTCGCTCCCCAAACCGTGTCGGCAAGCTGGTGGTCGTTTCCCGTTCGGCGGCACGACGATCAATGAGCGAAGGCTGATGAAAATCAAAAGCAAATACTTGAACAGCAAATATATACTATCTCATTATGGAGCATCTGTACAATTTTGTCAGAAGCTCCGTGGCCATCGTCCATTCTGACGCAGCGCCTACATTGACAAGAAGAATTTAAATGCTAAAATATAGGTGAAGAGAAAACCGCAATATATCTGCTCGCAGTACCTGCTTGAAGATATAGGGCTTTTGAATATACCTGACCGCAAGGCTTATCCGAGCGGGAAGGCGCGCAACCGGTATGCTTTCTTTGCCGTTTTGGCGCTCCCTTTCCGCGAAATATTGCGGGAAGGGAGCTTTTCGCTTTAAAGGAGGATGATGAAGTGGGAAAAAGAATTGGGATCGTCGGCATTGTGATCGAAGATTTTTCATGCGTTGAGCGCGTCAATTTGATTCTTCATGAACACGCCGGCCTGATCGTCGGCAGGATGGGCCTTCCTTACCGGGAACGGGAGATATCTGTCATCTCGCTGATCGTAGACGGAACCAACGATGAGCTCAGCGCCCTGACCGGTAAACTGGGAAGGGTCCGGGGAGCGACGGTCAAATCAATGGTCACGAAAAACAGCCAGCAGGAAGAAAGGAAGCGTGAGGCATGAGTTTTGTTGAGAAATACAAAAAGGAATTTGAGGAATATGATAAGCTTGATCATGATTTTATCGACGACGATAAAATTTGGGCGCAGCTTAACAAGTGGGAAAATCCGTCCAAAGCGGACGTACGGCGCGTGCTTGAGAAGGCGGAGCAGTGCGTGCGGCTTGAGCCGGAGGAAACGGCCATCCTGATCCAGAACAAAGATGACAGCACCATACAGGAAATGTACGAGCTGGCCCATCAGCTCAAAGAAGAAGTCTACGGAGACCGCATCGTGTTTTTCGCGCCCCTGTATATCAGCGACGAGTGCGCGAACAACTGCCGCTATTGCGGCTTTCGTTCCAGCAACACGTCTATGCACCGCAAGACGCTCAGCCTAGACGAGATCGAGCAGGAAGTGCGCATCATGATCGAGGAAGGCCAGAAACGCACCGTGCTCGTCTACGGGGAATCCCCGAAAACAGAGGTAGACTTTATGTGCGATACTGTAAGAAGAGTGTACAGCGTAAAGACCGAGCACGGGGAAATCCGGCGCGCCAACATCAATTGTGCGCCGCTTACCGTTGATGAACTGAAAAAACTCAAGGAGGTAGGCATCGGCACTTTCCAAGTCTTCCAGGAAACCTATCACCACGATACATACCGCAGAATGCATCCGCAGAATACCATCAAGGGCCATTACCGCTGGCGNNCAAGTTGAAAGAAGTCGGCATCGGCACCTTCCAAGTCTTCCAGGAAACCTATCACCACGATACATACCGCAGAATGCATCCGCAGAATACCATCAAGGGCCATTACCGCTGGCGGCTTTACTGCATGGACAGGGCACAGCAGGCGGGAGTGGATGACAACGGCATCGGCGTTCTGTTCGGATTGTACGACTGGCGCTTTGAAGTGATGGGGCTTCTTTACCACACCATCCACCTGGAGGAGACGTTCAACGGCGTGGGTCCGCATACCATTTCTTTCCCCCGCATTAATCCCGCAACAGATACGCCCTATTCCCAGCATCCGGAGTATGCGGTCAGCGACGAGGACTTCAAAAAACTGGTGGCAGTTTTACGCCTTTCCATCCCTTATACAGGTATGATCTGTACGGCCCGCGAGCCGGAAAGAGTGCGCAAGGAGGTTATTCCCTTTGGGGTATCGCAGATCGATGCTGGAACGCGCATCGGCGTCGGCGCCTACGCCAAATCCAAAAGCGCGAATGCGTTGCCGGACAAAGAACAGTTCACCATCGGCGACGACCGTTCTCTGGACGGCGTGGTAAGCGAAATCTGCGACATGCAATTTATCCCTTCCTTCTGCACAGCGTGTTACCGCGCGGGCCGCACAGGGGAACAATTCATGAAGGTGGCAAAATCTAAGTTTGTCCATAATTTCTGTATCCCCAACGCCATCTTTACGCTTAAGGAATATCTGCTGGACTATGCTTCAGCCGAGACGAAGCAAAAAGGCGAAGAGATTCTCAAGAACCATTTGGAGAAGTTCCGAAACGAACCTATTTACGGAAAGATACTAGACAATCTGAAGCGGATCGAAAACGGCGAACGGGATCTGCGCCTGTAGGAGCGATTGCGGAGCAGTTGAATTTGACCGCAGAGCGGTCTCATTGTTTTTTCAACCTGAGCGGACAGACAGCTGCCGCCCTAGGAAGCGGAAATACCGTATTGCAGAGGTTCTTTATGCTACAAAGCTGATTATAGAATAGGAGGTCCGGCATGAGGACGGAACACGATCTCCTTGGTGAAATGCAGATAGACGATAGCGCATACTACGGCGTCCACACGGCGCGCGCGCTCCAAAATTTCAACATTACCGGCGCGCCGCTTCACGCCGCCCTTGTGGAGGCGCTGGTGATCATCAAAAAAGCCGCCGCCCTGACTAACCGCGGCATCGGGGCGTTGGACGGGCGGATTGCGGATGCCATCGTCGCTTCCTGCGATGAAATCCTCTCCGGCGCCTTGCGGGATCAGTTTGCGGTGGACTGCATGCAGGGCGGCGCTGGCACCTCCGCAAACATGAACGCAAACGAAGTGATCGCAAACCGCGCCATTGAACTTTTGGGCGGCAGGAAGGGCGACTATGCCCTTGTCCATCCTTTGGATCACGTCAATCTGCATCAATCCACTAACGACGTGTTTCCCACAGCAGTGCGCATTGCCGCCATCCGCCTGCTCAAGCCCGTGGCGGAGAAATTCGCGGCGCTGCAGACCGCGCTGCAGGAAAAGGAAGCGGAATTTTCCGGCGTTGTCAAGGTGGGCAGAACCGAGATGCAGGATGCGGTTCCCGTGACATTGGGGCAGGAATTCGGGGCGTGGGCGCAGGCTGTCTCCCGCGATCGTTGGCGGCTGTATAAGGCTGAGGAGCGGCTGCGGCAGGTAAACATCGGCGGGACCGCCGTCGGTACGGGGATCAATGCTCCCAGGGAATACATCTTCACCGTGATCGAGCGGCTGCGTCAGCTGACAGGCATCGGCCTGGCGCGGGCGGAATTCATGATGGACCCCACGCAGAACTGCGATGTTTTCGCGGAGGTCTCCGGCCTTCTGAAGGCGGCGGCGGTCAGTCTCGCCAAGATCGCGGGCGATTTGAGATTGCTTTCGTCAGGTCCGCGCGCTGGCTTCGGGGAAATCGTGCTGCCCGCCGTGCAGGCCGGCTCCTCCATCATGCCCGGCAAGGTTAACCCTGTGATCTGCGAGGCCGTAAATCAGGCGGCCTTCCAGATCATGGCGGACGATCTGGCCGTGACGTTGGCCTCTCAGGCCGGGCAACTGGAGCTGAACGCTTTTTTACCGCTGATTGCGAAAGCTCTCCTGGAGATGCTGGATTTGCTGGACCATATACTCCCATTGTTTATTGAACGCTGTATCAAGGGGATTCAAGCGAACAGGGAAAACTGTTCCCGGAAGGTCTCCGAAAGCTATATTTTGGCCACCGCCCTGACCGGGCTTATGGGATATGACAAAGCGTCCCAGGTGGCGGCTCTGTGTCTCGAGACTGGCAAGACGGTGCGGGAAATAGTTTTGGAGCGCAGATTACTGGATGAAAAAACGCTGGCTGAAATATTGAAACCCGAACGGCTCACAGCGCCGACAGCTGGAAAGGAAAAAACGAAGTGGGAAATATGAACGCAACCCCAATGGCAAGCCGCTTTACCATCGGGCTCTTCGGCAGAAGGAATGCCGGCAAGTCTTCCCTGATCAACGCCCTGACCGGGCAGGAGATCGCCGTCACCTCCCAGGTGGCGGGAACAACCACCGACCCGGTCTATAAGGCAATGGAGCTTCTGCCCATCGGACCGGTCGTGTTTATTGATACGGCGGGGCTGGACGATGCGGGCGAGCTTGGAAAGCTCAGAGTTGAGAAAACATACCAGGTGCTGCGCAAATGTGATCTGGCCGTGGTGGTGGCAGATGTGACGGCGGGCATAACCGCGTTTGAACTTGAGTTTATCCAGCTACTCATAAAGCGGCGGCTCCCCTGCATCTGCGTGCTCAATCAATGCGATAAGCGCCTGCCGGACTCCCATGAGCTTGAAGCGCTGAAGCGGACGGTGAAAGTCCCGCTGGTCTGCGCCAGCGCGCGCAGCGGTTTGGGAATCGAAGAAGTAAAGAGCTTCATCATCGCCAACTCTAATTATGAGGACGCGGAACCGGCGCTGGTGGGAGATCTCATCCACCCTGGCGATGTGGCCGTACTGGTAACGCCAATCGACAAAGCTGCTCCCAAAGGCAGGCTGATCCTTCCGCAGCAACAGACGATCCGAGATATCATCGAATGCGACGCGCTGGCTGTGATCACCAAAGAGCAGGAGCTGAAACTGACCCTGGAACGTTTGAATGTTCCGCCCGTCATTGTGATTACGGATTCGCAGGCTTTTTTGAAGGTGTCCGCGGACACGCCCCCCGAGATTCCGCTGACTTCGTTCTCTATTCTCTTCGCGCGGCAGAAAGGTGATCTGGCCGAAATGGTGCGGGGGGTCAAACGCATCGAAAGGCTCTCTCCTGGCGATAAGGTATTGATTGTGGAGGGTTGTACCCATCACCGGCAGTCAGATGACATCGGCACTGTAAAAATTCCCCGCTGGATTCGTCAGCTGGCGGGCGGAGACATCCAATTTGCCTGGGCCAGAGGCGCCACTTATCCGGAGAATATCGCGGAATACGCGGTGATCGTCCATTGCGGAGGCTGCATGCTCAATGGGAGGGAAATGCGGTACCGGGTGGAGGAAGCGCGGCGGCGGGGAGTTTACATCACCAATTACGGCATCTTGATCGCATATGTCATGGGAATCCTCCCCAGGGCGCTGCAGCCATTTCCTGCCGCGAGCCTTGCGCTGGAGAAAAACGATCTCTGAGCAAGCCGGCCGCTCGTAAAAATGGCCGACCAAAGAGCTCCGGTTGATTCTGGACGTGGTCTGCCCCAAAAGCCGCGCTTGTGGCTATAGCGGCGTGAGCTGATTACTCTTTTGGCAGACCGTAAAGTTATAAAATTTCTCAATTAGAAACCTGGCAAAAATATCCGCCATGGCCGCGAGAGCCGGCAGGAGTGGCAGC
>DIPB01000025.1:35148-35320 GCA_002426275.1 Firmicutes bacterium UBA5499
CCTGCGCCAGCGGAGATAAGTTCTTGAGTTTTCTTTTAGCATAGAGTAAAATCGAATTGTATGAGCGTCATCGTATGAACTTTAAGGAAAGCGGACAAATATGATTGAGATAAAGGAATTCAAAAAGAGGCTGATCTATGAAAAGGTACTGCCAAAGCGCAATGCCGTATAT
>DIPB01000025.1:35457-35825 GCA_002426275.1 Firmicutes bacterium UBA5499
TGCAATGCCGTATATGCGGATTTCCCGGAGCGAATGCTGCCCGAGATTCGGGATTATCTAGAGGAGTTCGGAATCAGACAGATCTATTCTCATCAAGCTGAAATGTTTGACCGCGTGGCGGACGGCGAAAACGTGATCATCACCACCTCCACAGCCAGCGGAAAGACGCTCAGCTTTTTGCTGCCAATTTTGCAGGAAATCTTAAAAGCACCTCAGACCCGAGCAATCTTTCTTTACCCCACCAAAGCGCTGGCCAGCGACCAGTACCACGGTTTGCTTCCCGCCTTAGAGTACTTTGGAAAAGAACGAATTCAGGCTGGTATCTATGACGGCGATACGCCGGTCAATGAGCGCAGCCGGATTCGGAG
>DIPB01000025.1:35980-37911 GCA_002426275.1 Firmicutes bacterium UBA5499
AGCCGGATTCGGAGCAGCGCCAACATCATTTTGACCAACCCCGAAATGCTTAACGCGGCTTTCTTGCCGAATCACAATAATTACGGCTTTAATTTTATTTTTTCCAACCTAAAATATATCGTGGTGGACGAGCTCCACACTTACCGCGGCGCTTTCGGTTCGCATCTTGCCAACCTCTTTAAGCGTATCGGCAGGATCGCGAGGTACTACAATTCTTCGCCCCGTTTTTTGTGCAGTTCAGCTACTATCGCCAATCCTGTGGAGCTTGCCCAAAAGATTTGCGGGAGGCCGTTTTCCCTTGTGGCTCAGGACGGTTCTCCAGCTCCTGAGAAAAACTATTACCTGTGGCAACCCCCTACCGTAAGGGGAACCGAATACCGGATTTCTCCTGCCCGGGAAGCCACGGAGCTTATTCCCAGGCTTGTCATGGGAAACTCGAGTTTTCTCGCGTTCTGTAAATCGCGCAATGCCGTGGAGATCGTGCTCAAGGAATCGCGCGATAAGTTAAAGTATGACGGCATCGCCGGACAGGATTTTTCCGGACTGATCTCCGGTTACCGCGGCGGCTACAAACCGTCGGAGCGGAAGGAAATTGAGCAGAAAATGGCCAGCGGTCAGCTTAAAGGGTTGGTGGCCACCAATGTGCTGGAACTGGGCATTGACATTGGGAGCTTGGATACCGCGGTTCTGGTCGGCTTCCCAGGCACCCGCGCCTCTTTCTGGCAGCAGTCAGGCCGCGCGGGGCGGAAGGGAAATGCAGCCGCTATTTTTCTCCTGCTGGACAATCTCCCGCTGGATCAGTATCTGGCCATCAACCCGGACTGGCTGTTTTCGGGCGACAGCGAGCACGCTGTGGTAGATCCCAATAACCTCTTCATTCAACTTGCTCACGTTCGCGCGGCGGCTGCGGAGCTGCCGCTGTCGCCGGACGATATCGGCGTTTTCCCCGCGCTGGGCGAAATCGTGCCTGTTCTGCTTTCAGCAAAAGAATTGAGGAAAGAAAACGGCAAATTCTATTGGTCCGGAGGAAGTTATCCTGCCGGAGATTTCAGCTTGCGCAATATGGACAAGGTACAGTATAAACTGAAAAACAGCGTCGACGGCTCCATCCTGACGGAAATGGACGCGCTGCAGGCTTACCGTGAAATCTACAAAGGCGCCATCTATCTGCACGAGGGACTGCAATATCTTGTGGAAAGCCTGGATACAGCAAATGCCATGGCGTTGGCAAGGCCAATCGACGTGAACTACTACACCATCTCCTGCGATACCACGGAAGTACACAAAATCCAGGATTTGAAAACTGACGCCGTGGGCAGGACAAAATGTTTCTTTGGCGACGTTCGCGTTTCCTATACGACATTTGGCTTCAGGAGGCTGCAATTTCACAATCACCAAAATCTGGGTTATGAAAAATTAGCTCAGCCGCTGAGCAAGACTTTTGAAACGGAAGGAGTTTGGATTACCCTCCCTGAGGAAGCGAGCCGCCTGTTGTTAGCGTTAACTCCCAAGCGTAACGTATTGCAATTCTGGAAGACTTACGCCGAAGGACTTGGCTTTGTCCTGCAGAACGCCGCCATGATGGTTACCATGACAACGCCCGACGATATTGGCAGCGCTCTTTTGACGGATGACCGCGGAGAAGGAGCTTGCATTTCGGTCTGTATTTTCGACCTTTACGCGGGAGGCTTGGGCTTTGCTGATAAGGCGTACGAGCATATTTCCGAAATAATTAAAAATGCGATCCGGATGATCGAAGGTTGCTCGTGCCGCGACGGTTGCTCCGCCTGCGTGGGCGATTACCACCTGGATAAAAAGGTGATCTTGTGGGGACTTAAAAGCGTATTTGAAAAACTTCCGGCGCCCCGAGGGATAAAAGAGCCGCAGCCTTCGCCAGCTGTGCCATTGGAAAAGAGACCCCCATGCCGCTG
>DIPB01000152.1:0-5234 GCA_002426275.1 Firmicutes bacterium UBA5499
AGAACAGGATGTTTTGTTTTTTTTTTTGTTTTCTCTCCTCTCGCGCGCGCCTTTTATCCGAAAATAGGTTTGTGGAATATCAGCTCATCCCTCCGCTGGGAGAATTGCAGGCCGGAAATCGCATCGGCATGTGGGTGAAAGCTAAAGGTGAACCTTACAATCTGCGCGTGAGGATTATCGATCGCAGCGGCGAGACTTTTCAAAGCCCTCCGTTGCTTGAAGGTTCGCCCAATGCCGCCTGGACATATGTCACAGGGCTGCCGGCAGATAGCTGGGGGCACTGGGGCGGCGATAAGAACGGCAAGATCGATTATCCTGCCCGTCTCATTGCCTTGCTGATCGATAAGACTGACAAAAGCGCCTCGTACCAGACCAAAGGTTTTTTCTATGTGGATGATCTTTCTGTGGTATCAGATTGAGAAGAAAATCATCGCATTTTTGAAAGGAGCGGCGGCAGAGTGAAAAAAACGATCAGCTGTTTTTTGGTTGCTATTCTATTCGAGTGCCTGGCGGTAATGGCGCAAGAAAAATGGGACGGCTCATTTATGGCACTGGATTTTGAGCGAGCGGTCACCGTCAAAACAGGCGGCGGAGGAAATTGTGTTGGTTCTTTTCAGCGAACGGATGCAGAAAAGAAGAACGGACAGTTTAGCGGTAAATTGAATTTCGATTTCACCAGCTCCGGAGAGGTATACCGAAATAGGTACGTGGAATATCAGCTCATCCCCCCACTGGGAGAATTGCAGGCCGGAAATCGCATCGGCATGTGGGTGAAAGCTAAAGGTGAACCTTACAATCTGCGCGTGAGGATTATCGATCGCTGCGGCGAGACGTTTCAAAGCCCTCCTTTGCTTGCGGGTTCGCCCGCTGCCGCCTGGACGTATGTCACAGGGCTGCCGGCAAATAGCTGGGGCCACTGGGGCGGCGATAAGAACGGCAAGATCGATTATCCTGCTCGTCTCATCGCCCTGGTGATCGATAAGACTGATAAAAGCGCCTCTTACCAGACCAAAGGTTTTTTCTATGTGGATGATCTCAGCTTTATTACCATAGGTCAAGGGGAGTTTGCAGGTAGACTGACAGATCATGCCGGTGCGGCTTTGGCGAACGCGGAGATCAAGGTTTTCAACGAGGAAACGTTAATCAGGACAATTCATACAGACGAGCGGGGAATGTATTCTCTGCGTCTACCGCTTGGTACATATCCGGTTGTGATCAGTAAGGATGGCTACCAAACACAGAAACTCGAGATTAGAATTACAAGCAATTCAATTACAGAGAGAAACTTGAGTTTAAAGGGGGAGTAAGGGATGAGCACTGGGAAGAGCCGCTGGGAGATGCTTGCGATCATCGTTTTATCTTTTAGCCTGACAGCGCGCGCAGCCATCTTGGAAGGAACAGTGAAAAGTTATGTTGGCTCTCCGCTTGCAAACGCCACTGTTAAGGTTTTGCTGGGAGACGCGGAGATTCAGCGAACAAATTCCGATGCTGCTGGTGCGTATCGGATAGAGGGCCTGGCAAGCGGGGAGTATGAGGTGGTTATTTTTCAAGACGGCTATCAGGGGGAAAGGACAGCCGTCAGTTTGGCCGCTGCGGATAGCTTGCAGGTGAATCAATTTCTTTTCCCCTTAGGGATTCAGCCTGAGAATGCATGCGATTTTGAAGGGGATATATCATTCAGAATCGCTCCCGGCAATAAATGTAGCGGCTCATTTCAAAGGAGCGACGAAGAAAAGAAGCATGGCTCATACAGCGGTCAGTTTAACTTTGATTTCACTCAGACCGGCGCTGACGAGTATAAAGGAAGATATATCTCCTACGAGTTTTTAAATAGGCCGGGCGGAATCACAGAAGGCCAGCGGATTGCGTTTTGGATTAAGGCTGTAGGCGATCCTTACGGCGTATTGATTCGAGTCGTTGATAAAAATAATGAGACATATCAACCTGCGGATCTCATTGTAGGATCGACGGATGCAGGCTGGACGTTTGTCAGCGCCGTTCCCGCCACTAGCTGGGGACATTTCGGCGGCGATGGCAATAATAAATTGGATTATCCTTTGACTCTGCAGGCAATTCTTATTCAGAAAAATCGGGGAAGCGCTTCCTATCAGACGTCGGGCGCCTATTATCTAGATGATGTGATGATCATCGATTCGACCGTGAGGCACGGCGCTTTCGCCGCGCAAGTTTTGGATGACGGCACTGGCTTCCCTTTGGCAGGAGTCAACGTCCGGCTTTACGATCAGAGCCGCGGTTACGCGATTAGAGAAGCAGTTACCAGCTCTGACGGGAGGATTCTCCTGGAAAATCTTCCGGTTGGAACTTTTTGGGCTGAAATCCCCAAAGCAGGATATAAGACGCTCTGGCAAAAGATCCAGCTTAACGCTGACGAGATTACCACCGTCTCTTTCCGGCTCCGGAATTCAGGTACACTGAGCGGGAAGGTGTACAATTCTCAGAACGTGCCGCTGGCTAGCGCTTTGGTGGCCTATCAGCGAGAAGAAGGCGGCAACTATCTGAGCTATACCGCCCCGGACGGCAGCTTCAGCCTGGCGAATATTGTCAGCGGCAGGGGGCAATTATTGGTTTATAATGAGGGCTTCAAGCTGGAGCGGAGGAGCGTGGAGTGTCTCCCTGACGAGACTGTGCAGTTAGGAGAGATAAAGTTGAGTCAAGCTCAGGATGATGTTGCGCCTAGTCCTGTGAGCGGGTCAGTGGCTGCGGACACTCCTTTGACGCTTAGGCTCGCTTGGACCGCTGCAAGCGACGATGTGGGACTTTTTCTCATTTATCGGGGAGCTAAAGAGAGCTTTCCCTGTACGCAGGAGACTTTGCTTGGCGTTTGCCTGCCGGAGGGTACGGCCATGCCGGGAACGGAGTACGAGTTTATCGATCGGCAGATCAGCGAAATCAAGACCTTTTATTACGCAATCGTAGCCGTGGATCAAGACGGGAATCGCTCTCAACCATTTTATCTAGCGAAAAAACCGCTGTCTCCGTATCCGCCGGCTGAGCCGGATAATGAACAAGGGGCTATTTTGGTCAATAACAAACCCATTTTTTCTTGGCTGCCTGTGGCGGGAGCGGAAAGGTACAGGCTGGAATTGGCTCGTGAAGCTGATTTCGAGGAAATAACTTTCGCTTTGGATAATATCCCCAATCTTGCGGACCAGGATAATCGCATTCGCTTTAACTTGGATCAAAAGTTAAGCGAAGGGAAATGGTGGTGGCGCGCCTGCGCTGTTTTTCCCAGTGGGATTTGGAGCGATTATACGGAAATCGACAGCTTTGAAGTTGTAGATACGGAAGCTGGCTTAGCCGTACCCTATTTGGCCATCAGCCCTGCGGCAATACAGCCCCACAGGGGAGCCCCGGAAGTGAAGATGCGTTTTGTCGTGGCCAGGACTGCGGAGCTCACTTTGAGGATTTTCAATCGACAAGGTCGATGCGTGAGAGAACTGCTCTCTGGAGATAGCTTTCAAGGGATTGAAGATGAAGGGGAAAACGAACTTCAGGAAGTGACATGGGACGGCCGCGATTCAAAGCAAAGGCCAGTGCCCAATGGGCTGTATTATGCACAGCTTCAAGTCCGCGAAGCAGGAGGCAATAGAGCAAAACAGATTGTGAAGAGGGTAGGAGTTTTCCGTTAAGTTCACAGATGAGGAGGAACGAAAGGAAATGAAACGACAGAAAACATATCTCCTGTTAATTATCCTCAGCTTATGCCTTGGCTTTTGCTCTGCCCAAGCAACAAGCCCAGATGGAGCCGGTGGGTATTTTGCAAACCCGGCAAAATTGGGCGCGGTTGAAGGGAGAGAAGTTTTGTTGGGGAAAAACGATCCCTTCGGCTGGGGCGACAGCGAGCTGCAATATTCTTTTTTGTGGGGTACGCCCAAAGTGGGCATGGGATTAGAGTACAGCGCTTTTCAGGCTTTCGATTATGATTACCGGGAGAGAAAATACGCTTTAGGTTTTGGCAAAAAGGTGACGCAGCATTTTAGCGTGGGCGCGGGAGTGAGCTTTGAGTCTATCCGCTCGCTGGAAAACGCCTCAGGTTCCTTTGGCAGTTTAGGCGTTCTTTACCAGAGCGGCAGGCTGGAGACCGGACTTGCCTATCAGCACTTTGGAAGGTACAGTTGGTCAACGAAAAGTAAACAAGCTGTTCCGGGCGAATTGCAGGCTAGCCTCAAGATTCAGCATACAGAAAAGCTAGCTTACCTGTTCGGCCATTCTTCAGCGGTTCCTCGGAAGATAACATCAGCCATCCGGTGGCTGCCGATCACCGGACTGGCGCTGCAATTGGAAGATGGAGCTTCAGGTCTGCAATTTGGCTTGAGTTTAAGTACGCGCGGCGTGGCTATAAATTATTCGCTGGCTCAATCGGATTTAGGGATCGGCAGCCAGCTGACGCTGGGGTTCAAGCTATAAAAGAAAACAACGCCGGGAGGGGTAGATGTGAGAGCTAAGCGAAGGGTATTATATTTACTGCTGGCAATAGCTTGCCTGTTCGTCAACGGAAAAGGAGAAGCGGCGAATTGGGAAGTACATGGGAGAATAGTGCCGGTGATCTATTATACGCCGGAAGAGTGGCTGTTGGCCGGTCAAGATGTCGTTCTGGGCATCTCAACTTGGGCAAACATCGGTAACAGCAGACTTTCCATTTCTATGAACGGCCTGGATGTAAGGTGGAAGTCTACGCCATTTGCTAATTCTTTGCCCAGCTTCAATACTGGCATTTGGGATTTGACGTTGACCATGACTGGAAAGTTAACGGAAAAAACGAAGCCGGTCACCATGGGCATAGGTATCTTAAGTTTGAATTATTCTCCCTACACCATCAGAACCGGCACTACTGGGAATCCCTATAAAAGAGGGATTTCTCTTTCCGGGTTAAATTGGGGGAAACAAAATCGGTTGGATGCGTTTGCGCTTTGGGATGGAAGTCAAACCAAGATGGCCTATGGAACAAAAGCTCAGCTTAAGTGGAGAACTGGCACGCTCACCCCCATTTTAGTGGTGTATCAAGAAGGGGGGCTCACAGATTCTGAAGGCGTTAAGACTTTTCAGCTCTCAAAAGTGGAGAAGGTCAGCGAGCTAGATCTGACGCAGTCCGTAGGGCCGGTGAAACTCAATGTCATCGCGGCGCAGCAGGAGAAAACAGGCGCCGAGCCTGCCTCGATTTTCGATTTGAAAACATCATACCAGATTAACAATTATGTTGGGATTTCAGGCGG
>DIPB01000152.1:5347-9356 GCA_002426275.1 Firmicutes bacterium UBA5499
GGGATTTCAGGCGGATACCGGAAATATGATTTGAGTTATGATCCCCGTTATCGGGATCGGACGCCGCGTCTAGATAGCAAAACAAATACACTTTTGTCCTGGAATCCGATTGATCGTTATAAAGGCAAGGCCGGAGGATACTTTGAGCTCAGCGGCAATGAAAAGAGCAGCTTTTTGAAATTAACCTGCGATCGCTATGAGCAAGAGGTCGCGGAAGGCAGCGATACAATCTCGAAAGCTTATCTTGTGGCCAGAGAATCAGGGTCCAAGTACACAACGAATTTTGAATTTGGCTATGCCCAGAAGCTCAGCCGCAATCTAACGGCAGTTAGAGAAGCAACCACAGAAGGGTTGCTGCTGTCTGGACGCTTGGGGCGGAAATTGGGAAACAACTTGTTAGAAGTGGAATTGACAATGATCAAAGACGATAGTTTCACGGCTCAAGAGTTTTATCATGAATACCTGGTCAATTATCGAGGGTTGAAAGGTGCGGTTAATTATGATCTCGGCGTCCGAAAAAGACCCGAACAGCGCCCGTTTCCTTACTTGCGGGCTTCCATGAGGACTCCGATCGGGCTTAACCTCACAGTATGGTATAGCCCCCACAATTTTGTAGAACCAAAACCCGATCAGCTTGATCTGTGGTACGATATCTTTGAGCGGCAGCGGCTGGTTTACGATAATATGTTTAAGGCAGAAGCAGCGGTTTATTTTTAATAGCGCTATGACTTTGGAGAATGGAGTGATTTATTTTGAAAAAAATCCAGCTGGTGTTCAGCATGCTCCTTTTGTCGGCTTTAGCCGTCAACTGCGCTAGGGCTGCGGACTACATAGCTCCGTATGCCGCGGGTTCTGTGACCATAGACGGCAAGCTTGAGGCAAACGAATGGGATGATTGTCAGCCGGTGCGGCTAAACTATCATGAACTGGTCGCCAATGTGTGGCAAGGGCCGGAAGATACCAGCGGCAAAGCCTATTTCAAGTGGGACGAAAAATTTCTTTATTTTGCGCTGGCAATCACAGACGACGTTCATTTTTCGGCCGCAGCTCCGGGCAGTATGTGGCAGGAAGACAGCGTTCAGATCGCGGCGGATCCAGAGCATGATCGTTCTGCGGGCTATAATACAGACGATTATGAATACGGGTTCGCATTGGGACAAGGCGGAGCTATGCTGGCCGGCTGCTGGCGGCATCCGCAGAATTCCGCGGCTCCGAAAATGAGCATCTGTCTGGTGGAACGAGACGAAAGCAAAAACCTTACCACCTATGAAGGCGCCTTCGCGTGGGAGGATCTTTCGCCTCTGCGGGGAGAAGAAGGTGTTGCCTTCGGCTTTACGTTATTGGTTAATGACAACGATGGACAAGGACGCGACGGCTGGCTGGAATGGACTGAAGGGTTAGGCTTGTCGAAAAATCCTTCACAATTTGCAACCATGATCCTGGCTGCAAAAGGCGATGCCAAAACGCAGGCCAGCTTGGCGCCGGAACTGGTAATCACGCCCGTGGTGACTAAAAGCAAAATCGGGAATTCTCCAGATAACAGCACCCTTCAAGGAAAGATCTTCGTTCAGAGCAGCGAGATAATGGAGAAAATAGATTTGCAGTTGTTTTTGAGCAAGCAAGGAGAAAGGGTCGTACGGCTTCCAGTGGAGCGAGAAAGCAATGGCGCGCTGGCAAGTATTGATTTTTCCTGGCCCCAAGTTGGGCTGAATGTGGGGGCGGGAGAATATGAACTGGGAGCTTTGCAGAAGGGAGAAGAGGTTACCACCAAGAGGTTAAAAATTCAAGTTATTGATACCATGGACAGTTCTCGGAAAGTAGATCTCATAAGTTGCTATACTAGAAAATTGGGAGAACTAATCGAGCAGCTGGAAGCCAACGAGCTGGATCCTTCGTACCCAAAAGTAACATACCGTCTGGCGCAAGACTTCGTCAATTACGCGCAAGATGATCTCAGTGCCGATAAGCTTGAACGCGGACTAAATGTCCTGGCATATTTGGAAAGCACATTACCTTCAGCTATTCAGGAAGCGCAAAAGATGTTGGACGGCACAATAAACCCCAAGTATAAGACAGTACCTCCCTATCGGACCGGACCGATCGCCATCCGAGACGGAGCGTTTTATAGAGAGCAGCAACCAATTATTTTCACCGGCGTCGGCCACTTTGCGCAAGTAAGAAAAGACGTTCCCATTTTAGCCGAGTATGGGTTTAATCTCATTCAGATTGAAAACGGCCCGAGAAGCATCGTGCTGGAAAACGGATATAACGATGCTCCCATCAATGAGCTGCTGTCTGTTCTTCGCTCGGCGGCGGAGCATAATATTGCAGTGAATCTCTTGCTTTCGCCGCATTATTTCCCCACCTGGGCCAAAGAGAAATTCGGCGATCCCCAGGAAGGGGTTGGCTTCCTCAGAGGGATTAATCTCTTTGATCCCAGAACGCGCGAAGTGTATGAGCGGTTCCTGAATTATCTGATCCCCAAAATAGCAGCCGAACCCGCGCTCCATTCTTTTTGTTTGATGAACGAGCCGACATATGAAGGAACTTCCGCCATGTCGCAGAACGCTTTCCGGAATTGGCTGCAGAAAAAATACAGTGATATCCAGAGCCTTAATCGAACTTGGAGCAGCGATTACCAAAGCTTCGCTGAGATTAGGCTGCCCCAGGAGACAAGAGCGGGGAAATTTGATCAGGGCATGTTCAATCAAGAGCGCTTCTTAGAATTTGCAAAGTGGATGGCAGGCATCATTGAGAAGCTCGCCCCCGGCGTACCTGTGCACATTAAAGTCATGGGTTTCGGAACCTGGATGTCTTGGGATGATCCGCACAGTAGCTTTCGCTATGGCGTAAATCAGGTTGACTTCGCGCGGGTTGGCAAAATTGCCGGAAACGATAATCAGATTTTTCTTGGCAGAGACGGTTTTGCGCAGGATTGGCTGACCTGTGCCATGGGATATGAGCTGCAGCGTTCGGCGACCGGAGCGCCTATTTTCAACAGCGAAAATCATTTAATCCTTGATAATGATGGCGGACGTTATTATCCTCCCTCACATATCAGAACCGCTCTCTGGCAGCAGGCGATTAACGGACAAGGCGCCAGCACCTTGTGGGTGTGGGAGCGCGGTGAAAGCACGAACGCCTTGAAAGATAATCTGCTCACGCGTCCGGAATGCGTTGAAGCCGCCGGGAGAACGGCTTTAGATTTGCGTAGGCTCGCTGAGATTGTGGTGGAGTTTCCGCGGGCGCCGCGCGAGGTAGCGCTGGTCTATTCCAGTCCTGCGCTATTATCGGCAGATTACGCTGCAGATACCAAAGCAGTATACCAAGCTTTGAGCTATCTGGATCTCCCGGTGGATTTTGTCATCGACCAAGATTTTGAACAAGGCCTCTCCGATTTGACGAAGTATAAGGCGATCATCTTCCCAAGCGTAGAGAGCGCTTCAGCCGAGACTGTTGCCGAAATAGAAAAATACCTGGCGCAAGGCGGGAAAATCGTGCTCACAGGCTCTTCGCTCAGGACCAATGAATGGGGAAAAACACAAAATTACATTGCGGATTTGCAGGCCAAAGCGCCGGCCGGTTCAGTGATTATTCGGGAGAAGAGTACCTCCGAGCTATATAGGTATTTCTTTGAATCGTTGCTAAATGAGCTGCAGGTTAACCGTTCGGTGCGCTTAGATGTTGGTACGGGAAAATTGCCTTGGGGCATCGTGCTGCGTTCCGTCACAAAAGGCGGCAAATGCTATGTGAATGTGGTCAATTATTTGAACGCTGAGCAGACCATTTCCTTACGTAAAGGCGGCAAGATCATTTCTCAGGCCATAGACGTGATCAGCGGACAAACGATAGAGTTTCCCTTGGCAATTGAATCTCTCAGGCCCTATCTTTTTGAAATAAACCTGTAGAAGTATGGGCGTAAAGAGGCCTCGCGTAAGCGGGGCTTCTTTTTCAGTGGTGCGCCCGGCATGAGCGCAGTCTAACGGGTGAAAGTCCCCTTTGCTACTCG
>DIPB01000041.1:0-1124 GCA_002426275.1 Firmicutes bacterium UBA5499
CTGATAATTTGAGCGCCCGCCATGATGCACAGCCGCTGCTGGGAAGGAGTGCATTCCCAGCCCTGGGGCAATCGCAGCGCGACGGTCCCTTTGAATTTCCTTGCCCCGAGATTTGTCACTCGAACTGTAAACTCTGCAGGCTGTCCGCTCACAAGCGCAGCCGCGATATTTTCACTGTCTCCCACCCCAGTCCGCTTGGGAAAAACTCCCCCGGGAGGCAATAAAACTTGAACCAGAGCAGACGGCTCCGCTTGCGGCAACTCAGACGTAAACCGAGGATAGCGAAAGGGAACCGCCGCATTGAGCAAACTCACGCCGCCGCCGAGAATATACTGCGGATAGTCATCCGCCTGGATAGTGAGCGTTCCCCCGGGAGAAGCGGCTCTGCGCTGTCTGCCCATGAGATCCACAATCAGCACCTCTTCAGCGCCGACATTAATCGTGGCAGTCACAGGTTCCGGCGGTTCATGAATTATCTCTCCATTCCAAGCCTGATCTGTTCCCGGCGCTCCCCCCTTCCAGACTTCCGTTTCCACAGGATTGTTAATGACATCCCTGCGCTGCAGAGTTGCCCACACCGCCAAAAGTGGCTTCTCATTTGGCAGCTTGAATACCCGCTGGTAGAGCCGGGGCGATTTCTGGCTTGGCGGTGTAAAACCAGCCGGCACAAAATAGCCGCCGTCGGGCACGTTTTCTCCCCAATACTCGGCGCCGTCGAGCATTTTGGTCATCACAGCATAAGCGCTATAGCCCGGACGAGGCGTATGGTGGTACATAAGCCCAAACCCGCCGTATTTTTCAAGCACAAACCAATGTTTGCCCCGTAAGCCGTAAGCTAAAGCTTCCAAATAACTCCTCACCAAAAACGCCGCGGCAATGTTATCCTCCGCTGTGGCGCCCAAGCCCTGTCCTTCCACCCGCAAATACGGGTCTAGCTGCAAATAGCCCTGTTCGGAATCCACAACTGGCTTCTGCCCGTATTCCTCCATCAAGGGAAACAAAAACTGCACGTTCGACGCTTGCCAAAAATCGCGGTATACGGCATAATCCAGCTCCGGAGGATATGGGAAACAATGCAAATGGACATTGAGATAGTCCACATAATCCCAACAGCCGTTTTCCGC
>DIPB01000041.1:1237-2110 GCA_002426275.1 Firmicutes bacterium UBA5499
TAATCCCAACAGCCGTTTTCCGCCAACTCTCGAAACCATTTGGTATCCACTCCGGCGGTGCTGGGCGAGCCTACGGCGATGTTCGGATCATGTTGTTTTTGACGCAGATAATTTAACTTCAATGTCTCGGCATACTCCGCCGGCAGGACGCTGAAATTGGGCTCATTGGTCATTTCGCTGAACCGGAATGAACCGGGAGGCGCTTGCAATACACCGCCGACGCCGGGCATCGGCTCCAGGCCGCGCCTCCGGTAGCGCTCAAGATCATCTTTTCCCGGCGAAAAATAGCGGACCCAGTGCGCCCCCATCCACTGCAGCTTATCCAGCATTAAGTCTGTGCGTCCAGGGCCGATCACGTCGGGCATGATGCCAAAGATAGAATCTTCTCGATAATGCCGCTCCGGATCCGGCAAAACCGCCAGCTGTGTCTGGGCAGAATATGTTTTCTCTTCCGCGTTGGCCGTCAAACTCACATTAATATGTCCCCGCCAGGAGGGCAGTTCCACCACTCGCGATTGTAGAGCTCCTTTGCCGTCTACCAAGAAAGTATCCGAGTATGTGAACTGATTCTCTTCTCTGAAATCTGTGGCCTTCAGTGTCCAAGATACTAATTGAGGCGTTTCTCGATAATTTTGAATGACAACCGTGACTTTTGGAACCTGATCGGCTAAGAAAATGTTATCCGTTTGCGAATACGGCATCCCCACTCCCAATAAGCCGGCCTCCTGATTGCTGGTTTCATGTGCGGGCGCGGGGACAGCTTTGAGCTGTCCCGCCACCCATGGCTGCACAAAAACGCGGGTCTTGGCAACGGTCTTCGCTTCATCCTCCCAATCCCAAGGATATTCCGTATAGGAGCCGCCATACCATAGC
>DIPB01000041.1:2236-4362 GCA_002426275.1 Firmicutes bacterium UBA5499
AGGAGCCGCCATACCATAGCTTCTTGTCATACATGATGGACAGCTCCAGTCCCTCAGCGCCGCTGGAAAAATCGCCGTTCCAATCTGTGCCATAGTTAATCCTGACTCTCCTGTGAAGCAGCTGGTCTCCCTGGCTCGGGCAGCGCAGCTGGAAATCCATTCTGAAATAGAAAGGATAAAAGGCAAAACGGATTGCCAACTGAGCGTCTTGCAGCGGACTGACTTTCCACTCGGTATCCACAATCGACTCCGTATCCGTTTGCTTCACGACGGTATAATTGAGCAGCCGTCCATGCCCTGCGCCTCCCTCCCAGTTTTTCTTGAACGCTTCCATATAAAATCCATCAACGATCTGTTTGGCTCCGTGGTCTCCAACCGCGTAAATCTGAATTCGCTGATCCAACGTTACCTGATAATTATTCCCTGTATAGGAAAAAGTCGCGTTGGCCGGTCCGAAATTCCCTCCCGACGGAGCGGCCGCTCTCGCCGCAAAATTCATTCCCACGCTGAAAAGCAACACCAAAACCAATTGTAGGCTGTTGAGGGTAAGCATTTTCCCTCGCATACAGATCTCCTTTCAAAGCAGCGCTCTGTTATCCGGACGCGCTTTACTGGGCAGTGACCAGAACGTTCATGACAGAATCGCCGACTTTTTCTCCTTCTACCGTCACTGTGGAACCCAATTTAAAAGCGCCCTCGCCCGACGGAGTAACCGTGAAAGGTTCGCTGATAATCTGTTGGCCTGCGGGAGCTTTAAAGTTGATCTCTTGCGGTTCGCTGCTCCAGCCCGCTGGCAGCTGTAGCTTAATCACTCCTGCCGCCGCTTTTTCAGATACATTGGTGATCCTGACGGTAAAAGCAGCCGGCTGTCCTTTGACTAATTTTGCGGCTATGTTTTCCTGATCATAAACGCTCTTCCTTCGCAGGAACTTTCCTCCCGGCGGCAGCAGGAGCTGCACCACTTCGCTGCCTTGCGTCAGCTTTATTTCCTGCGGGAAGCGCTTATACTGGTGGTCGTGAGCGACAGCCAACAGTTCTTTTGCAGCTCCGTAAATGTATTGCGGAAAATCATCTACCTTCAGATGTAATTTCCCGCCCGGGCAATCTACCGTCCGCATATTTCCCATGAGATCTGCGACTTTCACTTGCGGTGAGCCAACGTTAATTACTATGTCCAAAGGCTCAGGCTCACTTTTTAATTCCGTTCCGTCCCAAGCTAGAGACTTACCTGGGCTTTGATCCTTCCAAGCTAGCGTATCTATGCGTTCTGAAATCACTCCGGTCCTGCGCAGCGTGGCCCAAGCCACCAGCAGCGGTTCCCCGTCCTGCATTTTGAACACTCTCTGATAAAGCCTGGGCTCTAACGCCTTATCTACTTCGCCGGCAAGATCTCCCTGCTCTGTGCCGAGGAAGTCGTCTTCCAGTTGAGGCGTTGCCGCGCCAAACCAGGTTACCAGAGGCGCACCCGTTTTCTCCTCGCCTTGATAACTTTCAAAATTGATCAGTTCTCCCCAATACTCGGCTCCGTCCATGAGCTTCGTCATGGCAGCGTAAGCGCTGAAAGCTGCCCTGGGAGTATCTTGGTATATTAAGCCGAAGCCTCCATACGGCATCATGGTAAACCAATGTTTCCCCAGCAACCCGTAGGCCATGCCTTCCAGATAACTTCGCACCGTAAACGCGGCGGCCATATCCTCTCTGCTGACCATGCTCAGAGGATAGCTCTCGACTCTATTATCAGGATCCAGCTCTAAGTATCCCTGCTCGGAATCAACTAACGGCTTATAACCGTACTCATTCATGATGGGGAAAAGTCTCGCCACGGCGCTGGCCAACCAAAAATACCGCGAAATTGTCCGATCAACCTCGGGCGCATATGGGAAACAGTGAAGGTGTACATGCAGCAAATCCAGATAATCCCAACAACCGTTTTCCGCAAGTTCGCGAACCCAGGCGGCATCCACGCCTGCAATTCCAGCCAAACCGACGGCAATATTAGGATCATGCTTCCGCTGACGGAGATAATTGAGTTTCAATTTTTCAGCGTATTCCACCGCCAATGTGCCAAAGTTAGGCTCATTTTCCATTTCAGTGAAAAGAAACGTGCCAGCTGGCGCCTTATCCAT
>DIPB01000041.1:4457-6392 GCA_002426275.1 Firmicutes bacterium UBA5499
GAGCTGGCGCCTTATCCATGCTGCCGCTATTGGGAATCGGCTCTAATCCCCGGCGCCGATATTCATTGATATCTTCTGTCTGAGGATTGATACCACGAACCCAATGTACGCCTAACCATTCCATCATATCAAGCTTCAGCGGCATCGTACCGCTCCAAGGCAGCATGCCGAAGATGGATTTGGCTTTATATTTTCGCTCTGGAGAAGGTATTACCGCCACCCGGCTCTGACATTCTATTGTCTCTGTTTCCGCCTGAGCCTTAAGTGCCACATTTATATGCCCTTTCCACTCCGGCAGCTGAATTTGCTGCTCTCTGATCGCTCCTTTGCCAGGGACGCGAAGCTGCCCTTTCTGAATGAAACGCTCTCTTTTGAAAAAGTCGGTCGCTTCTATGGTCCAATCCAATACCTTCTCTTCAGTCGCATGGTTCTGAGCCACCAAATTCACAAATGGCTTTTCTCCCTCAAAAAAGATATTCTTTTTCTCTGTGGGCACAAGATCCGCTCCCACTAAACCGGCGGCAGGATCGCCTGAAAGATGCGCGGGCGCTGGGATCGTTTGCGGCTCGCCCGTCACATAAGGTTCGAAGAAAACGCTGAAGGCGGTTTTCTCTCCAGTCTCTGTTTTCACCCACTTGAAGTCTGAATAAAGAGTTCCTCCCCACAGGCGATTTTCTCTGGGCGTAAAGGTTACTCTCACTCCAGCGTCTCCGCTTGAAAAACCTTCTACCCTATCCTTGCCAAGCACTAGGCGAAAGCCTCTCTCACCCCATTTAACGCCGGAGCCAGTGAAGACTATCTTCACATCAGCCTGAAAATAATACGGCCAGAGATGAAATAAAACCTCGATCGCCGCCTGATCGCGCCTTGCGCCTCCCAGCTTCCAATATGTATCTAAAACCGTCTTTTCTTCGCTGCTCTCTAAGATCTCATATGACAATAATTTATCCTGGCTGAAAGCGGTGGTTTGCCAACCGTTTTCGAAAATGTGGCAATAAAAGTTCTTGAAGATCTCCCGTTCCGTTCCGTCTTTGAGCAAGACCGTCACTTTAGACGCCTTGCCCAGATCCAAGCGGTAATTTGCGCCTTTATATTGAAATGTAGGCAAGGGAATCCCCGCTTTGCGGGCTTGCCCCGCGATTAGCTCCGCCGCACTTCGCAATTGTTTTTCCTCTTCAGGAGGAATCAGGCTTACTGCACCTCTGATCTCCAATCTCTGAAAGCGCAACTCATCGTCATTGGCAAAAACGTCTTTCTTTGGCCGGTCCGCCGCGGTTCGCACATAAACAGCGGTCAACGGCTTGGGCAAAACCACTGTTCCCGTATTCTCGGAGCCAGGCCAGAAACCATCGGGGGGCCAAGTGTGCGCATAGATCCGGTTCCAAGGGCCGCGGGGATCCGCGGACCAATCTACATAGACATGATTATTCAACGCCTCTCCCTTGCCATATTGAAAAACGGTGGTGACGGTGAATTTATCGATCGCAGCTCCCTGTGGAGACTCTAGCCGCCAGATTTGCCATGCGGACGGCGTTTCCCCAACTACGCTGCTGTTAGTTGGACTTGTAGCCTCCTTGGCCGCCCAATTATTCGGCGCCCAATTTTCGCTATAATAGGCTTGATCTATATTTGCAGACATGGTGGGGTCAGTGCGGCCGAAATCATACCAGACGATCTCTTCCTTTGTGGCCACAGTCAGATTCAATACATAGTTCTTGCTAACGCCATCTTCTGCTACTGTGATTTGTGCAGTTCCCGGCAGAGTCTTTGCCTCCGCGATCGAGATCTGAGCGCCGTCATGCAGCGCTTTGGCTGTAACCTTGGGAGGGGATACTGTCTTCAGCGGCAGTTCAATATTATATACGAGCTGATCCAGCTTGTAACCCGCCAATTTTTCTCCATTGAGCGAAATCTCTTTTAACGCAGCCTGCGCCT
>DIPB01000041.1:6537-12858 GCA_002426275.1 Firmicutes bacterium UBA5499
CGCAGATCGTCGTCATGTTGAAAATTATCAGCGGCCAGTTTATCCGCGGCCGTACGTATGTAAACCGCCTCCAGCGGAGTCGGCAAAATAGCAGTGCCGCTGGACTTCGAGCCTGACCAGGAATTTTTTTCGCCTTGCCAAGCATGGGAATAGATGCGCGTCCAGGGTCCCTCTGGCGTGGGTCCCCAGTCTACGTAGACATGATCGTTAAGTTCGTTGCCATCGGCATGCTGAAATCCTGTTGTGCTCGTCACAGAGACTATTAACTTGCCTACGGGCACCTGTAATCGCCAAATTTGCCAAGCTGCCGGCGAGGCGATGGGACAACCTAGCGTGGGGCTGGTGGAAGTCTTCTCTCCCCACCCGTTGGGCGCCCACCTTACGGATTGGTAAGCTTGTTCAAAGCCGTCGCGCATGGTGACGCCCGTGTTGGTACCGAATTTATACCAGACTACCTCTTCCCCTCCGCGCAATAGGCTCGTTTCTCCCGCTGCTTTCCATTGCAGAAACATCAAATTTGGAGCGCTGCCCACATTATATTTGTTGGCGCTTATCCGATCGGCTGCGATGCGCACAAAAACTTCTTTCAGCGGCTCATCTAATTTTACCGTCCCTTCTGCAAAACTCAGTCCTCCGGCCTGTTGCCAATAATGCCGGTAGATAGTCTGCCAAGGCCCCTGAGCGGAAGCAGCCCACTGTACATAAGCATGCCCGCCATATTCATCGTCGGCAAACTCAAATTTGGCTGTTGAGGACAAAGTAAAGCTGGCGATTCCTTCTCCAACCGTCTTCGGCGTCAGCTTCCAGACCGACCAGGCGGCTGGAGAGGCTCCCACAGCACCGCTCAGGGGGCCGGCTGCTTCCCGATATTTAGGATTTTGGCCCCAATTTTTGTTCTCATGGGCAGCTTTGAGATTAGCTCCCAGCTGGTTTTCTCTTGAGCCTGTCTGACTGTAATCAAACCAGGTCAGAGAGCCCGCACAGGCATTTGCCAAGAACAATGATAAACACACCAAGACCCAAAGCCAACGCGCTTTTTTCTTAAACATCACCGAACCTCTCTTTCTTCTTAGTTTTATAATTTTCAATCTTTGTCTTGCGTTCGTTTTAGTCGAGATTCAAGCGTTTAGCGCCTACCGGAAAGCCGCGGATCCTTTTTGTCAACATTACAGCTTCTGCCTTGAGAGCATATCGCCTCAGGCCGAAGCTGCTCCCCCGGTTGACGATTGATAGCAAAAGCATTTTGACTGTGAATTCGATAGATAACGCCAACTGCCAATTTTTATGGCAAATTCTTTTCTCTTGAATCACTGCTCACAAAGATCATAGAACAGCTCCGCAAGACTCTCGAACGATGAGCTTCACAGGCAAAATCAAGTCGTCAATATTATCCCGATCTTTCAAATTGGCGAACAACATCTTTGCCGCCTCTTTCCCAAGCTGGTAAATCGGAGAATGAACAGTTGTCAACATAGGCTGAAGCATGGTACCGATGGGCAAATCATCATAACCGACCAAAGATACTTGCCGGGGGACTTTTATCCCCTTTTCCTGGAGAGCTTTCAGCGCCCCGATGGCCATAGCGTCATTGTAGGCGCAGATTGCAGTGAAATCCAAATCATCAATCGCCCTTCTCGCCGCTCTGTATCCCCCCTCAAAAGTGAAATCATCTTCTATGATCAGTTTGCCATCCGGCTTGATCTTACGCGCGCGAAGCGCTGACAGATAACCGTTTAGGCGATCTTCACAGACAAAATATTGTTTGGGTCCGCTTAAAAATAATATCCTTTCATGTCCTAACTCAATCAGATGCGATGTGGCTAAATAAATTCCCTCCGCGCTGTTAGCGTCAACGGTGGAGATCGGAATGGATTCCTGAACTCTCCCAGTTACAACCAAAGGAATGTCCAGCTTGAGAAACTCTAAAAAGGTCCGCGGACTGTAATAGGGATTTGTCAAAATGTAGCCGTCGATCATGTTTTTCCTGAACATTTCCTTGATCAGATTTTCTTCTTCCTGCTCGGATCCGAGCGCCGGGACTATGGAGACGCTGTAAGTGTTTGCCGTGGCCACTTCCATTACGCCCTGCAGAAAGATTAAGAAAAACTGATCCACCGGAGTTAAAGCGCCTGTGGAGACCGTGACCCCAATGTGATAAGATATCTTCCGCGCAAAGCTCTTCGCTAACAAGTTAGGATGATAATCCAATTTCTTGATTACTTCTTTAACCCGCTGTCCGGTTTCTTGCTTAACCGGTTTATTATTAAGAACTTTTGATACTGTGGCAGGGCTAACAGAAGCCAGTTTAGCAACATCTTTTATTGTTACTCTCATTTTATCCATCCTTTGTAAACCGGTTTACTTTATATATTCAAGTTCAAAATAAAAAATCCTCTTTATGAATTTAAAATTTTAAAACTTTACATTCATATTTTATTTACAATTTCGCCCAGACATAAAAACTAGCATGCCTCTCACGACATGCTAGCCTTAGTGGTAAAAACCATCTCTCTTGTGCACTGGTAGGATAGAGCTCCTTTCCGCTCTTGTAATCAGAAGCTGATTAATTGCGCAGAAAGTAACTACTATCATCAAACTCTTTCTCAGTCAGGAGATTCCGTTTTGATGGCATTTTGCGTCAACCATGGCGCGTTACGGTCGGAGTTATCCAAGGGGTTATCCCGGTAGTCGTAATTGATCTTACCCCAATCATCTCACACACAACCTAAAAGTCGTACACGCTGTACGCAAAATTCTTTTTCTGTCTTGGCGAAATATCGTGGGTTTCTGAGCGCCTGAATCAGAAGTTGAGCCCATAATTGAGCAGAAAGTAATTGCTGTAATTCGCCATGCGGTGATTTTCTTTGCGGCTGACCCACCAATAATTGCTGTAATCAAACGCTTCCTCAGTCAGCGGATTCCTTTTTGTGTTGATGGCGTCTTGCGTCAGCCACGGAGCGTTGCGTCCGGAATTATCCAAAGGGTTATCCCAGTAACCGTAATTGATCACGAACCAACCGTCTCCAGCGTCAATGCGGTATTGCGCGTTGAAAACCGTCAGCGCCGCAAGGCCCGAGTCTGCCGGGAAGCTGGTGCAGCGCAAGGTGAACGTATTGTTTGTGTTCGAAGTGAATCTGTACGTCAGTTTATTGTCCAAAGCGCTGATCACGTAACCTGTGGGCAGTTGCGGATCGTCGGGGCCTGCGGCGACCACCAGATCCAGATTGTGACGCAGCGCGCCGCCAAGCCAGGGAATACCCAGCCTTAAGGCTCCCACCAGCGAGGTTCCATCCGTAACTCCAGCCAGATCGGACCACTGCGTCCAAGCCTGCCCCAGGCAGGTTAAATCTACGTTCTTCAGATTGAAAAGCTGTACCTTGAGCCGGCGTTCCAGATTAGCTCTCACCTGCCAAAAACCGAAGTCCTCAGGGTTGAGCCGCTCGTAGCCGCGCTGGGTAAGAAGTCCCAGAAAATCGTAATTCCCCCGCAGCCCCCTGACCGAAAACTTTCCCTTGGTCCGCGGCGCCACATCCCCCTCTAACCCCGCTTCCCACAGGTAAGAAGCGCCATAATTGCGCCCGGCATTGGCCAGCAATCTCTCCCTGCGCTCAGAGCTGACAGTGAAAACCAGCGAGCGCTCCAGTTTCCTTTGCCAAGCCGCTTTGTACTGGGCCAGATAGTTTTTCCCTATTCCCAGATACTGCCGCAGCAGCATTCTGGCGAAAATGGTATTGCCGCTGTCCGGCAGGAGCTGCAAATCCATTTGCGCCTGCTTATAATCTTCATTTCCCAACAAATCCAAGTCCCTGTCCCAATACTCGGTTCTATGCAAGGGATCCAACCAACGGTTGTTTACGATCCTGCCGGTCAGCCGGGAGGGATATTCTAAAATCGTCCCCTCTACGCTGGCGGAAAGATCCGCGCTCCGCATACCAAAATAGCGGCCCACCTCGGAGATAGTGTTAAGCGCACTCCAATTTGCCAAGTAGCTGCCTTTTGTGACCTTCCGATCTCTGCCGCGGCCAAGCGGCGCGTAAATTTGAGCCGGATCCCGGACCATGACCCATTGGTAATCGGGGCTCACGGTCCGCCAACTGCCCGCGACTGTGACAGGTCCCATTTTAAAACCTTCAAGATCCAGCATTGCCGCGCCGCCGCCTATGGCGCCGAGGCTTTCCGCTCTTCCCTCTTCCGTTAAGTTCGCCCGCCAATCAGCTCGGCTCACGGAGCCAGCGGCAGCCAGCTTCCCGGCGCCGGCTTTCCCCTGCCAGTTGAACTCCAGCGCTTGTTTGGTATAGCCTAAGGTGGCGGCCTTACCATTATAGAGCCGCAGCCTGGAGCCGGCGGCATCGTTATTGTCTTTCATCAGCAGCGGATTATCAACCATCTTGCCGCCATAATAAATTCCCCAACTGTCCTGCGCCTGCAAAAGGCCCCGGCCTTCCGCTCCGCCGTAGGCATAGTAAGCTCTATTCTCCAAACCTCCCTGAAAACTGTCCACTCTGTCCCCAGCCCCGTCGGAGCCTGTTTTCAGCGCCGCCGCCCCCTCCGGCAGGCTTTCTACATAATGGGTAAAGATGTTTTCGTTTTTCCGCCACTCTTCTTGTCCCAGGCGAAAGACATTGCCGAAATATTCCCAGCCTCCGGCCGCCTTCCCGCTGATGCGCAGGCCCAGATCATCGGTCCAAGTGCCGGCGCTGATGACCGGCGCGCGGAAGTTTCCCAACAGCCCTCCTCTCCTGAACAGGCTGCTTTGCGCGAATTCAACCTGATAATTTCCGCCCTTGAGGCGAAATCTCGCTGCATCCCAGCCGTTGCGGGAATTCACCAGCCGATATGTCTGCGCAGTCTGTCCGGGCAAGGCGGTCAAAGAAAAATTCAGCCGCAGCGGAAAATTAAAACTCAGCTCTCCTCTGGGACTGCTTCCTTCAAGAAAAAGGCTGAATTGATTGGCCCAGACGGAGGGAGAGCTGCCGAAAGTGCGCGAAAGCCACGGATAAGTTTGAGTTTGCGTAGGATCGTGTCCGCTCTCATCGAGGATGACCGAAGAACTATAATTGCCTTTAAAACCCAGGTCTAACCCTTCACCCGAAGCCTGCGGCAACAGACCCAGCCAGAGGGCAAAGAGCGCTAAAGGCAGTTTAGCCGGCAGTTCGCTTCGCATTCTACCCCCTCCCTTCTAAAAGCTATACCAGTAGCGCAGGGTGAACCAGCGATGCAGCGTTTCTTCATTTCCTAAAGCCACGTTGGCGTCCCGCCAGCTCTCCCAAGGCTTGCCCAAAACCTCTCGTTCCGGATACGGCACAGGCGCCCGCCACTCTCCGGGCAGCAGCCGCTCCGGATCCGTGAACTCCGGCAGCGTGCCGGCCCCATAGGTGAAGCTCCAGCTGCCGATCCCAAGCTCTCCTCTCACTTGGGCGAACAAATTCCCCCGTCTGGCGCTTTCCGCCTGCCGCGACGTATAACCCAGCCGCCAAGCGCCGCGCAGGCCGTCCTGAGCCGTCGGCTGATAAATCAGCTCATTGTGCCAGGTGCTGTGCAGAAAACCGCTGGGAAAGTTCTCGTTTTCAGGTCCCCGGACTCCCAGCAGCAGCATTTCCTGCCGCAAGCTACCGCTCCAGGGAAAGCTCGCCCGCAGATAGCCGACAGCGGCGACTCCCAGAGCGGCTTCCAGCTGCGGCGTCCGCGTCCGGCCGGACAGCTGTTTCAATTCCGCCGCCAGATCGACCGTCACCCGCCGCCGGGCTAGCGGAAAAGCGAGGCCGCGCTGGGCAAAGGCGCGCAAAAGCGCCAGCTGATACGGCTCGGCCAAGACCCGATCTTCTGTCTGCAGCGTGAGATCCTTCTCATAGGTTCCCCGCCGCAAATCCACCGTGCCGTTCAGTTCCATGCCCCATAGATCGTACGCTTGCAGCTGCCAGAGGAACCTGGTCAATGAACCGGCAACAGACGTCAGCCCTTGGGCGTCCGCGGCGTAACGTCTCAGCCTGCCATATTCCTCCCAGGCCAGATCCCGGGTATAACCGTCTCCCATGCGCGTCCATTTGGTTCCGGTCAAAGTGAGATAATCGTAATCCGCCAGATAATCGCGGTTCAGAGTTTTCACTTCCAAAGTATCGGCGTCGCCTAAAAACAACGCCAAGCCCGCAGCCAGTTCCTGAAAATCCTTAACTAATTTGTCCCCCCGCTTGGGATCCAGCTCCCTTTGCCGCGCTTCGTCCATGCGGCTGTGCCGCTCCGCGCTCAAGGAAAACTGAGCGTCGTAAGACAAGAATTTCCCTGGCAAAGTCAAATCCGTCTCCGCGCTGCGAAACCCTATAT
>DIPB01000142.1:0-1284 GCA_002426275.1 Firmicutes bacterium UBA5499
GCTATTTGGGCGAGCTGCGCTTTGCCGATGAGGTTGTGAGGCATAAAATTTTAGACTTAGTAGGAGATCTGAGTTTGGCAGGACGTTTGGGCGCGCATGTTTTGGGACTGCGCTCCGGTCATGCCCTCAACGCCCGTTTGGTTAAGGAAATTGTGGCGCACAGTACGCTTAATTGAAAGGTGGGTGCAGATTTGTTAGACGTGGTGCAGATCCAAAAGATTTTACCGCATCGGTATCCATTTCTCATGGTGGATAGAGTATTGGAGCTGGAGCCAGGGAAAAGAGCCGTTGGCATCAAAAACGTCACCATGGGCGAGCTTCACTTCCAAGGCCATTTTCCGGGACAGCCCATTATGCCTGGAGTGTTGATCGTGGAGGCCATGGCTCAGCTGGGCGGAATAGTCCTTTTGGCGCAGGAAGAACGGGCAGGCTTAATACCGCTGTTCACAGGCGCTGACAAATTGCGTTTCAGGCGTCAGATCGTTCCCGGCGATCAACTGCGCCTTGAGGTTGAGCTCACCCATTCCCGCGGAAGAGTGGGAAAGGGTACAGGCAAGGCGTTTGTGGGAAACGATCTGGCCACAGAAGGAGAATTTATGTTCGTTTTAATACCAGGCAAACAGGAGAATTAGCGTAATAATGAGATTATAGGCGTATATCTGCTGATAATTGGGCATAATAAGCTTAAATACCCCTAGATGTCCAAGACTGTTTGAAAACGCTTGGCCATTCTCCTACTTGATTGGCGGATATTAAACTGGACCCCAAATTAAGGAGGAAGAAATTATGCAAGCCAGAGCGCAGGAGCAAAAAGTAATACCCCTGGCACGAAATATACACCCTACGGCAGTTGTGGATCCAAAGGCAGAATTGGGAGTGAATGTTGAGGTCGGTCCTTACGCCGTAATCGGTCCGAACGCGGAAATCGGAGACGGCACAGTCATCGGTCCTCATGTCATTGTGGATGGCTGGGTGAAACTTGGTCAGAATAACCAGGTTTACACGGGAGCCATCGTGGGATGCAGACCGCAGGATCTGAAGTACCAAGGTGAGAAGTCTTATCTCATCATCGGCGATCGCAACCAGATTCGCGAATATGCCACCCTCAGTCCGGGAACCAACGGGGGCGGCGGCGAGACCAGGGTGGGCAATGATAATTTGATTATGACCGCCACCCATGTGGCCCACGATTGCATTGTGGGAAATAACATCGTGATTTCACATGGCACGGCCATTGCCGGTCACGTTGTGATCGAAGATCACGCCGTAATCGGAGGTTTGGGG
>DIPB01000142.1:1421-2226 GCA_002426275.1 Firmicutes bacterium UBA5499
TAATCGGAGGTTTGGTGGGCATTCACCAATTCACCAAAGTCGGCCGGATGGCTATGGTCGGCGCTCATTCTAAATTGGTAAAAGATATTCCCCCCTTCATGTTGGTGGAAGGCAACCCTGCTACTGTGCACGGAATCAATATCGTAGGGCTGCGCCGCAATGGCATCTCGCCTGAGGTCCGACTGCAGCTGAAGCGAGCGTTTAAGATTCTCTATCGCAGCAACCTCAATGTGACTCAGGCCATTGAGGTGATGGAACAAGAACTGGAAGCTGGGCCGGAGATCGAACACTTGATTAGGTTTATTCGCAGCGCGGAGCGGGGAATATGTCGCTGAGGAACACGGAGAGCGGCTCGGGCCGCTCTTTTTATTTGCAGTGCGCCAGGCCGGTTTTGTCTAAAGAGAAGATGACGGATTTGAAAAGGGAAGGGACAGTATGGAAACAATAGGTATCATCGCGGGCTTCGGTAATCTGCCGGCCCTCTGTGCCCAAGGCGCGGCAGCTGCCGGCTATAAAGTGGCTGTCTTCGATTTCGTCCCCAGCCAGCTGTTTCTTTTGGCACAGGAGGAACGAACAAAGATAAGCAATGAGAGGGAAAAACTGAAAAAGCTCGCCGACGTCTATTATCCCCTTGGTTTTGGAGATTTTTCCAAACTCATCGCGCTGGCAGGAAAGCTAGCGATTAAACAGCTTGTGAGCTTGGGTAAAATACGAAAAGAAGCCCTTTTTCGCGATGTGAAGCTCGATGAAAGATTGGCCGCGCTCATCCGCGGCCTTCCCGTTCATAATGATGATGCAATTCAAA
>DIPB01000142.1:2371-4387 GCA_002426275.1 Firmicutes bacterium UBA5499
GGTAGACGAGCTGGAGCGGGAGGGCATGAAGGTCCTCTCGCAATTGCATTTTCTCCGTTCCTTTGTGCCCGCTCCCGGCGTGCTCACAGAATGTGAGCCCACAGCGGAACAGTGGCAGGACATCAAATACGGCTATAAATTGGCAAAGGCCATCGCAGGGTTGGATATCGGCCAGAGCGTGGTGGTGAAAGACAAAACGGTGCTGGCCGTAGAATCTCTTGAGGGAACAGACAGCACCATCCGGCGGGGGGCAGAATTGGGGGGAGAAGGGATCGTCTTGGTTAAAGTAAGTAAGCCAGAGCAAGATCTGCGGTTCGATATCCCCACAATCGGTCCTGATACGTTGCGGACTGTGATTCAGGTGAAAGGTAAAGTTCTGGCTTTCGATGCGAATCTCACTTTGCTGGTTGATAAAGAAGAGCTTTTAGCGCAGGCTCAAGCCTCGGGCGTGAGCTTAGTGGCTGTGGGAGAGGAACTAAATTGAAAATAATGCTCTCAGCCGGCGAAGCGTCGGGAGATCTCAACGCCAGCGCTTTAGCCGACTGGCTGAAAAAGTTGGCGCCGGAATCCGAGCTTTTTGGCATGGGGGGGCCGAAGATGGCCGCCCAAGGCGTAAGAATTTTGAAAGATCCAACTGGACAAAGCGTGATCGGCTTTTCCGAGGCTTTGAAAGCATTGCCGAAAATGAGAAAGCTGCTTGGTCAAATGGAGGCCGCTTTGCAAGAGGAGCGGCCCGACTGTTTGGTGGCGGTGGATTTTCCAGGCTTCAATATGAAGCTCGCACGCATCGCTCATTCCTTGGGAGTGCCGGTTGTCTTTTATTTTGCGCCCTCCGCCTGGGCGTGGGGCAAAGGCAGAGCACGGCAAGTAGCGCAAACCGCAAAGCTTGTGTTGTGCGTGTTTCCCATGGAAGAGCAAGTCTATAAGGAAGCCGGCGCCCCGGTGCGCTATATTGGCCATCCGCTGGCGGAAATAGTCAAAGCGCAGCCCAATCCTCGTCAAATCCTGGGGATCGGGCCTGAAACGCGGCTGGTGGCCTTACTGCCCGGCAGCAGACCAGGCGAGGTCCGCACTCTCCTGGCAGAGCTTTTGTCCGCCGCGCAACTGGTGCACGCAGAGATGCCAGATGTCCAATTCATCCTCTCTCATGCCAGCTCCATTCCTTTGGATGTCTTGGAACAACAGGCGTCTTCGCTTGCTTTGCCAGTGCGGATTCTGTCGGGGAATACCTATGAGCTGCTGGCTGCGGCCGATGCCGCAGTGATCGCTTCTGGAACGGCCACATTGGAAGCGGCGCTTCTGGGCACCCCCATGGTGATCGTCTATCGCACTTCCCGCGTCACTTGGTTTTTGGGGAAACTGCTGCTTAAGATTTCCTTTATTGGCCTGCCCAATATTTTGGCTGGCAAGCGGCTGGTGCCCGAATTGCTGCAGAACCAGGCAAACGGCAAAAGCATAGCCCGGGAAGTGACGAAACTTTTGCGTTCGGATAATAGCGCGTTGCGCCGCGAGCTTAACTCCCTGAAAGAAAAATTAGGTCAGGGAGGAGCCGCCAGGCGTGCGGCGGAAGAAATCATCGCTCTTGTGAAGGGAGGGGGAAAGTCTGCGCATTCTGCTGACAGCCAATAGCCCCGGCGAAGTTGCAGGTTGGTTATGCCCGGTTGCGCGCGCGCTTGCAGGTCACAGGCTGACTGTGCTGATTCCTCCCTGCCCGTTTGCCGCGGGCACGGAAGAAGCTGTGGTTAGGGATCTGCCGCAAGTGGAACGAGTACTCCCTCCGACCGCTGTAAAGCGGCTGCTGACTTTCGGCTGGCAGGGGAAAGACAAACCTTCCGTGTTGGTATTTCTGGGCGGAGATCAGCTGCTCTCAGCGTTTTTGGCCAGGAGGCTGGGCATTGCAGCTCTGGCCTACACCGAAGGGCGAACTGCCGGCAGCTTTCGGTATTTTTGTTTTCCTGATGAGGGCAGCAGGCAGAAAGCGGCGGCTGCCGGCGCGGATTCCAGCCGTCTGGTTGT
>DIPB01000142.1:4476-6751 GCA_002426275.1 Firmicutes bacterium UBA5499
ATCTGGTTGTAGTCGGCAACTTGATGGCTGACGCTTTGGCAGGGAAGAAGAGAAAACGCGAAGACCTGCTTTTGTTTTTTTTCGGGAGCAGGCCTTTTGAAGTGAGGATTTCCGCAGGCTTCTGGTTGGCGGCGGCGCAAAAGCTGGCCGCTTCGTTTCCACGGCTGGCTCTGGCGGCTCCCTTGTCTCCTTTCGTTGAGAAAGAACTTTTAGCCGAGGCTTTAGCCAAGCCGCGGATACCAGGCGCTATTTGCGGCACGCTTGTCCGGGAGGGCCAACAGTTTTTCGCCGCAGCCGGAAACGTACGGCTGGAGCTGATCGATCCTTGGGCGAAGGAAGGGGATCTGCCCTTGCGTTACGAATATATGTTAAGAGCGAAATTGGCCTTGACCCTTCCCGGGACCAATACCATGGAACTGGCGGCCGCAGGGACTCCCCAGCTGGTAGCGGCTCCGACCTTTAATCTCAAGGAACTGCCTTTGGAAGGAATTTTGGGATTGCTGCGCCGTCTGCCTTGCGCGGGAGATTATTTTCAGCGTCAAGCCATCGCTAAGCTAAAAGAAGATTTCATCGCGCTTCCCAATCGTCACGCCGGAGAGTTGATTGTGCCCGAACTAGTGGGCGAAATCTCGCCGGATGAAATAGCCTCTCAGGCGGCGGCAATGCTCGGAGATGAAGCCGCCTTAGCTGTTATGGAAGATAAATTACGGGCCGCGGCCGGCTCTCCGGGAGCCGGCGAACGCTTAGCGCAGCTGATTCTTAAGGTGGGAAAAGAAGTATGAATAAAATCGCCAAATTCTTTCGCCCCTATTGGCCTCAACTGGCCGGTGGCCTCATCTGCATGCTGGGTGTGACTGCCGTCAATACCTCGATGCCTTATATCTTTGGCAAAGAGATCGTGGATAAAATCCTCATCGCCGGCCAGGGCGCCTCCAGATTGAATTTGCTGGTGGCAGGGATGCTTTTGCTGTATTTATTCAAAGGGATCGTCTTCTATGGGCAGAATTATCTCATGGCCTTTGTGGCCAATAAGACAATTGTGGATTTGCGGTCTAAGGTCTATGAACATCTGCAAGATTTGTCCCTGTCTTTTCATGAGTCCGTGCGCACAGGCGATCTGATCAGTCGCCTGACAAACGACTTGAATATCCTCCAAAACACTTTTTCCGTCAGCATTGTGGATTTCATCAGCAATGCCCTGTGGCTGACGGGAATTTTGCTCTATATTTTCTATATCCATCCTAAAATGGCATTGATCACCCTTGTGTTCCTGCCTTTGGCTGCGCTGACTGCAAATGTTTTTGGCAATAAAATCAGATCAGTGGGGCATCTGGCGCAGGAGAAAGCCGCAGATCTTACGGCTATCCTCTCTGAAACATTGGGCGAGGCAGTGCGGGTGGTGAAAGCTTTCACTATGGAGCAAGCTGAACGGACACGTTTTCGAAGAGAGAATGAGCGTAATTTTGCGGCGCTGATGCGTAACGTGCAATTGAACTCCACGTTGATTCCTGTGATGGAGCTGCTCATTACAGCATCCATTATTGTAGTGCTGTGGCTTGGAGGCCGCGAGGTGCTGGCCGGCAGGCTTACCACCGGCGAGCTGTTCAGCTTTTTGCTTTATTTGGCCATGGCCATGGGACCTGTCAATGGGCTTTCCAGAGCTGTAAGCCTCATGCAGCAGGCTTTTGCCGCGTCCGATCGCGTGATGGAGATCTTGGAGACTCCAGTCGAGGTCCAAGAGCCTGCCCAGGCGATTCGGTTAGATGAAATCAAAGGGCAGGTCACCTTTGAGCATGTGAGCTTTGCCTATCAGCAAGGGGAGGAAGTGCTCAGTGAGATTGATCTGGCGGTGAAACCCGGAGAGATCATCGCCCTTGTCGGCCACAGCGGCGCCGGGAAGACCACGCTGGTGAATTTATTGCCGCGCTTTTATGACCCTACAGCCGGCAGGGTGCTGGTGGACGGAGTGGATCTGCGGCGGGTTAATCTCAATTCCCTCCGGCGGCAGTTAGGACTTGTTCCGCAAGAAGTAGTGCTCTTCTCAACCTCCATCTTTGAGAACATCCTCTACGGCAGGCCGGAGGCCACGGAAGCTGAAGTATATCAGGCGGCAAATTTGGCCAATGCTCATGACTTCATCCAACAGCTGCCCTCAGGTTACGAAACTATGGTGGGAGAGCGTGGTACGTTCCTCTCCGGCGGGCAAAGACAGAGAATCGCCATTGCCCGCGCCCTCTTGCGGGATCCTAAGATTTTGATTTTAGACGAGGCTACC
>DIPB01000142.1:6979-7224 GCA_002426275.1 Firmicutes bacterium UBA5499
GGCTACCTCAGCTTTGGATAACGAAGCGGAAGCGCTCTTGCAGGAAGCCTTGGGACGCTTGATGACGGGACGAACCACGTTCATCATCGCGCACCGCCTCTCCACGATTATGCAGGCGGATCGGATAATTGTCTTGGAACAAGGGAGAATAGCAGAACAAGGACGCCATAGCGAACTTCTGGAGCAGGACGGAATCTATAAGAAACTATACGAAGCAGGCCTGCGGGGTGAGAATAAGGAGGTTA
>DIPB01000090.1 GCA_002426275.1 Firmicutes bacterium UBA5499
AGGTCGTTAGTTGTATTTTGCCATAGATGCCAGCAAAATGGTAGGAGAAGTTTGTAAGATTAAACGCGACCCACTACTCGCGTTTACTTTGTCAATTTACGAAAACAAAAAAAATATAAAAAACACTTGACAAAAAGTGGAAAAAGACATATCATAGAAAAAGTAAACATATATTATTACTATAGTTCAGTTGCAGCAGAGGAGAATCAGTCAGAATTTTACGCAAGTGAAGCTGATTCAGAAAGGAGAAGTGGCAGTGAAAGCATTTCGTTTGGAAAACATGTCTCGGATGGTGATGTGCGATATTATGTGCCGCCTTATGCTGGAGAGAGAATATGATCACTGCCGCAGCTCTCAGTCGTCAGAACTGTGATTGAACGTTATCTGCAGACGAGAGATCAGCTTTGAAGGCCGGCAGGACAAAGCCTGGTGTTTTTTTGTTGCCCGTCAATCCCGTACGTAGAGTTTCAGCCGAGAAAAAAGTTTAAAAAGCTCTTGACAAAAGCTGGAAAAAGGAATATCATAAGTTAAAAGTAAACATATATTTTTACTAAGTTTACTTTTAACCGGCGCCAAACTGGCGGAAGGTTAGTGAGATCAAAATAAGATTGATTCGGAGAGGAGAGTTGGCAGTGAAAGCATTTCGTTTGGGAAACATGTCTCGGATGATGATGTGCGCCATGTGTTGCGCCATGTGCTGCGCTATGCCCAAAATTAAAGATCGTCACTGCCGTAAATCTCAGTCCCTGTGGGAAGGTGATTGAGCGCTATCTTCATAGCGAGCGTTAAATCCATAGTCTGAAGCCGGCAGGACAGAACCTGGCGGTTTTTTTTGTTGTTGCATGTCAATCCATATTAAGATAAAATCTATAAAAGAAAGGTTGATTGACAATGAGTGAAAGAAAGTTGAAGTTTGACACGTTGCAGGTGCATGCGGGGCAGAGTCCCGATCCCGCGACCGGAGCTCGCGCAGTACCAATCTACCAGACCACTTCCTACGTTTTCAAGGACACCGATGAGGCTGAAGGACGGTTCGGACTGAAGATCCCGGGGAATATCTATTCCCGCCTGACCAACCCCACCACGGACGTTTTTGAGCAGCGGATTGCGGCTCTTGAAGGCGGTTCGGCCGCTATAGCTGTGGCCTCAGGCGCAGCTGCGGTTACCTACTCCATCCTCAACATCGCCGGCGCAGGAGACGAAATCGTCTCAGCCAGCACTCTGTACGGCGGCACTTACAACCTGTTCGCCCATACGCTGCCTAGATACGGAATTAAGACCGTTTTCGTGGATCCGGACGATCCGAGCAACTTTGAAAAGGCTATCACGGAGAAAACCAAGGCTCTCTATCTTGAAACATTGGGCAACCCGGGAATCAACGTAATCGACTTCGACGCTGTGGGAGCAATTGGCAAGAAATATCATCTGCCAATTCTGGTGGATAACACTTTTGCTACCCCGTATCTTTACCGGCCGTTTGAGCACGGCGCCAATGTGGTGATCCATTCGGCCACTAAGTTCATCGGCGGACATGGTTCCTCCATCGGCGGTGTCGTCGTAGACGGCGGGAATTTCGATTGGTCCAACGGAAAATTTCCCGGTTTTACCGAACCTGACAATAGTTACCATGGAATCCACTACGCAGACCTGGGTGCGGCTGCTTTTGTGACGAAGATTCGCGCGCAGCTGCTGCGCGACACAGGCGCAACCTTGTCGGCGTTCAATTCCTGGCTGTTCATCCAGAGCTTGGAGTCTTTGTCCCTGCGGGTGCAAAGACATGTTTCCAACACGGAAAAGATCGTTAATTTCCTGGCCAGCCATCCCAAGGTGAAAGAGGTCAACTATCCTGGGTTAAAATCAAACAAGTATTACGAACTGGCAAAGAAGTATTTCCCCAACGGCGCAGGCTCCATTTTCACTTTCTCCATCAAGGGCGATGTTAAAGCCGCGAAGAAGCTCATTGACAGCTTAGAGATCTTTTCACAGCTGGCAAATGTGGCGGATGCCAAGTCCCTGGTTATTCATCCTTCCACCACGACACATCAGCAGCTGTCGCCGGCAGAACAGGCTGCCGCGGGATTTGGTCCGGATACCATCCGCCTTTCCATCGGAGTAGAAGATCCTGACGACTTAATCGCAGATCTTGCCCAGGCCCTGGACAAAGCGCTTTAAGGCGCAATGTTATAACTGGAATCATGGCAGGAGAGCGGAAGATGTCCTCCTGCGATCCGAGCGTAGTTTCATAACCGAGATTGTTGATGAAGACCTTCTCAGGTTTATCGGAAGGTCTGTACAGTTGGCTCTGAACTGAGAGCAGCTCCAGGTGCAGCTTGGTCCGCCCTCACGGGCATTTAATCCGCGTTTGAACTATGGTCTAGCATATTCTGAAGACAAGGTGGTTTCTATGCCGATTAATGTACCTGAAGGACTTCCAGCAATCGATCAACTGGAAAGAGAAAATATCTTCGTGATGAGCGATGAGAAGGCGCTTCATCAGGATATCAGGCCGCTTCAGATCCTGATTTTAAATTTAATGCCCACCAAGACAGACACGGAAACGCAGTTGGTTAGGCTTTTAAGCAACACGCCGCTCCAGTTAAATGTGGAGCTTCTGCGCATGGCCAGCCATCGGGATAAGCACACTCCGCTTGAATATCTTTTGCGCTTCTATCATAGTTTTCAGGACGTCAAGGATAATCATTACGACGGATTGATCATCACCGGCGCTCCCGTGGAAAAACTGAGCTTTACGCAGGTTGATTACTGGAGCGAGCTCTGCCAGGTGATGGAGTGGTCAAAGAAAAACGTCTATTCCACCTTGTACATTTGCTGGGGCGCCCAAGCGGGCCTCTATTATCATTACAAAATCCCCAAATATCCGCTGCGGGAAAAGCTTTCCGGCGTCTACAAGCACCAGATTCTTTCACTAGCTCATCCACTCTTGCGGGGATTTGACGACTATTTCTGGGCGCCCCATTCGCGTTATACCGAAGTGCGGAAAAGCGATCTTGACCGGATCGATGAGCTGGAAGTGCTTGCGGTATCTAAAGCGGCCGGCGTGTATCTGGTTGGAAGCCGCGATGGCCGTCAGTTTTTTATCACCGGCCATAGCGAGTATGATCGCAATACCCTGAAGAAGGAATATGTGCGCGATCAAAAGAGGGGGCTGGACGTGAAAATTCCGGAAAATTATTTTCCTCATGACGATCAGAGAAAAAGGCCGGTAATGACATGGCATAGCTACGCTTCGCTTTTGTTTTCCAATTGGCTGAATTACTTCGTCTATCAAAAAACTCCCTATGATTTAGCGCAACTGTAATCCTGGAAAGTCATCTCTTTTGTTGCGGAATGCTTGAAACCTTGCATGTTTCAAGCATTTTTGCGTTTGCGCGTCATGTTGCTAACCGATGGTTTGAAAACCTGTCTCCCGGTTGGCGGGAAGACAAGCTGTGAGGCGGCCGCGTTCAGAAACGCGAAACTCGCTGTTGTCGAAACAGATGGAAGATTCCGCGTCATAGGAATCCTGCCGCTCATTTGCAAACCGTCTGCTTCACCTCTTCGCTGTTTGCGGCAATCTGTCGGACTGTGCCTGTCAGTTTGTCCGTCGATGCGTTGATTTCTTCCAAAACGGCGAGCACGTTCTCAATATTCGTATGTACTGCCTCAATGGAGGATTTCAAGGAGCCGATATGTGCATCCGACTGGCTAAGGGCGGAACTGACCTGTGTATAACTGTCGCGCGTCTTATGCACGGCCTTTTTCGATTCATCAGCCAGCTTACGGATTTCAGCGGATACCACAGAGAACCCCTTTCCCCGTTCTCCCGCGTGTGCGGCTTCAATAGCGGCATTCAGCGCCAGCAGGTTCGTCTGGTTTGCAATGTTCACAATGGTGGATCCCATTTGAGCATATTGATCAAAGCTGGATGAAATATCGTTTAGGCACTCGGTTACTTTAGTCGCCAGCTCCTCGACTTCAGACATGGTTTCGGTAATCGCGGCCACCTCTGTCGTATTGGCGTCGGTGGCTCGGGCTATCTCTGTCAGGGACTGTTCGATACCGGTGATCTCATCTTTCAGCAGCCCAATAAAAGTTTTTAACCCCTCTGCAGTTTTAATGGTCTGAGAATGCGCTTTCAAAACTTCCGCATGCTCCGTCTTGGCCTGTTTTCTGGCAAACTCGCGGCAGCTTTCCGGGACGTTGAAGCCCAAAACGATCGCCTGAGCGGCAATTCCGCACCGATTGAAGCCGCAGGCCGGGCAGTCGAAATGCCTTTCCGGTTCCGTTACCTTTAGAAGGCGTTGATATCCTGCTTCCTGTCTTTGCTCCGCAATCGCCAGCCCTCCTATATAGGTAGCGGACTTGTCCTCATAGCGGACGCAATAATCCTCAACATTGAGTCTGTCATACAGGGCTTTGACAATCTGTACCAATGTCTTTCTTTTTCTGCTTGTTTCGATTTTGGAGCTTTTTGTAACAAGGGACGCGCCCATGAGATCAGGGCTGGGCAGGCTGACGGCCTGCATCCCTATATACTCTGTGCCGGTTCCAACGGCACATCCTTCGGTACAATTCAATATGTCTATCAGCAAAGGTAGATCCTGCGGATTTTTGTCGATCTCCGCAAGATAATGCTGCGCAACTCTGGGTCCTTCCACGCGTTTGACATGATACCCTTTTCCGAAAACTCTCTCCACAGACTCGCGAAGACCGCCGGGCGTGGGATACCAAAAGCCCACAAGCGCTTCCGGCGAATCATAGCCGCATTTGCCAAAGACTTTTCCTTTTGTTTCTTTTCGATATACTTCCATCAGCTTTTTAAACGTGATATTTCCTCTAATGGCGTTATGAGCGAAAAACTCATCCGTTTTCGAGATGCAGGGAGATATCCCCCAGATATTTCTTAACCCGTGGTTTTCCCTCATGTAAACTGCGGTACAGTACATGGGACTGCCAATCGGTGATAAGTAGGGGAGCAGATTGCGGTAGAACCTCTGGATGGATTCAACGATTGTGCGGCAGGGCTGGGAGATGATAGTTTTCCGGCGCTGCGTTTTAATCGCTTTGATGTATAGTACAGTGGTGATGTCCGCTCCAAAGCTGACATCCCATATGTATTTGACTCCCTTTTGTTTTAGCCAGGCAAAGACCTTCCCATATTCTGACGGGTAATTTAAAAGCATGGCGGGGGCTACCACGACCGCTTCAACCTTACCTTTTTCGAGTTCTGCAAAGAACTGCTCAGATTCGTCAACAAAATAACGCGCTCCATGTCTGCAGATTTTTATGCATTCCCCGCAGGCAATACAGTTTTCAGTTACGACTGAGACCTTCAGTTCCCCCCGCTCGTTTTTGTAGATCTTATTTGCAAAATCATTGGGGCAGACAGCAATACAGGTATTACAGCCAACGCATTTTTCTTGATTTACTTTGATCAGTTCTTTTTTCAAGTGCTCTTCTTCCTTTCGTTAAATAATGTTGGTCCATATTCTTGGGCAAGCATTTCTATTTACCCTCGGACAGCAGGCTTTTTACAATTTAGGCAATCGCCGCTTAGCTTTTCCTAACTCTGATCGTGTAAGGCAGCGCGGTTTCTACATTGTATCCTTGTCTTCACAGCAGTAAGGCTGTGTTTGAAGAGTATAATCTGGTTATTTTCCAAGCTGCTTTGGCAGAGAGTGCCGAGCTGTTTGATCCGAAGGGGTAAAGGCTATCTGCGGAGCGATTTTTTGAATGAAGGGTTGAGTGGAAAGATGTTTCCCAGATTTAGAATCAAAAGCGGCGAAGAGTTCTGTTTGACGGGGAGCGAATTTAATTTTAGCTTAATACTAATTTGGAGAAGTATGCTATCATAGTGCAGTAAAATATAATTAAAATCGTGTTTTGACAGTTGCATAAAGGCCAGAGAATTGCAACCATATCAGCATGACGCCCGTTGGGGCTTAGAGCGTAACGTTTTGAAACCAGATGTAAGTTAGCCGTCCACAAATCTCCAAAGCAGAGCGAAGAGAGGGACGCGCTTTTGGGAGAGCCCCAGTATGCTGCAGAGCGTAAACTCATCGCGGAACGAGGTTCGTTTTGCCCAAGAGCAGGCGAGAAATTGGAGCTGAACGCAGTCCCCTCATAAAAAAGCAAGGGACGAGACTGCGAGTGAGCAAAGCGTAAAGGAAATTTAAATCAGGGAGAGCGCTGTAGATCAGGGCTTTAGCAACAAGTTTACCGGACGACGCTTCAGGCTCTCCCTGGGTGAATATAGCATGAAAGTGCCGTCCCAAGTCCGGTAGGCGCGTCGTGCGCCTTGACTGGGTGCGGCCAAGACGATTGAACGGGAAGGCTTTGGGGCGCTCTGCAAAATGTCCAGCCGGTAGCGTATGGAAATACTTTACTTGGGCGCTGCAGACAAGGTACCAAGCTCTACCTAAATTCTCCCGCAGGCAGGAGGTTGGACAAACCATGGCGAAATATCAAGGAAGCAGGCATAATAACTCCCTTGTCCTAATAAAAATATAGTGGGACAAAAGGGAGGGAGCGAAATTGAATTTGAATGTGATTTTTACCTTTGCGCTGGGGCTTATCCTCTTGTTTTTGGTGGCAAAGCTGCTGTTCGGCCCTTTGCGGATTGTAGGGCGGCTGATTTGGAACGCTCTGTTGGGCGGCGTTTTGCTTTACGTCATTAACGTGGTGGGTGGGAATGTGGGGCTGCATCTGCCACTTAATCCCGTAACAGCTTTGGTTGTGGGCTTCTTGGGGATTCCGGGTGTGATTTTGCTTTTGGTTTTGCAGTATCTGATGGTGTAATGGGGGGAGGAAGTTGCTGCCTCGGGATGGTCCGCCGGCTGCGCTTTGCCGGATTGCGGAGAAAATTGAAGCGGCCGGCTATGCAGTTTATCTGGTTGGCGGGGCCTTGAGAGACGCCATTTTAGCAGATACCTGGCTGGCGGTTTCAGATTGGGATTTGGCAACAGCGGCACGGCCGGAGCAGGTGGCGGCATTGTTCCCCGGAACTATACCCATCGGGATCAAACACGGGACTGTGAAGGTGATCACAGCGGATCTGGCGGCTGAGGTAACCACATTTCGGATCGAAAAAGGCTATAGCGATCACCGCAGGCCGGACCGGGTGAGCTACGCTGCCAGCATCTATGAAGATTTGCGCAGGCGTGACTTCACCATCAATGCCATGGCGTATGAACCTTTAGCGCAGGTTTTTGTGGATCCTTACTGCGGCATGCAGGATCTGAGGCTCAAGCTGGTGCGGGCTGTGGGTCAGCCGGTGGAGAGGCTCGCGGAAGATCACTTGCGCCTCTTGCGCGCCGTGCGCTTTGCAAGCACTCTGGGCTTCCGGCTGGATCGCAGGCTGGCAGAGGCGATTTTTCAAGGGCGCACCGGCGTCAAGACCCTTGCCTGGGAGAGGATTAGCGGGGAGTTAGCGAAGATTCTGCGGGGGCCTTTTCCTGTCCGGGGCTTCCGGCTGCTGAGCGAACTGGGGCTGCTGCGGGAAATTTTGCCGGAGCTGGCAGAGCGCGACCTGACGTGGAATCTCAAGGTCATGGCTCAGACTCCGCCAAGCCTGCGGCTGCGGCTAGCCGCGCTTTTGGCGGGAGGCGACGCTGAAGAGTTGCTCCTGAAGTTTTGCCTTCCCCGGACGGAGAGAGAAAAAATCAGTTTGCTTTTGGCCTTGCAGCTGGAGACGCCCAACAGACCCGAGCCGGAGCTGCGGCGCTTTTTAGCCAGGGCTGGGGAAGAGGCTTTGGATTTGGTCGCCCTCTGGCGGGCTCAGGCTAAAGCCGGGAAATTTTATAATCAGGAGCTGGAGGCCGAGCTAGGGCGCATTGTCCGGTTAGCCTGCGCTCTTCCCGTGAAAATTTCAGATCTTGCCATCGACGGCAGGCGGGTGATGGAATTATTGGCTATTCCCCCTGGCCCGCAGGTGGGCGTTGTTTTAAAAAAACTGTTGGCTGCGGTGATCGTCAGCCCTGAGTTGAATGAGAGAGCTATTTTGGAACAATTGACGCTTTCAGAAAAGGAGTAGGTATAATGGCAGAAGTATTCCCCATACGCGCGCTGCGCTATGATCCGGATAAGGTGAGTCTGGAGCGGGTGGTGGCGCCTCCTTACGATGTGATCTCCCCTGCGCAGCAGGAAGAATACTACCGGGCGAGTCCGCACAATATAATCAGACTGGAATTGGGAAAGACGGAAGAAGGGGACAACGAAGTCCGCAACCGTTACACCAGGGCTAAAGACGAGCTAGCGGCTTGGAGGGAAGCGGGGATCTTAGCTTTGGATTCCGAGCCTTGCTACTACATATATGAGCAGCGATTTACCGCGGCAGAGAAAACATATCTGCGCCGGGGGATTTTCGGCAGGCTTAAACTTGTGGATTTCACAGCGGGCATTGTGTTGCCGCATGAGGAGACTCTCTCCGGACCCAAGGCGGATCGCAATCAATTGCTGGAGGCCACCTGGACAAACCTCAGCCCCATCTTTGGCTTGTTTGCCGACGAACAAGGGCAGATTGGCCGCATCATGGACGAGGTGTGCGGGCGGGAGCCGCTTTTCAGTTTTGAAGATGGCGCCGGGATCCGCCAGCGGCTTTGGCAGATTTCGGATCAGACGCTTTGCCAGAGGATCTCAGCCGGCTTCGCACCAGAGAAAATCTACATTGCCGACGGTCATCACCGCTATGAGACCGCTTTGGCTTTCAGCAAACGGCATCCTCAGGCGGATGCCATCATGAGCGTGCTGGTGCCCCTGAACAATCCGGGTCTTGTTTGCCTGCCCACGCACAGGATGCTGATCAATGTGGACTTGGAAGGCATCCTGGAAAAGCTGGCCGGCTGGTTTGAAGTGCAAAGCTTTCAGCCGCATGAGGAAGCGCTGCAGACGCTCCTCAAGGCTTTAGAGGACAGGCGTCATAGCTTCGGCTTGATCCTGCCGGATGGCTATCACCTGTTGACATTGAGAGGGGAAGCAGCCCTCAAGCCTGAAGAACTTGGACATTCGGCTGCGTACTGCCAGCTGGATGTGACGATTCTCCACAGGGTGCTGGCCGCAGAGTTTGGCATCGACCAAGCCCAGCTGCGGGCCCAAAGCAAGATCCGTTATACCAGAAGCGCCCAAGAAGCGGTTGAGGAAGTAAAAGCAGGAAGGGTACAGGCATCGTTTCTGATGGGACCTTTGGATGTGAACGAAGTGAAGCTAGTCGCGGAAGCCGGGGAGAAGATGCCGCAGAAGTCCACTTATTTTTATCCCAAACTTACCACCGGTCTTGTTTTAAATCCTTTAGCTGAGCAAAATAGGTGACATTGCATATAATAGAGTAAGAGTCCTTGGAGGTGAGCCGAATGGACGCAGAGCTTTCAAAGTGTTTGTTGTGCGGAGAAGAGACAGAGCGAGGCCTTGTGATTTTGGGGCAAGCGATCTGCGCCAGCTGTCTGCAGAAGCTGTCGACAGCCGACTACCAAAGCGACGTCTCAGACATCCTCGCCGCTCTCCGCCCATTGTCCGAGCTCATCTTGGCCAGGGCTTGCTGATCCTGGAGGTGTTTTGGTGACGGAAGATAGGGCGCCCCTGTTGCGCGGCGTTCGGAACTATATTGAAAGCGGACTTTATCCTTTTCAGACCCCGGGCCACAAACAAGGAAGATGGATCAATAAAGAGCTGTTAGATTTTTTGGGCAAGGCGCCGTTTCTGGCGGATCTCAGCGAGCCTGCGGGAGTGGATTTTGCGCAGGCTCTGGCCGGGGCCCAAGAGCTTGCCCGCTCTGCGGCCGGCTCCGAGGCCTGTTTCTTCCTGTGGAATGGAACCACGGGGGGAATTTTGGCCGCTTTTCTGGCTGCCTGTCCCGGCAAAGAAGTTGTGCTCTCCCGTAGCGCTCACCGCTCGGTTTTTGCGGCATTGGCGCTTTCCGGCGCCCAGCCTCGTTACCTGCTCCCGCAGCTTTTGCCTGACTGGGGATTACCACTTCCCGTTCAGCCTCAAGCATATGAGGCTGGTTTGCGTCAAGCTGCCGCCGTTTTTTTTACCCATCCGTCTTATTGGGGTCTTTGCCGGGATTGGCGAGACCTCATTTTTTTAGCCCACAGCCTGGACAAGCTTGTGCTGGTTGATCAAGCGCATGGCCCCCACTTTCGCCTTTCCGGGCAGCTTCCTCCCGACAGCATTGCCATGGGCGCTGACCTGGTGGTTGAAAGCAGCCATAAACTCGGCGCCGCCCTGACCCAAGCCTCGATGCTGCATTTGGGCTCTAAGAGGGTAGCGCCGAGTTTGGTGCAAGAGGCGCTCGGCATGGTGCAGAGCACCAGCCCTTCTTTTTTGCTGCTGCTTTCGCTGGAGCAAGCGGCCATAGCAGAGAAAAAAGCAAGTCCTCTGTGGGAGCGAACTCTGGAACTTGCCGCCTGGGCGCGGGCAGAACTGAAGACAGAAGGCTGGCCTGTGCTCTCCCAGGCGGATCTGCCGTCTGGAGTGCTGCTTGATCAAACGCGGTTGGTTGTCCACGTGAGAGGCAAAGGACAAAACGGGATCTCTGCCTGCAGGTTTTTGAAAGAACGGGCTGGGGTTGTGCCGGAGATGGCAGACCAGCACAATGTGGTTTTCTTGCTGACGCCGGCGGACACTAAAGAAGCTGTGCGTCGCCTGGTGGCCGGGTTTGAGCTTTTGACCAAAGAAGGGAAAAGGGAAGGAGCGATTGCCCAGCCGCCTTATCCTGAACCTGTGCTCTCTCCCAGAAGAGCGCTTTTGGGCTCAAGACGGCTGCTGTCGCTTGAGAAGGCAGCTGGGGAAGTGTCCGGTGCGCTTGTGGTACCTTATCCGCCAGGAATTCCCCTCTTGGCTCCTGGGGATGCTATTGCTGAGGAACAAGTGGAGTATTTGAGCTGGATTAGGAAACTTGGCTGGCAAGTTGACGGTCTAACTCCTCAGGGAGAGATTTTGATCTGCCAAGGAGGCTGACGAATGCGACAGGAAATAGTAGATGATTTGGATCAGCTGTTAGCGATTTTGCCGCTGAGGATACAGGCTGCTTTGAAGCGAGAGAAAGGTTTGCAGGACTTAATTGAGGTCGTTTTGGACTTGGGCAGGCCCCCTCAGGCGCGTTTTTCCGAGCGGTTTGTGGAGCTTTGCCAGGAGCCTGTTACCAGGGAAGAATTGGCTGCGGTGATTCAGAATGTCGGTCAGTTCGGAGATGACAACCGGGCTGGGATCGAGCGTACGCTGCACCGCATTTCAGCCATCCGCAACCGGAGGGGCGAGATCATCGGTCTGACCTGCAGGGTTGGCAGGGCTGTTTACGGCACCATTGAGATCATCCGGGATGTGGTGGAAACCGGCAAGAGTCTCTTGCTGTTAGGAAAGCCCGGCGTGGGGAAGACGACCTTGCTGCGCGAAATCGCCAGGGTGCTCAGCGATGAATTTCAAAAGCGGGTCGTGATCGTGGATACTTCCAATGAAATCGCTGGGGACGGAGATATTCCCCATCCGGGGATTGGTTCGGCCCGCAGAATGCAGGTGGCCAGAGTTGCCCAGCAGGCGGAAGTGATGATCGAAGCTGTGGAAAACCACATGCCAGAGGTCGTGATCATCGATGAGATCGGCAATGAACGCGAGGCGGAAGCCGCCCGCTCCATTGCCGAGAGGGGCGTTACTCTCATCGGAACAGCCCATGGCACCTCCTTGGAGAATTTGATCGTCAACCCCGCTCTTGCAGATCTGGCAGGTGGGATCGGGACGGTCACCTTAGGGGACGAGGAAGCGCGCAGGCGGGGAACGCAAAAAACTGTTTTAGAGCGTAAGGCGCCCCCAACCTTTGATATAATTGTGGAAATCCAAGATAAGGACCGTTTTGCCATTCATATGGATGTGGCGCAGACAGTGGACGATTTCCTTCGCGGCTTTCCACTCAGGCCCCAGATTCGTCAGCGCCAGGAGGATGGCAGCTGGCAGATCGTGGCCCGGGAGATTGAGCCGGCTCCGGCCTCTCTTCAGGTGAGTCCGGCGCAAGATGTCAAGCCGGAAGGCGGGAAGGTAAAGCTGTTCAGCTATGCCATTAGCCGCAATCGTTTGGATCAGGCAATAGAAGAGCTGAAGCTACCTGTGCAGGTGGTGGAGAATCCGGCGGAGGCGGATCTGGTGCTGACATTGCGGGGGCAATACCGGAAAATGCCCAAAAGGCTGAGAGAGGCGGAACTCAGCGGAATGAGAGTTTATACCATTCGCAGCAATACTTATGTGCAAGTGAAACGCTTCCTGGAAGAATTTATGGGCAGGCGCGGCGAAGATAATGCCGTGGCGGAGGCGGAAGCGGCTGTGCGCAAGGTGCTGGCCGAGGGACAGACTGTGAAGCTTTCAGCGCAGAATTCTTATGCGCGCCTCTTGCAGCATGAGCTGGTTAAACGTTATGGTCTGGCTTCGGAAAGCGAAGGGATGGAGCCGGAGCGCTCCGTTGTTGTTCATGCGAAAGGAGAATAACGTGAAATCATTATTTATAACTTTTGAGGGACCAGACGGCAGCGGCAAGAGCACACAGGCGCGCCTGCTGGCTCAAAGGCTCGCCGGGGAAGGATGCGGCGTTTTGCTGACTCGCGAGCCTGGCGGCACTCCCTTGAGCGAAAACGTGCGGAGCATACTTTTGGGCAAGGAATATCCCTTGGCAAATCCCACAGAGGCGCTTCTTTATGCGGCGGCCAGGGCGCAGCACGTTGAAGAAAAGATTAAACCCGCACTGCGGCGAGGAGAATTTGTGATCTGCGATCGCTTTGTGGATTCAAGCTTGGCTTATCAAGGATATGGTTTGGGTCTGCCCATGGCTGCGCTTGAAGCCGTCAATGAGTTCGCCACTGGAGGTCTGCGCCCTGATTTGACTATCCTCCTTGACATAGATCCCAAAGAGGGACTGGCGCGCGCCAGAAGTGGCCGTGGCCAGATGGATCGCATCGAAGAGCGGGCTGCAGCCTTCCACAACAAGGTGCGCGCGGGCTTTCTGGCGCTTTCCCGCAGGGAACCCGGAAGGTTTGCGGTGATCGAGACAGGGAAGCTGGAGCCCGGGCAAGTTGAGGCTTTAGTGTGGAACAGCTTGGAATCGTTTCGCAGGCGTCAGACCGCCCTGCGGTGAAAAAATGCTCTCTGTGTCAGAACGCCCAATTTTCGCAGGGAGAAATATCTAGAATTTCTTGTGCAAAAACAGGTTGTAGATTATAATGAAATATATAGCTAAGCGGCAGACTACGCGCGCTGACTGCTTTTGCCGCAGACAGAGGATGGCATACATTAGCGATTGTCATATTGGATCAGTAAGAGGAGGAGATAGAGAGTGGATTGGCGCAAGATCGAAGCCACATGGCGCCCGGCTCCCTTCTGGAGTTGGAATGACGCTCTGAACGGCGCAGAGTTGACTCGACAAATCGAAGAAATGGCGGACAAAGGGTGGGGCGGCTTCTTTATGCACGCCAGGGTAGGATTGGTAACCGGATATTTATCGCCCCAATGGATGGATTTGGTTCGGACTTGTATCAAGGAAGCCAAAGTTACCGGCACCGGAGCTTGGCTGTACGATGAAGATAAATGGCCATCCGGCTTTGCCGGCGGGCAGGTGCCGGAAGCGAATCGCGCTTACCGCAACCGCGCTTTGGTGTTTTTGAACAAAGATCAAATCACAGCAGACGACGAGATCTTGCTGGAGAAAGCCGGAAAGTTCATCTGCAGGCGGATAGCGCCGCTGGGGAATCGCTGGTTCAACGGCGCCAGCTATGTGGATTTAATGAACCCGGAGGCTGTGAAATATTTTTTCCAAACTACCCACGAGAGGTATGCGGAAGAAGTGGGCGAGCATTTTGGTAAGGAGATTCCGGGCATTTTTACTGACGAGCCTTGTTATCTGATGGAAAACCAGTATGATGTGCCCGCTGTCCCCTGGTCTGAATACCTGCCCGCTTATTTTCAAAAACTTAAGGGCTACGATCTTAAGGCTCACCTGTGGGAATTGTTTTGCGATGAAGGCGAATTTCAGAGGATCCGCTTCGATTTTTACGACGCGGCTACCAAGTTATTTCGAGACAGCTTCAGCCGTCAATATTATGACTGGTGCCGCAAGCATAACCTTAAGCTCACGGGACACTTTATGGCTGAAGATACGCTCTCGTCTCAGACCAAATGGGTGGGAGCGGCTATGCCTCAGTATGAGTTCATGGATTGGCCAGGCATCGATAAATTAGGCCGCAACCTGCAGCAGCTGGTGACAGTAAAGCAGCTGACTTCGGCAACAGACCAACTGGAGAAAGAGCGCGCTTTCTGCGAAGTCTTCGGCTGTACAGGACAGCACAACAGCTTCTTTCACCGCAAGTGGATCGGAGACTGGCAGGCAGCGTTGGGAATAAATTTCGTCAATGAACATCTTTCCCTGTATTCCATGCGGGGCGAGCGGAAACGCGATTATCCGGCCAACCTCTTCTACCAGCAACCATGGTGGGAAGAGGAAGGCCAGTTCGCGGAATATTTGGGCAGGGTCAGCAAAGCCATCAGCCAGGGCAAGCGGGCTTTGGATATCCTGGTTATTCATCCCATCTCCAGCGTTTGGAGCATTTATTCACCGCTGCATGATCGTACGGACTTAGCTTTGGAGAAGACCATCGAAGTGCCCTTTGAAGAGCTTTCACGCGCCTTGATTGCTTCTAAGCTGGACTATCACTACGGCGATGAAATGATCATGGAGGAGCATGCGCGCCTGGAGGGAACCAAGCTGGCAGTGGGCAGCTTCGAGTATGGCACTGTGGTTGTCCCGCCGGCCGTTATGCTGCGCGAAAATACGGTGAAGCTGCTGCGAGCTTTCGCTCAGGCAGGAGGCAGGCTGATCTTTCTGCAACAAAAACCGCAGCGGATTGACGGCAAGCCTGATGCTGTTGAACTGCCGGGCCAGATTTTCGACACTGTCTGTCAGCTGGTTGAGCATTTAGATGGCGTCTACAGCCACAGGATTAAGATCACGGATAAAATAACAGGCGCTAATGCGGCTGCTGTCTTCTGCCACCAAAGGGAGCTTGAGTCCGGAGCGCTGTTCTTCCTTACCAACACCAGCGAGAAAAGGGAGATTCCGGTCAGCATCGTCCTGCCTGGAGATGATCGGCAGCTGTCGATCATCGACTTGAACACAGGCGAGGAATATTTGGCCCCGCAAAAGGACGGTAAACTTGAGCTGACGTTTGCTCCCGCAGGCAGCATTCTCTTGCACACAGCCAAAGAACTACAGACTTTACCTGAGGCGCCTTTGTATCTCCGAAGCGGGATCTCTTTCCCGGCGCAGCTGTCCAAAGAGCAAGCGCTCACAGACTGGCGGGCCCAGGTGCTGGAGGAGAATGTGCTGCCTCTCAATAAAGTGACTCTAGATCTAGCAGGCAAAAGAGTTCTTACAGATGAGCCCGTTGCCAAGGCGTGGCATCAGCATTTTTATCCAGCGCCGGACGGTACGCCTTTCAGAGCGGAGTATTCCTTTGAGGTTGAAGAAACAATTGCCAGCCTCTTGGCTGTGGTTGAGGTGGCGGAGAACTTAGAGCGCATCCTCTGCGACGGCCGGGAAGTGAAGCCTCTGAAGTCCCGCGGGCAGCAGGGAGCTTTCGATTCCCAAGTCAGCTGGAAAGATCCCAACTTTACCAAAGTACCTCTGGGGACTATCGCCAAGGGGCGGCATACTTTGGTGCTGGAAGGGAGAAAGGTAAACAACATTTCAGGACCCGGGCAGCACATCAGGGTGGATGATTTTCTCAATCATCGTCCCACAGAGGTAGAGACAGTTTACTTAGTGGGAGATTTCACGGTCTTCAACTTTGACAACCGCTATTTCACCCTCAGGGGAGGGAAGACTTCCCTTGCGGCCGAAGATCTCACTTCATCCGGGTTCCCTTTTTATGCGGGCAAAGTCAAGTACCAGACGAGTTTCACCGCTCATCCCCAAAAGAGGATGGTTTTGGAGCTGGGACACGTGGCCGCCGCGGATGTGGAGGTTTATCTCAACGGAAAGAAGCTGACTACCCTTCGCTGGGCCCCTTACGCGGTGGAGATCACAGATTTCCTCCGGGAAGGAGAAAATAAGCTGGAGGTAATCGCAGCCACAAATTTGTTCAATCTGATGGGCCCCGGCTGGATTCAAGGCATAGATGAAGACGAGGACGTTGGACCGGGAAGTTTTGTGGATTTTTCGCGGTACACGGAGAAATACACGCTCCGTCCCTTCGGCATTGGCAAAGCCATGCTTTGGCGGGTGGAAGGCTGATTTGAGGCATTGAGGCTGCCCTCGGGCAGCCTCGTTTTCCCATAAGCCCAATGAGGCCGATGGATAATAATGTATCCATAGAAAAGGCTAGCTTCTGCTTTAACGTTAACTGAAATGGTGTAAAAGTGGAAGAAATTGTGGCTCAAGATGGTGGTAGGGGAACGTGTAATCTGGAATTTAGGTGAGGAAGAGAAATACGTCAGAGGGGACATAAACGCTTCAGTTTAAAATGAATTCTCCTAATAATCGGAAACATCTATACTAGAGTCGAGATTAACTATGTCAGTGATTCCACCGCAGAAACCTATATCCTAACTCTAAAGTGGGGACGAACCTCCATTCGTAGTATCGAAAGGTGCTCGCAAGGCATCGAAGATGAATGCTTCCGATAAAAATGCGAGTGGTAAGTTGAATATTCTTAATTATATATCAGGCCATGATATATAAGATTAAACCTACAAAATCGTTTTCGATTCCCTTGATATGATATTATTGGTTTTTGTGAATGGAGGAGTTGAGCAGACTATGACAGCAAATATTTTAGTGGTAGATGATGAACAGTCCATTGCGGATTTGATTGAGGTATATTTGAAAAACGAAAATTATGATGTATTCAAGTTCTATAATGGGCGGGATGCTTTACAGTGTGTTGAAAACCAAAGTATAGATTTAGCAATATTGGATCTAATGCTCCCCGATGTAACAGGCTTTTCAATTTGTCAGCGAATTAGAGAAAAGTACAACTTTCCTGTGATTATGTTAACGGCTAAGGACGAAGAAGTTGATAAAATTACAGGGCTTACATTAGGAGCGGATGATTATATTACAAAGCCTTTTCGACCGCTTGAAATGGTTGCTCGGGTAAAAGCACAGTTACGAAGATTTACGAAATATAACAATTCTGAACTGGTTCGGGACGAAAACATTATTGAAATCTCAGGTTTAGTACTAGACAAGGACGCTCACAAATGCACATTGACCGGAAAGCAGCTTCTCCTGACTCCTACGGAGTTTTCAATTCTTTGGGTCCTTTGTTCTAATCGCGGACGGGTGGTCAGCTCTGAAGAATTGTTCCACGAGGTATGGGGAGACAAATATTTCATCAATAGCAATAATACTGTAATGGTTCATATCAGGCATTTAAGGGAAAAAATGCATGATAGCGCGGAGCATCCCCAATATATCAAAACGGTATGGGGGGTTGGCTATAAAATTGAAAAGTAAGAGCGATAAAAGAAGGAATGATTATAC
>DIPB01000069.1:0-1782 GCA_002426275.1 Firmicutes bacterium UBA5499
GTATTCGGATGCATCTACCGGATGAGTGTCGTCATCTTGTCCATCCTCCATAATATAGTAAACAATTCCCGTCCCGCTTTTATCGATATCACCTGGAAACGGATTGTTTTGATCGTCTGTTTCCGCGTAATTTTTATCCCATGCGTCCACCATGCCAACCAATACATATTTGTCCGATTCCGGCACATACTGATACAGGTTGTAGGGCCAAAAGTGGTCGCCGGCGCGTCCCTGATTGTGCGACCATAGCGCCTTGACTATGCCGTTATTATAAAAAGCCAGCGCCGGGTACTCATACAGTTGGGTTTGCAATACTCCGGCTTTACTGTCATAAGCAAATACGTATCCTGCCATCCCTGCGGTAATTGTGGTGGAATACAAAAGTATCAGCTCTTCTTTTCCGTCGTTATCCACGTCATGAACGGCAAACATGTTTTCAGACATATCGCCCAACTGTTCCTCGACGTCGGTGCCGTCGGGAATTATATGGTTCTTTATCAGATTTTCAAGTGCAGTAAAATATGCATGATACATATCATCAGGATTATTGACGGGGTTATCAGATTTTGACAGTGTGTCTGACGCCGCTGCCGGAGCCCCCGGCGAGGCGGTAAGAAGTGAATTTTCGTTAGTATCCTTTGTATTTGCTGTCGGATTGTTGTTGCACGCAGCAAGTGTCACACACAAAACCATGGACAAAATAATGTTTAATACTTTTTTCATTTGGCAGATTCTCCTTTTCACGCAGAAGGTTATATAAATAATGGACATGTTGGCGACTTCACATATTGCTATAATATTAAGATTTCTTGTTAAGCCGAACCTCCCATTATAGACATTAACTGTAATTTATTTTCCAATATCCATTTTTTCTTGAACCAATCCTATCAATAATTCCTTTCTTTCTAAATCCGAGTTTTTCCCAATAAGGGTCGTATTTCATTGTTATTATGAAATGGCACACCCCCCGCTTCAATCCGCAAAGCCTCCGCCGCTGCCGCTGTCGCTTCCGCCGCCGGAGCTGGAGAATCCGCCGCCGCCGCCTGACGAGCTTGATGAAACACTCACATGGTACGTTTCTCTTTGGATACCGTTTATTGACGTAAATACTTTATCGTCAAACTGTCCGTTTATCAGCATACAGGAGTAATACGTGCCATCCTCGATATGCTGCAGGTGGGGATAATGCAGCGCAAGCTTGCGGATGAGCTTTTCTCCTTTTCCCAGCGCAACGGCATATACAAGGTATTCCTTCCAGACCGAAATATCGGGCAATTCCTTTTCGTCAAAGGTTGTAAAGTCATCAATGAAACGTCCGAATGCCTGCCAGAGCGCCAAGCTGTCTTCATCCTTCTGAGGTAACTGACTGAATATTCTGTTGCCGCCTGTAACGAATAAAATTATCGCTCCCCATACAAAACCGATTACAAGACCAATAAGCATGGACGCCAGAGGATTTAAGCGGCCAAAGTCTATACCGTTCAAAAGTATACCGATAATAAAAAAACCGACCAGCGATGATATCAGCAAAAAAATCGCCTTGGCCTTCTTCGTACGTTTTCCATGACCTGTCAGCTTTGTTTCTATTTGCTGTCCGAGTTGTTCGTCCAAGCTTGCTGCGAAAAGATCCCGTTTGTTAACAGCCCATTCGGCGTGCCTCCTGATGTAGGACTGGAAGCTCCTGATGGTGACCGAGGGGGTCTCGCCTCTTGCGGTGTCGACCATATCGAGGATAATCTGTTCATGGGCTAAAATCGGACCGCCGCTCTCCTTTGGAATCAA
>DIPB01000069.1:1896-2416 GCA_002426275.1 Firmicutes bacterium UBA5499
GCCTTCGCGACGCATTTCCAGATGACCTTTTAAAGTCATATCCATCAGCGTAGCGGTGAACTGGTTGCCTGCTCTTTTGCCGCCGTAAAATCCTGCCAGCCATCCTGCAAGGGCGGGAGGGCGGCGGTCGGGCAGGGAGCGGTAATAATCAGGCGAAACAGCGGGTTTTAGGCGCATTCTTTCATTTTTTTTCCTGGTTTTACGCGTGTCTATATAAGCCAGAATTAACGCGAACGGAAAAGCTCCGAATATGAATATGATCAATAAGATACCGCTAAAATCTTCGCCGGCGAAATGGAAGATATCATACGCTAAATCCCCCAGCCATGCCCGGATGGGATGATCATTTCTCCACTGCTCATATATTTGCGCTTCCTCCGCCCAGCGGCGCTGTAATTCCTCGTATTCGGCGCGTTCGGTGTTTGCTCTGTCCGCCAGCTCCTGTTCCTGGCCCAGGATGTCGTCAAGAACATTTTCACGGACAACTTTCCCCCCCGTAAACAATTCGGGAGGCATAATG
>DIPB01000069.1:2581-2900 GCA_002426275.1 Firmicutes bacterium UBA5499
CATAATGATACGAATATCCACAGGATTGCTATTTGGGACATCGCTTACCGAAAGACTAGCCGTATTGGAGCCTTTCCTATGGAACACACCGTTCAGCGGACCGTGCGCCCATATGCGGAAATCCTCTTCACGCATTTCCAGCCCCCCGGGAACCGTAACGCGTGCCGTCAGCTCATTGACGGTTGATATTTCATTGCTGCTTGTCAAATTCCAAAAAAACTCCGCCGCATCGTCATACAGGTTCACGGCATTTTCCACATGATAGGATATGGAGAAGGTGCGCCGTAAATTTTTGCTGCGGTGGTACATGGTAACCACC
>DIPB01000069.1:3065-3595 GCA_002426275.1 Firmicutes bacterium UBA5499
CCAGTCTTTCCCATTCCTCCCCGTCCACGGTTACGAACCAGCCGTCCATTGCGCGCTCCGAGGGATATATGTATATGCGTCCGTAACGGGTGAAATCCTGGCCGTCCAAGAAAGCAACCGTATGCGTTTCGGTAAAATCGGCGCTGCCGTCTGCGTTTAAGGTAATCTGAAAGTCAACCGCGTCCTCGTATGCGGCGGCATAGACGGTGAGCGGCGGCAGGGCGGCGCTAAGCAAAAAAATCGCCGTCAGCAGAATAATTATGCGTTTCATATGTTTCACCTCATCGGAATTTCACTTTTGGCATAGCTTTATCGGCTTCTTCCGCCTCGTAAAAGGACGCTTCGCAGAACTTGAACATCCCCGCGACAATATTTGAGGGTATTGTAACGAGCAGCCTGTTGTAACGCATAACCATGTCATTGTAAAACTGGCGAAAGTCTGCGATCTTATTTTCCAGCCCGCCCATCTGCTGCTGCAAATCCAAATACCTCTGATTGGCTTTAAGTTCGGGGTACGATTCCGCCACGGC
>DIPB01000069.1:3717-3970 GCA_002426275.1 Firmicutes bacterium UBA5499
GTCTGCCCAACGCTCCGGACAGGGAGTTGCTTGCCTGTATCTGTGCATCCTGATCCAAAGAACCCATGTAACGGGAGCGGGCGTCTGTCACCGCCTGCAAAGCTTCCTTTTCATGGGAGACATAGCCCTTGACAGCCTCCACAAGGTTTGGGATAAGGTCGGCGCGCTGTTTAAGCACGACGTCAATTTGTTTCCACTGCGTCTGTACCTTAAGCCTCTCGCTGACCAGCCTGTTATAAGTGGACAGGATCCC
>DIPB01000069.1:4043-7018 GCA_002426275.1 Firmicutes bacterium UBA5499
TAAGTGGACAGGATCCAGACCACAACAATGATGACAAATAAAACAATGACTGTAATCGCAATGACAGTTTTCATAGGTATAACCATTCCTTTCCGTTTCGCGGAAGACGCATAAAGGCACAAAGCCGGGGCGCCGCCGCAAAGATAATAATTGCCCTCCTGTAGTTTTCAGCATAACATCTTTTTTTTTGATTGTGAGCATAATCACAGAATTGTGATTGTATTTTTTCAGGAATGTTTTTTCTTAAAACTGTTTAGATTTCTTAACCCTTCACACAAGGGAAATTTTTTCTGCTACCCTTGGATTATGGGGTACTTATTCGAAGATATTTCTAAACAGTACCTATGCCGGAGCAAAAAAAACGGAACCGGCGGAAATGAGGTGATAACCTGTGCTGCAAATTACCCGGGTGGACATTGTTGACGGTCAGACTTTGGATATAGAGCTGAATAACGGACATTTAATCCTGTTTGATACCCAGCGTCTGCCCCAAGCGGATCATACCTACGACAGCCTGCGGGATCTGGAGGTGCTGCCCCGCCCCAATACCGACGGACAGAGCATTTTTTGGCGGGATGGCCTGCGGATTTCTTTGGAGGATATCCTGCGCTGGCTGTCGATGCAAACAGGCAAGGAGTAAAGGGGGAGCGGCGTTTCGTTGTGTCCTGCGTTTGGGATTTATGGGAATATGATGTTCTCAGCGATGATTGGTTATTTTCAGTAAGAAAGGTTAATATTGGAGGTTGCAAAAACGTGTCCTTCAAATTTTCAGACATCAGGCTGACGAAAACCAAAATCATCAAGGAGGACGACGGCAATGAGCGGGAGGAAACGGTTACCTTCTTCTATGGGTAGTGGATTGTGATATCTGCGCAGAAGACATTTAAACACAGCGTGCGGATCCGGGAGCGCAGTCGCGGACTTCTTGGCGGCTATGAAAGGTCCCAAACCGATGTGGAGACGGAAAACATCAATTTCAGTAAAAAATTCCAGATCCTCACCGGTGATCCCCATACGGCGTTTTACATCCTGACGCCCCATTTCATGGAGTATATTCTTTCTTTAGATCAGCGCGCCAACGGACAGACCTATATGAGCTTCGTGGGAGAACGCGTTTATATTGCCGTCAATACCGGAAGGGATTCCTTCAAGGCGAGCTGCGGCGCAATGAACGCCTCTGCCCTTCAGGAGCGGATAAAGTCGGAGGTAAGGTATATCACCGACATCATTGACTAGCTGCTGCGCAACAAAGCTTTGTTCAATCAAATGAAGCCGGCGGAGAAAGAGGAAGCAGGCCAGGAAGCGTAAAACAAAGAAGAAGTAGATCTTCGGAATAATGACCATAAGAAGAACGAATTAAAAAAGAAAGACGTGAGAGAAATAAAAAGAACTACTTCGTTAATATTATTGATGGTATAGGAGGCAACAAATCCGGTTGACAGCCCAGTTTTACCCATGATACATTGGGTAAAAGAACCAAATTCCTTTCTGGATTGCCGGGTTTGTCACGGTGAATGATGAAGTCGTGTGAGGTGCAGCATATGAAAAGCCTGTTTTATCTTATGGGGGATAAATTTTTCAGCAAAAAGCTGGACTTCCGCGTCAGGCTGTTCAACATCCTGGCCATGGCCGGCGTCCTCATCAGCCTTGTGTCGGCGGCGGTCTGCCTGCTCAATGGCGAGGGATGGTTTGCGTTCCTGTCAAACCTTCTTACTACCCCCATTGCGGCAGGTCTTCTCTTTTACGCCGCCCGCACCGGGAGATACCAGCTTTGCTATATGATAACCATTGTCGTCATCTTCCTGTTTTTTTTCCCTGTCTTCTTCTTTATCGGCGGTGGTTATGCTGGCGCTATGCCCTCATATTTTATTTTTGCTGTCGTGTTTACCGTCTTCATGCTGGAAGGGATAAAGGCTCTCGTTGTAACGGCGGCGGAGCTGGCCGTGTATGTCGGGCTGTGCCTGTTCGCCGGGCAAAACCCCGGAGCGGTCACAACTCTCCCGACGGATCAGGCGATTTTGATCGACAATATCGCAGGATTCACCCTCGTCAGCATCGTACTGGGAATTACCATATTCCTGCATTTTAGCCTTTATAACCAGCAACAGCGGGATCTGGTAAACGCCCGGGAAGAAGCCTTGCGTTTTTCCGAGGCAAAAAGCCGCTTCCTTGCAAATATGAGCCATGAAATACGCACGCCCATCAATGTCATGCTCGGTAAAAACGAACTTATCCTGCAGGAGAGCGATTCTGAACAAGTGCGGGAATACAGCCGGGGTGTTCAAAGCGCGGGGGACACACTGCTGACACTGGTCAGCAATGTGCTGGACATGTCAAAAATTGAACAGGGCAGGTTCGATATCACGGTGGAGCCGTATAAAACAGCAAAGCTCATTGAAGACCTCACCGCTATCGGCAGGGAATATACAGCCAGGCACGGGCTTGCCTTCCATACGCAAATAGACGAAGCACTTCCCTGCGTATTGAAGGGTGATTTCCTTTGCCTCAAGCAGGTGGCGGCCAACTTTTTAGGCAACGCCGCCAAATATACAAGTGAAGGCGGCGTCACGCTGTCCTTGTCCGGAACGGAGGGTGCGGCGGAAGACGAAATCCTGCTGCGCATAGCCGTCTCCGACACGGGAATCGGCATCAAGCCGGAAACGCTGTCCATCATCTTTGACGCTTTCGTCCGTGCGGACATGCCGAATCGTATCCACATCGAAGGCACAGGGCTTGGGTTGGCCATTGCCAGGGAATTCGCCGAGCTGATGGGCGGTGGTATTTTTGTTGAGAGTACATGGGGCGCTGGAAGTATCTTTTCCCTGGAGGTTCCGCAAAAGGTGGCGGACGGACGCCCTTTGGGCAGCCGCGATGGCGGCGGAACCGAAGAGCCTGTCCGCGGGGGAGGCTTCATCGCTCCAGAGGCTTCCGTCCTTATCGTGGACGACAACCGGGAGAACCATCAGGTGGCCAGG
>DIPB01000119.1:0-1313 GCA_002426275.1 Firmicutes bacterium UBA5499
CAGGCGCGGTGATTTCCTTGCCCTCGATGGTGAGCTTGCCGGACTGCGGCGCGTCAAGCCCCGCGATGAGCCGCAACAGCGTGGTTTTTCCGCAGCCTGAAGGGCCGATAATGGAGATGAATTCGCCTTTCCTGATGGACAGATCGACTCCTCTGAGAGCTTCCACAGTGTTATTGTTTGCGTCCACGTAGGTTTGGCTGACCGACTCAATCTGAATCAAGTTTTCTTGGCTCATTTTACCAACCCTCTTTGCCATATTAGCAGTTTGTTTTCAACTAAGTCGATCGCTTTCAAAATCGCGGAAAAGAGGATGGCCATAATGATAATCGCGGCATACACTTTGTGGTATGAAGACCATGTCTTTGCCCAGTTAATATAATAGCCAAGCCCTCCTTTGGCGCCCATCATTTCGGACACGACAAGGGTTGTGAAAGCAAGACCGGTGGCTGTGGAAATGCCGGTGCAAAGCTGCGGCACCGCATTGGGAAGCGCCACATGAAACAGCAAATAACGCTGGTTGGCGCCTAGGGTTTTCGCCACTTCAAAATAAGTTTTTTGCGTGCTGGCTATTCCCTGGGCAGTGGTGAACGCCACTGGGAACCAGGCGCAAATGGCGATGAGAAAAGCCCCCGCGATAAAAGAAGTGGGGAAGATGGTCAACGCGAAGGGCATCCAGGCAACAGCCGGAATGACGCCGGTGATTTTCAAAACAGGGAAGACCCAATAATGAACTTTAGCGAACCAGCCGATGAGGATCCCGGTTCCGATGCCAAGGACGATGCCGGACAGAAATCCCACAGAGAACAGACGCAGCGAGTAGCCGGTATTGCTGAGCAGGAACGCATGTTCCTCAAGCACAACGCCGGTGATTTGGGATGGGCCGGGGAAAAACGGCAGCGGCAGCAGATTTAATTTGGTGCTGAGCAAATCCCAGACTGCCAGAACGATGCCCATGGCAAAACGAAAAGGCGCGCGTTCTATGAACTGATTTCTCTTCTTGTTGTCAAAAAAGGAGAAGATCGCGCTGACAAAGTAGAGTACAATTAAGCCGGCAAGGATAAAGCGGTAGGCTGTGTCGATAACGTTCTGGGTATCTGGAACCACAAAGCTGATCGTTTCGGCCACCGCAAAGCCAAGCAGGGAGAACAGCGCCCATAAGAGATATTTTTTATCTGAAGCTGTGTTTTTGACGCCGCGACTCCGGTTTGGGGCCGGAGTCGCGGCGTCAGCGGCAAGCGTCGCTGAATTGCTCACTTTCTACCCTCCTTCACAGCTAGATGATTCGTCACTTTTTTACTTCATAATAGATTTCT
>DIPB01000119.1:1416-3977 GCA_002426275.1 Firmicutes bacterium UBA5499
AATAGATTTGACTGGCGAACTTATCCGGGTCTTTGGTTTTCAGATAGCCGATTTTTGCAAGCTCTCGCACGAAGTAGAGGACGTTTTCCTTAACGCGGGAGGCGCTTTGATCCTCGTGTGCCGGATAGCTATAGCTCTTGACCAGTTCTTCAGCCAGTTCTTTGTCGGAGATCGCCGAATACTTCTTATCGGAGATGATTTGCACCGCTTCGGCGGGATTGTGGTGGATCCAATCCTGGGCCTTGTTGTATGCCCGCAGCAGCGCCGCGACCTTTTCCGGACTTTCCTTCAGGTATTTCTCGGAAGCGTAGAGGAAGCAGCAATATTTGCCTGCGAAGAGCGGATCTTCGGAGAGATCGAAGATTTTCTGGAAGCCTTTGTTTTTGATGGCGAGGGCGCCGAATGGATCCCAGATGGCCGCAGCGTCAATTTCGCCTTTTTCCGCGGCCGCGATCTCCAGATTCCCGTCGTTATAGGGGACGAAGGTGACATCTTTGTTGTTCTTCGCCACAATGCCTGCATTTTCCAGCCACACGCTTGCGACTTGGAAGGGTGTGCCGCCGATTTCGTCGACTCCGACCTTTTTCCCTTTCAAATCCTTGGCGGATTTGATGGGAGAACCTTTGGGAACAATAATCTTGATGCAGCCAAAGTGAAGGCCGTCCACAACCTTAACCTTCACGCCTTCTTCAATAGAAGGGAAGAATTGGAAATCGCCGTTCACAATGGGAATGGTTCCATTGTTCAGACCGATTTTTCTCGTTTCTGTGTCTGCGGAAATCAGGTTGACGTCAAAACCTTCCTCGGCAAAAAAGCCTTTTTCATAGGCGATGTAAATCGGCGCGCCGCACAGGGCGCCGTCTTTGCCAGGAATGTCGATTTTGCCGTATTTGTACTTGGTGGCTGTTTCGGCATCCGACTTAGAAGTGTCCTCCTGGGCGGTCTGCTTTGAGCCGCAGCCGATCAAGACGAGGGCAAGGGAAAGGCTCGCCAGGGTGATGACGACAATTTTTTTCCAATTTTTCATGAGTGCGCTCCTCCTTTTTTTTATTGGGCCAACGCTTTTGCAAAAGCCTGCTTGAGATCCGCGATCAAATCAGCAGGGTCTTCCAGACCGGCCGAGATCCGAATGAGATTTTCCGGAATTTTGGCCACTGCTTTTTCTTCCTCCTCCAGCTCGCTGTGGGTTGTCTGGGGAGAATTGACAATGAGCGAACGGGAGTCGCCGATGTTGACGTGGTAATGGAACAGACGCACGGAGTTGAGGAAGGTTTCACGCTGCCGCTCTGTCCCTTTGAACCCAAAGGACAGAAGCCCGCCGGCGCCTTTGAGAAAATCGCGCTTATACAGCTCGTAAAACGGGCTGGACTTAAGGGCTGGATAGTTAACCCATTCAACCTGATCATGTTGGGAGAGAAATTCAGCCAAAGCCTGAGCGTTACGGACCTGTTTGTCTAAGCGCTCGGATAGCGTTTCTAAGCCCAACAGGGCAAGATAGGCGTCGAAAGGGGAAAGCGCGGCGCCTAAAAAGTTGAGATAATTCATGCGTACTCGCGCGGTGAAAGGCGCTCCTGGGAAAACCTCAGGGAAACTCCTGCGTTTGCCGTCTTTGTCTCTGAGGGTATAGTATTTCTCGGAAAACTGCGGGAATTTGTCTGTGGTATAGTCAAAATTGCCGCTTTCCAGGATCAGCCCTCCCACCAGATTGCCGTGTCCGTTTAAGCCCTTGGTGGCGGAATAAACCACCAGATCCGCGCCATGAGCGATGGGATTAAACAGATAGGGCGTGGCCACAGTGTTATCTACCACCAGGGGGATGCCGTGCTGGTGAGCTACCTTGGCGATGGCGTCCACATCCAAGAGAGTCGCGGTCGGGTTGCTGATGGACTCGATGAAGATAGCCTTGGTGTCCGGCTTGATCTCCTGCGCAAGGGCGCTGGGATTTTCGATGTTGCGCGCTATGTCGATCTTAACGCCAAGCTTGGGGAGCACTTTTTTGAAGCTGTCGACTGTTCCGCCGTAAAGATAGGGGGAAGACAGGATTCTGCCGCCGTTCTCGGTGAGATTCAGCAAAGCGTAGCTGATGGCCGCCATGCCGGAGCCTAAGGCGATGGCAGCGGCCGCGCCGTCCAGAGCCTGCACGCGCTGCTCGAAGATAGCCACTGTGGGATTTCCAATTCTGGTGTACAAAAATCCCAGCTCGCTATTGCTGAACAGGTTTTGTGCGTGTTCCACATCCCGAAAATCAAAAGCTGTGGTTTGGTAAATAGGAGGTGATACCGCGTTATTGTGATCTTTGGGCTCGTATCCCGCCCGAACTTTTTGCGTATCAAATTTGTACGCTGGGGTCGCTTCGTCAGTCATAATGTTTGTTCTCCTTTCAAATTTCGGATTTCGGTGCAGGCTGCCATGTCACAATCGGACATTTCACCACCTCCTTTTTCAGCGCTTTTATTCTATCCATGGGAGAATGTATCTTCATGCCTAATTGGGCGGACGTAAACTTGTTTGGAAAAGTCTTCCTGGCCGGGAACTCCGACCGCATCCGCACGGCAGCGCTG
>DIPB01000119.1:4079-6000 GCA_002426275.1 Firmicutes bacterium UBA5499
AAAGACTTTGATATATTTTTCCACCTCGTCGCGCACGCTGCTGATCAGCGCGCAGCTGGGGGAGGAGCACCACGCCAGTTCATGCTGGGGAATCAGAGGGATGATATTATAAATTTTAGCGCCTCTTTCGCTGACCGCTTTGGCAACTGCTTGCACATGCAGGGCGTTGATTTCGGGAATCAATACGGTATTTACTTTGACCGTGAGCCCAGCGTCAGCCACTTTCTCAATGCCGGCTAGCTGATTGCGGATTAAGATCTCGGCGGCCTCTTCTCCGGCATACCGACTGCCTTGGTAGATGATTCCGCTGCAGATTTGCGCCTGAATTTTGGGATCAACTGCGTTGACCGTAACCGTGAGCGCGTCTATGCCCGCTTCCAGGATATCGTCTGCGTGCTGCGGCAAGAGAAGACCATTGGTGCTCATGCAGGCGATGATGCCGGGAAACATTTTTTTGATCAGTCGGAACGTGGCAAGGGCGTATGGCGTCGCCAAAGTGTCGCCGGGACCTGCCACTCCCACCACTGTTATCTCCGGGCAAATTTCCAGGGCTCTTCGAACGGCCGCAACCGCTTCGGCCGGCGAAATAATGCTTGCTGCCACGCCTGGACGCACGTCGTCGCTGCCCAGCTCGCGGCGGCAAAAACGACAGCTGATATTGCAGCCCGGAGAGACCGGCAGATGGATCCTGCCGCGATTGGGCTTTGCTCCCACTGCAAAACAAGGATGTGCTTTTGTCAGTTCCGAAAATGATTTGCTCATGACATCTCACTCCTCTTCCCAAAGCCCGTCGGCCACGACCTGTTTTATGACATCGTCCACCGGCCCGGATGCTTCAAAAACGCGTTTGCCGTGCTGAATCATGAACGCAGCCGCGCCTTCGCCGATTCGGCTGACAAAGATTCCGCTGCAGTCTGCCAGCGCTTCCAGCAGGTGGGCAAAGCCGCCTTCGCAGTGACCGCGGCAATATCCCTCGGTTTGGCGAGAATCAACCAACCGGTAGCCTGCGGAGGAGACTTCGAAGATCTGAAAAATTCTCGCGCTTCCGAAATGCTGATCAATATATTTTCCGTCAGTGCTTGCAAACGCTAACCGCGTATTCATAGACAACGCTCCTTAATGCAGGGGAGAGCGTCCCCTGTTCGCTTAGCGGTATGTGGCCAAAACCGCGTCGTAGATATCCTCGATTACCCGCAGTCCGCCTGAAAAGCCCGCATAATTGGTGGTCAGCACCAAGCGGTAGGGAGTGGGCACGGAAGCGGAAAGAAAATCATAGTTCTTTTCCCTGGCCAGTTCCTTGTCCCAGCCGCTGCCGATGATGAGGCCCCGTCCTCTGTGGCGCAAACCGCGGATTGTCTCCTGCGCCTTGCCTGCGTCCGGCTCGAAGGTCAGCGGGATTTGCCGCTTAGCCGATGTTTTTTGCAGTTCCGCCGTTAACTGGTCCTGAAACTCCTTAGGCGTATTGTCAACAACGAACTGTTCCTTGGGGATGATCCCCACCTCGTGCAGCAGGAATTTGGAAAATCCCAGCACGTAACCTGCGTCGTGCAGGACGTGAACGTGGTTGGGCAGCCCGTAGCGGAATTCCAATAAGAAGGTGGCCAGGTTATCTATTTCTTCGTAATAAGCATCTCGCTCCCGGCGGATAAATTCTTCCGCGGCCTTTCGGTTCAAAGCCGCGCCGCTTTGGGCTGCGAACTCAAGCACCTGCCGCAGGAAACGCTCAGTCTCGTTGGCGCCGATGGGGACGTGGGGAAATTGAGTGTACGGCTGCCCGTAAAGTTCTTCCAGATGCGCAACGATGGGAAGAGCGTACCAGGGCGAGACTAAAATATTAAAATTAGCCCGGGGAATTTGCTGCCATTCTGTAACGCCTGTTGAGTTCGGCCCGAACAAGACATTGACGTTCAGGCCGATTCCC
>DIPB01000119.1:6125-7425 GCA_002426275.1 Firmicutes bacterium UBA5499
TCCCTCCAGCAGCCGCTTGTATTCTCTGAGATTGCCTTTCCAAAAAGGGTCTTGATAGGGCAGGGAAGCAAACAAATTAACCGTTTGCTTTTGGCTGCGGGCGGGGTTTTCCTCCTGGAAAAGGCTGACGTACTGGTCGATGATGGCGTTTACCACCAGGCTGTGAGCTTCGAAATTGTTGCACTTAAAACCTGCGGTCTCCACTGCGACGATAGGTTTTCCCTGCTCTCGGAATTCATCCACCAGCGCCTCCACGTCGTCGCCCACAATGCCGGCGGTGCAGCCTGTCAACACGACCTGCAGCTCCGTGTCCAAGACCCGGTAAGAATTGTTGATGATCTCCCGCAGTCTCTCGATGCCGCCGAAGACCACTTCCTGCTCGCTGAAATTGGTACACGGTGAGGTGCTGCCGCCGGCGTAGCCGGTGGAGCGCTCGAAAAAGCCTTGAATCATGTTGCCGCAGCCTGGGCCTGAGTGCAAAATGGGAACGGCCTTGGGAATTGCCACCACGCTCTGCAAGGCGCCGATGGCGCAGGTGTAACGCTCTTGTTCGATAATTCCGCTCACTTACAAGCTCCTCCAGTCAAAAATGTATCCGGCGCTTGGGAAAGCCACCACTTTGTGTAAGGATTTACAGCATGTTTTTCAAGGTTTTTCACGAACTCGTCGTTTTCAATGGTCTCCAGGATCCGCTCACCGTAACGCAAAATCCCTTCGTAGCCCATGCTGTAATGTTCGTCGCCGATTAAAAGGGAAGGGATCCCCAGTTTTGCGCCCCAAAGCGTCATGCCGCCGTGCCGCGCCAAGAGCAAATCGGGCCGCAGCCTGTTCAGCACGTTGACCAGCTCGTACTCCTGTTTGTTGCAGATACTGAAATTGGGCACGTCGCCGTAATGCTTCACTGTCTGCGCCAGGAGGTCGCTCTGCTCGTCGTCGTTGTCATAGAGCGGGTCGTGATGGAAGATGGACGCGCCTTTGGCTCGCATTCCCAGCTCGCCCAGAATGGACAAGAGAGCGTGTCCGTGCGCCGCTCCGGCCGTAACGTAGGCCGTCTTACCCTTGAGCTTTTCGCGCAGCGCCTCAATTTTTGGCAGATACTCCGCTTTTTTGGCGGCGATCAATTCCTCCGCCGCTTTTTCCTGATGGAGAATTTTGCCCAGTTCCCGAAACCAGAGATCGGTTTGCGCTATGCCATAGGGAGGAGCTGCCTTTACCTCAGGCACTCCAAATTCCTGCTCCAGCGCCGCGCCCAGGTATGAACCCAAAGTGGGACAGATTTGCACGGAAGCCGCGGCTTCCG
>DIPB01000119.1:7530-16341 GCA_002426275.1 Firmicutes bacterium UBA5499
TTGCACGGAAGCCGCGGCTTCCGACGACCAGGTGAGGCTTTCCAAAGTGGAATAGGGCGTTATATAATTGGGCTTTGCGCCGAAGGCTGCGAACCAGTCGCTGAAGATATCGGAGCCCCAAAAGTTGATCACATTGATGACGTCGCTGCGCCGTTGCCGGGCTGGCTTGATCAGCTTGCGGGCAATGCCGTGATAGCCGGCGTCAAAGCCGGTGGTCCACACTTTGGAGCGGAACCCCTCGCAGAAAATCGCCACCACCGGAATGCCCAGTTCCGCTTCGGCTTCGTCGCAAACGCTTTCCACATCGTCGCCGATGATGCCGGAAGCGCAGGTGGTCAGCACGAAGATGACGTGGGGCTCAGTGCGCCGGTATACTTCGCGGATGGCTGCCTCAAGCTTGGCAGAGCCGCCGTAGACAGTATCCGTTTCCTGCAAATTGGTGGAAAAGATCTTGCGCTGAGTTGGATTTTCCACGCCTCGCAAAGGGGAATTGACCCGATAGGTGAAAGCAAATTCATGCAGGCAAGAGGAGCAACCCACGGGCCCGTGGCTGATTACAGCCGCGTCCTGCACCAGGACCACCATGCAGGCCGCCTGTGCGGTAGAGCAGCCAAGGCACTGGGAAAAGGAGCGGGTTCCGTCCTTCAGTCCGCAGCGGGAGCGTTTCACCAGTTCCTCCGCTCCGCCTTGAAATCCAGTGATGGAACCTAAACGGATCTCTCTGATGGATACCTCCGGAATCTGCAAATTAATCTCACTCATTTTTTGGCCCCCAATCAAACATCTGATTCTACAAGAGCTTTGAGCTGCTCGCCGCTGATGCGGCACAGCCTCATCTGATCTAGGACGCGCGCGCCCAGGCTTTGATAAAAGGCCAGCGCGGGTTTGTTCCAGTCAAGGCACAGCCAGTCTAGCCGCAAGCAGCCGCGCGCCAGAGCGATTTTCGCAAGACAACGCAGCATGGCTTTGCCAATTCCCCGGCCGCGATAGTTTTCTTTGACAAACAAATCTTCAAGATATAAATTGGCTTTGCCCAGAAAGGTGGAATAATTGTGGAAGAAAAGCGCGAAGGCCACGGGCCTGCCGTCTGCCTCGCCGATGATGACCTCAGCTTGCTTTTTTTCAAATAAGGAAACGCGAATCTCTTCCTCTGTGGCCGTGATTTGATCGTCAAGGTTTTCCAAAACAGCCAGCTCCCTGATGAACTCGAGGATCACAGGGGCGTCCCTTTCCTCCGCAAAGCGGATGTTGAAATTTTTTTTTGCCATTTGCCCACTCACCCTATTCGCCGAAGGCGGTCTTGAACGCCTGCTCCAGGTCTGCGATCAGATCCTTGGCGCTTTCCAACCCCAGGGACAGGCGGATGGTTTCGGGACTCAAGCCCACGATTCTCCTCTGTTCGCCCGTCAACTCCACGTGGGTGGTCTGAGCCGGATTGATGATCAGCGAACGCGCGTCTCCGATGTTGGCCTGATAGCTGAACACTTCTGTGGCGGCCAAAAACTTTCGCTTCTGCTCTTCCGTGCCGCCAAAGCCGAAGGATAAAATCGAGCCCGCGCCTTTGGGAAAATACCTGTCGGCCAGCTCCCGGTAAGAGTTGCCTTTGGCATAGGGATGACTGATCCAACTGACGTGCGGGTTGTTTTCCAGATACGCCAAAACAGCCTTTGTGTTGGCCAGCTGCTTTTCCACACGTTCGGAAAGGGTTTCCAAGCCAAGCAGAATCAGATAAGCGTCGAAGGGACTGAGGGCGGCGCCCAAGTAGTTGAGATGAATGGCGCGCAGCCGGCCGGTGAACGGAACATTTGGGAACACCTCCAGAATGCTGCGGGCCTTGTCATTTTTGTCTCGCAGAAACCAGAGCGGCCGCTGGAAATGAGGAAAATTGCCGTTGCCGTAATTGAATTTTCCGCTTTCAACCACAATTCCAGCAATCACGTTGCCGTGTCCGGAAAGCGCCTTGGTGGCCGAATAAACCACCACATCGGCGCCATACTCAAAGGGGTTCAGCAAATAGGGGGTCGCCACGGTGTTATCAACGATCAGTGGAATACCGGCTTGAGATGCGATCTCAGAGACTGCTTTCAGATCGGCAATGGTGACCAGGGGATTGGTCAGGCTTTCAAGAAAAATCGCTTTGGTATCCGCTGTCAGTTTCTCTTTGAATTCGCCTGGATCATCAGGATTTTCCACGATCTCAAACTCAATTCCCAAATCTGGGAACAGAGATCCGAAGGCGTCAACTGTGCCGCCGTAAAGTCTGGCGGTGGTGAGAATCCGACCGCCCTTTCCGGCTGCGTTCAGCAGCGCGTAGGAAACCGCCGCCATGCCGGAGGAGAGGGCGATGGCCCCGGCCGCGCCGTGAAGAGCTGCCAGGCGTCTTTCCAAAACGTCCACCGTGGGATTGGAGAGCCTGGTATAGATCGGATCGTCACCTTCGAAGGAGAACAGTTTATCAGCGCGGTAGCTGTCGCCTAAGGTAAAAGCTGTGGTCTGATAAATCGGCACCGAGACAGCGTTGTTGTGCTGCTCGGCGCGATAGCCGGCTCTTACCTTTAGCGTGTCAAAATCATAGCTCATTTTGGTACCTTCCTTTTTGGAAAGATTTCTAACAAAAAAGCACAGTCCGGAATTTCACGGACTGTGCTCAACTCACAGGCAATAAAATTCACGCGGATGAAGATTTAAAGATGGATAAATGAGCGCAGCAGGGCATGCGCATCATGCACGTAGCCGATGCTTGACACATCAATGTTCCTATCTTAAAAGCAGTCTGGTTTTTCACTTCAAACGCCTCATAATTCATATTTTGCATATGGTTTTTATATGTTTATTTGGATTATAATGGATTCGCCTCTATTTGTCAAGGATTTTTTATGCTGATAAAGCGATCTTACTGTTTTTGCTCTGATGACGCCGGCTGGTGACCGGTGATATTCGGCTGGAATAAATTCATATTAAATCTATCAATTTTATATAATATATTTGCGGCCGGCGCTTCTTCTCAAGCCTAAATCATCAGTTGCCGCTACCGCCTTTTCATTTGAATGACCGCACCGATGAGCGATTTGCCAAATGAGCATAAGAACAGGGCTGACGTAAAGTGCTGAGAAGTCAACGATTTTTTCTTCGAGGAGCAATGTTGCCAGGTAAAGCGTTGCTCATAAAAAAGCCTAGCCTGGGCTTGCTGAAGACATGAAAATTCCATTATGTAGGTGTTGATTCCACTGCGGAAAACGCCAAAGTGGGGACGAACCACCCTTTTAGGATCAAAAGGGGCTCGCAAGGGATCAAATATGAATGCTTTCGATAAAAATGTGGGGATTTATCTCAAGTTCATCTGCATAAATTGGCTTTTCGCAGCGGAATCAGGTGTTTTACTGAAAAAGCGGAGAATATGTGCAGGGATATTTAATAAAACTTTCAAAAAAGCTCGCTTGAAATAATTGCTGGGTTATTCAGCAACTTCCTACTTAATGCGCGCCTGAGAATGAAAACAGCTGGTAAACGTCTGCAAAATAGGAATTTATGATACAATTATCGTATGGAGGGGTAAGAAATGTCAAAATTGTTATTGTTAATATTGCTAATGCTCCGTCCTGGCCCCGGACTTCCGGCAGGCGATTATGGGCAAGCGGTAGTAACCCAAAAGCAAGCCCGGCAGGCGCTTAATCATGCCCTGTTGCAGGAGAATGCGCCCTATATTTGGGGCGGACAAAGTCCTGCTGGTTTTGACTGCTCCGGCTTACAAGAATGGAGCTATCGGCAGGTCATATCGAACATTGTCTTTGCCTCCTCCCCAGGCGTGGCTTTAGATGTCACAGAAGACAGCCTCTACAAATATAACGCCTTCTTGCTCTCCTCCGCTGAAGTAGTACCTGGCGATTTGGTTTTCATTACGGATAATCCTCACACGATAACCCATGGGGGAATGTTCAGCAAATGGATAATCCCTGGCGAAAAGTTTGAATTCATTAATGCATCTAGCTACTTTGGCAAGGTGGTAATTGATTCATGGTCTGTCCGAGGAGAAGTGCGCGGGCAGTGGTTTGCCGGCTTTGGTCGCTTGAAGTATCTCAAAGCCAAAACTAAATGGCGTCCTGCGGTGGAATTTACGAAGCCAACTATAACCAAACCGTCGCTTCCCGTTTTTATCCCTTTTTCTTGAGCTGCCGCTTAGATATAGCCTTTCGAGCTTCTCTCTTTCCACCGCTAGTCTTCTTCCCACATCTATGCCTGTCTGCTGGAGGCGGGAAGCTCTCGGCCCTTCGGAGAGTGCTGGCGTCTGAAGGGCGTACAGGATTGCTGTAAATATTTTCATAGCGCCGCGTCTGGGAAAGCTGACCGGCGCGGCTTTCTGGTAAAGCGATTCGCTGCGGTGTAAATGCTTTCACGCAGACATTATTTCGCTCGGAGCTTGGTCAAGCTATTGGATTCCTGCGATATAGTTGGTCGTTCCATTTGGGAATACAACGCGGTTACCAGCGGAAAATGCGATGGCGTAAATATTTTCATTGTTTTGGCCAATTTTTCTCAGCGTAAAGAGGATTTTAAAGTTTAATGGAGAATTAATACCATAGAATGAAAATGTTTACATTTAAGGGCGGAGATTGACATGAAAGCGACGATAAAGGATGTAGCTTCTTTAGCGAAGGTGAGCATAGCCACGGTCTCCAGAGTGCTCAATAATCAGGATAATGTAAGCCTTGAAACTAAAAGAAAAGTGCAGCTGGCGATGCATAAGCTTGATTATCAGCCTAACGTTTTGGCGCAGCGCTTTGTGCGGAATATTTCGCATCTGATAGCTGTGGTCATTGACGAGCGAGGAATGACGGCTATGGATCAGTTTATCCTTGTGCTGTTGCAGGGCGTTTTCAAAGTGACTAAGCCAAGGGGATATGACGTGATTTTGATTCCTGGCACGGATTTGGATGTGAATTATAAATCGTTGGTTGCCATGTTCAATCAGAACATGTATGACGGAGTTATTTTAACCAGCCCAACGAAGAATCAGTTGCCTTACTTGAATTTGCTTCAGGCAAAGGTGCCGGTTGTGGTCAGCGGCAGAGTTCCCGAGGGGATTCCCATTTCCACAATCGACAATGACAATGTCAAGGCAACATATGTGGCCACGAAGTATTTGCTGGAGCTGGGCCACAGAAGGATCGCTTACATAGGCGGTCCCAGCTATTATTGGGTGGGAGAGGAGAGACTGAATGGTTATAAGAAAGCCATCTCCGAGGCAGGCTTGACGATTTCGCCAGAGTTAGTCGTCGAGGACAGTTTCGATTTTGCGGGCGGTTATCGCTCGCTGCAGCAGCTGCTGGCTTGCGGGGCTGATTTCACAGCCATTTGCGTTTATAATGATCCGATGGCAATCGGAACCATTAAGGGTCTCAAAGATCGGGGCTATAAGGTTCCGGGGGACGTCTCTGTAATCGGCTGCGACAACTTGCCCATCGGTATGATGGTGGAGCCGGCCCTTTCAACCATTCAGTCCAATATCTCGCAAGTGGGAGAAATTACGGCGAAATTATTGTTCGAGGCTTTGGAAGGGGGAGAGAGCGAAGTAACCCACAACTTGCTTCCGCTGGAGCTGGTGAAAAGAGAATCGTGCAGGATTTTAGCCTGAGAGGGAAACAAAGTGGGGGCTGTTTGATGAAAGTTGCGAATTTTTTGGAGAATAAATTGGGCATCGCTTTTATCGCGTTTTTTCTGGCGCTTTTGGCAAAGAGCGGGGAGTCGGCGGCTTCGGACGGCTTTTTCGGAGTTAACGCGCAGCTTTTTCCCCAAAATAATTCCTTTGAAATGCCGCTGCTTAAAAACGCCGGCGTACAGTGGGTGAGAGCTGATTTTGCCTGGTATTCCCTGGAACCTGAGAGGGGCGTCTTTAATTGGGAGCGTTGGGATCAATCTGCGGCAGAAGCCCAGCGGCTGGGAATCAAAATTTTGGGGATTTTAGCTTATACCCCGGATTGGGCAAGTCAGGGAGGAGGGCGAAATTCTCCCCCCGAGGATCTGAATGATTGGGAAGCATTCGTGGCGGCAGCGGTCGAGCGCTATCGGGGCAAGGTTGATGCGTGGCAAATTTGGAACGAACCGAATTTGCCTGGATCTTTCTCCGGGTCTGTGGCCGAGTATACAGAATTGGTGAAGGTAGCCTGGCAAGCTGCCAAAAGGGTCAATCCTGACTGCCGTATAGTTGCCTGCGGACCGGCGGGGGTGAAAGTAGGGGCCAATCAGCCGGGAGATACCAAAGGCAGCGTCTTTCTTCAAGGTTTTTACGCCAATGGCGGCAAGGATTTTTGCGACGTTATCGCCATCCATTCCTATCAATACAACGCTGTTCCGGATTTCAGCGAATGGTGGCTGACAGAAGATTTGCGGGAGACAAGGCGGATTATGGCGGAGAGCGGCGATGCCCAAAAGCCAGTCTGGATTACGGAAATTGGCTGGTCCACGTATCAAGACGGAACGTACAGCGTCACAGAGGAAGAACAGGCGCGGATTTTGCTCAAGGTCTTCACAACAGCATGTGATTTAGGCATAGGAAAAGTATTTTGGTACAATTTTCTCAGCGGCCTGGATCCCAAGGACAGGGAACAGAATTTTGGGCTGGTGGACGGCCGGAAAAACCCTAAGCCAGCTTGGTGGGCCTATAAAACTTTGACGGGATTTATCAATGGTGCCAGCGGTTTCGCGCTGAAGAATCTGGGAGACGGAATTAAGGCGTTTCTGCTCAGTTCCAATCCTGATAAACAAGTGTGGGTAATGTGGTCCCAAGAAAACAAACAAGCGACGATTCCAGCGCAGGGTTGGGACAGAATATATCAGCTGCAGCAGACGGGAACGGATCTGACGCAGTTGGCGCCGACGGAAAGCTTGACAGTTCAGTTGCAGCGAGATCCCATCTATCTGATCTTTCAGAGCGACTCATTTGGTTTCCCGAGCTTTACTATCGCCCCCAATCCGCTCTTCAAAAGCAAAGCCGGAGAAGTTAGATTTTCTTATCTTTTATTGGCTCCAGCCAAGGTATCGCTCAGGCTTTACAACTTATCCGGACAATTAATTGCCAGGCTCATGGCTGAGCAATGGCGCCCGGAAGGAGAACACGTGGAAAGTTGGACCGGCGCTATTGAAAGGAGAGCGGGGCCTTATTTGGCTGTTATGGAGGTAAAAATAGGCGCGAAGACGATGGCAAAAAAGAGGTTATTTGTTATCCAATGAGAGCTCTGTGAAATATTGAATGACGACATTTAGAGGAGGGGGTACAATGCGAAGAAGCTTTGGGTTCGTTTTGCTGTTCATGCTGAGCTTTGCCTTAGTCACGGCTTCCCAAGAGCGAGGGGCTTTTACGCAGCTGGATTTGGGAGGTAAAGCCTCGGGCATGGGCGGCGCTTTTACTGCCGTGGCGGACGATGCCACTGCTGTCGGCTGGAACAGCGCTGGTTTAGGCAATCTCCAGGCAGGCAGCGTCTCGGTGATGAATACGGATCTTTACGGTCTGGGGATCGCTCACAGCTATCTCACAGTGACCGTGCCCAACCGTAAGTTTGGTACGGTCGGTCTTTCTTGGGAGAGAGTTAATTGCTCGCCCGCTTTGGGCTATGGCTACCTGGAAGATAAACTGACCTTGGCCGTGGGGAAAAAGGTCTCTTTTTTGCCTTGGGATTCCAACTTAGGAGTAAGCTTGAATTATTACAGCACAGAATTGGATTCCGCAGCTCTTGATAACGCCAGATCTGGCCTGGGCGTAAGCATAGCTTTTCTGGGCAAAGTTAAGGATTGGCTTGCAGTCGGCATCTCTGCCGGCGATCTCGCCTCCAGCATCAAGAGCGATGAAACATCGGAAAAGGAGAATCTGCCGGTTATGCTTTCTTTAGGGGTTAGCGTCCGTTGTTTGAACAGGTTATTATTGGCAGCCGACGTGCATGATTTAGTCCATAGTCCGCAAATCAGCGCGGGGGCGGAATACTCTCTCAGTCACGATCTGGCGGTGCGGGTAGGTTTGAAACCGGAGACGATAACAGCTGGGATAGGCGTTAAGCGGGGAACGCTGAATTTTGATTATAGCTATAACCGCGGCGATTTGGGAGCTTCCCAGAGGATTTCAGTGGGAGTTTCGTTTTAGAAAAAAGCGAGGGGGTAGGGTGCATGCGCTGTAAAATGCAGAGCTTGTGTCTGGCGATGCTGTTATTTTGTTTTGCAGCCAGTGCGGAGCCGCTGCTTGAGGTGAGTCAGAATCACTGGGCGTACGGGCGGCTGGAACAGTTGGGGAATCTGCTGGGAGTAGATTTCACGCATAAACCGTCAATGGGAGGCGCCACCCGGTTGGATGTGGCGCAAAACATCCTTGATTTGCTGGGACAGAGCCGGCAGCAGGCTGGCTCCCTGCTGCTGGAAGAAGACTGGCGGGACCTGGAGAAAATTGTCCGTGAATTTAAAGCGGAATTGGAACTGCTGGGTGCAAAGAGCGGCGAGATTATAGAGAGTTTAGATCGTCTGGAAGAGGCGGCGGAAGCTGAAAAGAAGAGCGGCATCGGCTGGTCCGGCAACAGGCTCTACACAGACGCCAAATTCACCTACGGCACTTCCAGGATTTATAACTACCAAACAGGCGAGCCCATCTGGGCAGGGATCATCGACAGCGAATATCCCTGGGAGACTTCCCGGAGGTTCCCTGAGGTGGTCAGCCTAGGCAGCGTCAGTTGGCAGCTTAAAAGTCAGCTGGTCCATGGCCTGAGCCTTGACGGGATGGTGCAGATGTCCCATGGCTACGGCGCCTTGCTTGAGGATGAAACCAGCCAAGAG
>DIPB01000014.1:0-691 GCA_002426275.1 Firmicutes bacterium UBA5499
ATGGCATTTAAAATTGCAGCTTCGCTGGCCTTTAAGAAAGGCTTCCTGGATGCCCAGCCAATTTTGCTGGAGCCCATTATGAGCGCAGAGGTAACTGTGCCGGAAGAGTTTATGGGCGATATCATCGGAGATTTGAACAAAAAGCGGGGACGGATCTTGGGTGTGGAACCCCAGGGTCGTTTGCAGGTGATCAAGGCCCAGGCGCCTCAGGCAGAGCTGTTTCGCTACGCCATCGATCTGCGTTCCATGACCCAGGGCCGCGGTTCTTTCTCACTGCAGTTTGATCATTACGAAGAAGTTCCGGGGCAAATCGCCCAAAAAATCATAGAGGCGGCGAATGAAAAAATTTCATGAAACCAGTTTATCTATTCTTCGGCCAGGAACAGTTCCTGGCCGAAGATGAAGTGCAGAAGTTGATTGCGCGGCTGTTGCCAGACGGCAAGAATGCGTTCAACTATCAAGTTTATCAGGCAAGCGAGAGCCAATTCAGGGACGTGAGGACCTCTGTGCTCACTCCCGCTTTTGGCAGTGGAGCGAAAGTTGTGCTCGTCCGCCATTTTGACGCTTGGAAGTCAGCCGAGCAGGAAGAGCTTTTGCCTTTACTGGAAAAATGGCCTCCCCAAACAACTTTGATTTTATGGGGAGAGAAAGTTGATAAGCGCACTCGTCTTTATCAGCGGCTCAGAAAAAC
>DIPB01000014.1:866-4107 GCA_002426275.1 Firmicutes bacterium UBA5499
CTCAGGGAGTTTCCTCGGCTTGCCAGCAAGGAGCTGCCGGTTTGGCTGGAAAGACGCGCCGGGAAATACGGATTGGAGCTCACAGGGGACGTGGCGGCTGCGTTGGTGAGGCTAATGGGGGACGATTTGCGCCTTTTAGATCAGGAACTTGCCAAGCTCGCCACGTACCTGGGAGCGGATTCGCGTCCTACGCTGGCGGATCTTGAAGCTGTGAGTTGGCAGGCAGATGCGGTAAATATTTTCACTTTGGTGGACGCCATCGGCAAACGTCAGCAGTCTACGGCCTTGAAGCTGTTGGAGCGAATGCTTACAGAGGGAGCGGACCCTTCCGGCCTCTTGGCCATGATCGCCAGACAGATGAGGATCATCTTCATGATTAAGGCTTTAGCCGGCAGCGGTAATATGGCGCAGCAGCTTAATCTGCATCCTTTCGTGGTGAAGCAGTGTCAGCAGCAGGCCAAAGGTTTCCAACGGCAGGCCAGGGAAAGGATTTTCAAGGCGCTTTTTGCGGCTGATTTGGCGCTGAAAAACAGTCAAGAGCCCAAATTAGTGCTGGAAGGGCTAGTTACAGAGTTATGCGGGTGAGAACGACTTGAAAGAAAAATGGCAAACGCAATTACAACACACTAAGAGATTAGTGGTGAAGGTTGGCACCAGCACCATCGCCCAGCCTTCAGGCGAATTGAACATAGAGCGGGTAAAGTCCTTGGTGGAGGAGTTGGTTGAGAGCGCGCGCGAAAGAGAAGTGTTGCTGGTCACTTCAGGCGCCATTGGCATCGGCGCAACGCGGCTTGGCCTTTCCGCCAAACCTAAAACCATCCCTGCCAAACAAGCGGCAGCCGCAGTGGGGCAGGGCCTTTTGATGCAGATTTACGAGAAGTTTTTCAGCGAATACGGGAAAGTAGTGGCGCAAGTGCTCCTAACCCGGGCGGATCTTGGCGACAGGCACCGCTACCTGAACGCCAGAAACGCTTTGAACACGCTTTTCAGCTATGATGTGATCCCCATCGTGAACGAAAACGATACTGTGGCTGTTGATGAGATCAAAATCGGCGATAACGACACATTGGCCGCCAACATCACAGCCTTGATTGACGCTGATCTGCTTGTGATTCTTTCGGACGTTGACGGCCTCTATACCGCAGATCCGAGGGCGGATGCAGGGGCGCAAAAAATAGCTCTGGTCCGGGAAATTACCCCGCAACTAGAGCGGCTGGCGGGCAGCGCAGGCAGCGCTTTCGGCACCGGCGGCATGCAAACAAAGCTCTCCGCCGCGCAAATTGCCACTAAGGGCGGCGCCAGCATGGCCATCGTGGATGGGGCCAAATCAGGAAATTTGGTCAAATTGCTCTCCGGGCAGTGCTCCGGCACGCTGTTTCTTCCTCAAGCCCCGCTGGCCGGGAGAAAAATGTGGCTGGCTTTCAATCCTCCGCTCTGCGGCAAAATCACGGTAGACGAAGGCGCCAAAGAAGCTTTGCTCAACTATGGAAAAAGTCTTCTCCCTTCCGGGATCGTCAGCTGTGAAGATGATTTTTTCCCCGGAGATCTGGTGGCAATTTGCGGCCCCGATGGACGCGAATTTGCCAGGGGACTGGTGAATTATGAAGCAGCTGAGCTCAATCAAATTAAAGGCCTCAAGACTAACCAGATTGAGGCTGTCTTAGGCCACCGAGGTTATTTGGAAGCCATTCATCGCGATAATCTCGTTTTACTTTAAGAGTGTCGAAGGTGGGGTACAAATGAACGAGGAATTAAAAAACCAGGTCCTCTCCGCCCGGGAGGCGGCAAGGGAACTGCGCACGTGCGCCAGCGGCCAGAAGGACCGGGCGTTGCGCGCCATGGCCCAAGCGCTGAAAGACCGCCGGGGGGAGATCCTTGACGCCAACGAACAAGATCTGGCCCAGGGCAGAAAACGCGGTTTGAACAGCGCGCTTTTGGATCGGCTCTCGCTGAGCGACTCTAGGATTGAAGAGCTTGCCTCAGGGTTGGAAGAACTGGCCAACTTGCCTGATCCTGTGGGCGAGGTTGAACGGATGTGGAAGCGGCCTAACGGCCTTGAGATTGGCGTGAAGCGGGTGCCGTTGGGAGTTGTGGCCATGATCTATGAAGCCAGGCCCAATGTCACGGCCGACGCAGCCGGCCTTTGTCTGAAGGCAGGCAATGCCGCAGTTCTGCGCGGCGGCTCCGAGGCCATTCATTCCAATAGCGCCATCGGTAATGTGCTCACAGACGCAATAGCGCAGGCCGGCCTGCCTGGTACGGCAGTCAGCGTGATCAGGAATACGGATCGCAATCTGGTGCGAGAGCTCATCCGCATGCGCGAGCTTGTGGATGTGGTGATTCCCAGGGGAGGAGCGGGGCTCATCCGCACTGTGGTGGAAGAGGCGACTGTGCCGGTGATTGAGACTGGGGTTGGCAATTGTCATACTTATGTGGATAAAGCGGCAGATCTCCAAATGGCCCTCAGGATTGCCATCAATGCCAAGCTGCAGCGGCCTGGAGTCTGCAACGCCATGGAAACGCTGCTTGTACATCAAGATGTTGCCGCTGCCTTTCTCCCCGCATTGGGAGCGGAAATGGCTCAAAAAGTTGAGCTTCGCGGTTGTCCGCGTACCTGCCAGTTGATTCCTCAGGCTAAACCCGCAACGGAAGATGACTGGGCCACCGAATACTTAGATTATATTTTGGCCGTGCGGGTGGTGCCTTCTTTTGAAGAAGCGGTGGCTCACATCACGCGTTATTCCACGGGACATTCCGAAGCCATCGTCACCGAGGATTACACGGCAGCCAGGAGATTTTTAGAATTAATCGACGCGGCGGCCGTGTACGTAAACGCTTCCACCCGGTTTACGGACGGCGGGCAGTTCGGCCTGGGCGCGGAGATAGGAATCAGCACACAAAAGCTGCACGCCCGCGGTCCCATGGGGCTGAAAGCGCTGACCACCACAAAATATATTATTTATGGCAATGGCCAAATTAGGTGAGGAGAGTTGGGAGAATGCTACAGCTAACAGAGAACGCGCTTACGGTATTAGAACGCCGCTATCTTCGCCGCAACAGCGACGGCCAGCTGGAGACGCCAGAGGAGCTGTTTTTGCGGGTTGCCAAGGCTATCGCCCGGACAGAGGAGAATTTTGGCACTCCCCAGGAGGAAATCGAGAGTTTAACCCAAACTTTCTATGAACTCATGTGCAATCTGGAGTTTCTCCCCAACTCTCCCACCTTAATGAACGCGGGCAGG
>DIPB01000102.1:0-817 GCA_002426275.1 Firmicutes bacterium UBA5499
AGACAATGTCTTTATTGTATATTGGAAGAGGAAGGAAAAGGCAAAATTAGGTAGGAATATGCAGAAATACGAAGGAGGTTTTATTATTTTGCAGAAAACCGTGTGTTTAAGCCTGTTGCTGGTGTTTTTGACCGCGTTTGGCGCGGCGGCCAAAGTGAACGTGACAATCATTCCCAGTAATTTTGTGTTCGGAGAGAAGGGGAATGCCGTTACCGCAGGCACCGTGGAAGTGGGGATCCCGCTGACCTCATCAAAGCTGGAGGCACTGAGGATCCCGCTGGCATCAAAGCTGGAGGCAGTGGGAAAATTCGGCTTTTCTTCGAGGACCGAAGAAGATCAAAATTATCCAGATGAGAATGAACACGTCACCGTATTTGCTCCCGGTCTGGGACTGAGGTATGTCTTCCGAGACGGAGAGAAGTTCGGCGCCTACGGTTTTGGCCTGTATTCCTGGGAGATCGCCAAAGGGGATGTTTATGATGAAGATGAAAAGAACAGTCACCTGAGCATGGGACTCGGCGTTGCCCTCAAGTTCTCTGAAAGCTGCGCGCTGATTGGACAGACTGGAGTGGAAGGGTATAACAGCCGTGATGACTATGGAGTGTGGGGTACTCGGGCAATACGGACCGATCTGGGAGCGAGATTTTCTTTCTGAAAAATAGTTGTTTCCATAATTTTTTACACTTTACTGAAGGGGGTCTCATTATTTTGAAAAGAATCGTGCTTTTAAGCCTGTTGCTGGTCTTCTTGTCCGCATTTGGCGCTGCTGCGGCGAACGTGAACGTCACAATCGTGCCGAATAATACGGCTGCTGCGG
>DIPB01000102.1:929-8424 GCA_002426275.1 Firmicutes bacterium UBA5499
GCTGCGGCGTTCTTCCTTGGGAATCCGAGTGCGTTTGCGCTGGAAGTGGGCTTTGCGGTCAGCCCGCAGCTGGAGCTGGTGGGGAGATTATGGGGTATAACGGAGTATTTTCAGGACGAAGGCGAAGAAGCGGAGCGAAGTCATAAGCTCTATCCGGGCTTTGGCTTCAGATATAACGTCTGGTCTCGGGAACAGCTCACAGCCTATGGGCTGGGCAGTTTTTCCTGGCTGGTGGACAGCGACAGTAGCGACAAGGAAAACTATTTGAAAGGCGGTCTGGGCGTAGCCTATAGGTTCAATGAGAATTACGCGCTGGTGGGCGAAGCGGGCGTGCAGAGAGCAACTTCCGAGGACGAAGAGTACATAGAAAAGACTACATTCTCATATGCGGATCTGGGAGTGAGGGTCTATTTCTGAAAACGTTGAGGCGTAAGAAAAGTGCAGCCGTGGCTGCATAAGGGCTCGGAAACAAGGCGCGTGGGCCCGTCGCTATCTCCGGCTGCTTTTTTCTTACCGGGGGATGGGCAAAGGGCTGCCGTCGGTCCCGGCCGACGCGCGGACTTTGTTCTGAGCGCTGATTTCAGGAGAGCGTGAATTCTTACAATTATTGTGTTGTAAAGTGACGGCTGTGATGACAGCAATAATTTGGGCTAAAATTTTAGCAATTGTTTTCCAGGCCTAAGGCGCGTTCCGGAGGGCGATTTCAGTTATTTTTAAGCTGGGAGGGGATTCCTGCGAAAAGAATAACTTTACTCGTTACGCTGTTTTTGCCGCATTTGCGCTTGGGCCCTGAACGTAATTTCCAGGTTGGGCGGAAAGCCAAGGTTCTGTCCAAAGAGAAGGAGGTTTTATGATTTTGCGGAAGAGCGTCTTTTTAGGTCTGTTGCTGCTGGTCTTTGCCGCTTTTGGCGTCTGCTCGCCGGTGAATCTGTCCATCGTCGCCGATAACTCCGTGCCATATTATAATCTTGACATATACTCCCCGGGCGCTGTGGAAGTGGGAGTGGAAGTGCTGCCAAAGCTGGAGCTGGTAGGGAAGCTGGCCTACGATACTTATTATCGTTGGGAATCCGGAGACGAGCTGAGAAATTCATATCTGACCCCCGGTCTGGGCGCCAGATATACCTTCTGGAATAAAGACGGACTCAGCGCCTATGGCTTTGGCGTTTTCAACATGTTCTTCCACTCCGGCGCCGGCGACGAGGAGGAAGAGTCTTTGGTCGATTATGGCCTTGGGCTTGTCTACAGGCTGGGCGGGAGATTTGCGCTGCTGGGCGAGGTAGGCGTGCTGAAATACGACCACCGAGGAACCGATTGGAGCTGGACCAGCGCCGCGACGTATAACAATTTGGGGATCAGGTTTTATCTTTAGCCTGCAGTTTGAAAAGGAGGAGGTCTTATTATCTTGCGGAAAATCGTCTTTTTATGTCTGGCGCTGGTTTCGCTGACGTTCTTTGGCGAGGCGGCAGAACTTAACGTCTCTGTTTGCCAGGACAGCGCGCTGCTCAACGGACTAGACAGGCAAACGACAGGACTGGTGGTAGGCGTTGAGGTCAGGCCGCGGCTGGAGCTGGTGGGGAAGTTGGCATATTATTTTGAGGACGCTCAAAATTCGTGGGAAAACGATTTCCATAAATCGTCTTTGCTTCCCGGCTTTGGTGCCAGATATACTTTTTTGGCGAGGGACGAGTTCAGAGCCTATGGCTTCGGCGCCGTCACCTTTGAGATCCACAGTGAACAACACCCTGCTACGGACTATTCTTTTCTGAAGACTGGCTTGGATGTCGGGCTTGGCGTCGCCTACAAGCTTGGCGCCGGATGCGCGCTGATCGGTGAGACCGGCGCGTTGCGATCCGCCGGGCGTGATGACTCTCAAAAGTGGTCAAGTATCTTGACATATAATAATCTGGGGCTGCGGTTCTATCTCTGAGGCTGGGCGACGTTTGCTCTCCCGGAGAACGCTTGCCCGCGGAGCTGAAAATTCAGCCGCGGGCAAGCGGCGGCCTGACAATTGTCAAAAAGAGGAGGTCTTATTATTTTGCGGAAAATCGTCCATTTGGCTCTGTTGCTGCTGGTCTTTACCGCTTTTGGCCTTTGCGCGCAGGTGAATCTGTCCATCGTCGCGGATAATTATGCGCTTGCCCAAAGGGAACATTCTAGTACAGTGCCCGGCGGAGTGGAAGTGGGAGTGGAAGCGCTGCCAAAGCTGGAGCTGGTGGGGAAGCTGGCCGTGGATAAGTGGCAGTGGCAAGCAGGTAGTGATTCTTCCGGGAATTCGGTTCTTTATCCCGGCCTGGGCGTCAGATATACCGTCTGGAAGAAAAATAAACTCAGCGCCTATGGCTTTGGCGCGTATAACTGGAGGCTGAACAGCGACGCTGACAGCAAAGTATCTTTCGTGAACTGCGGGCTTGGGTTTGCCTGCAGGCTCCATGAAAATTTCGCGCTGCTGGGCGAGGCCGGTTTGCAGAGAAATGAGACTGTGTACGAGGAAGGCGTGGAGGCTTCCAATGTTTTGTCATACAACAATCTGGGGCTGCGGTTTTATTTCTGATTAGGTCCGCATGCAGTTCGCCAATGAGAGGGAGGTCTTATTATTTTGCGAAAAATCGTCTTCTGGAGTTTGGAGCTGGTCTTGCTGGCGGCCTTTGGCGCGTCGGCGCAGATAAACGTTTCGCTGCTGAAAGAGAATACTTTGGTTCAGGGCTGGGTGTATTCGCCGGCGAAAATTGAGGTTGGCTTTTCCGTGAAACCGCAGTTGGAGCTGGTGGGGAATCTGGCTTATGAGTCTTCGACCGAACCTTCTTGGAATAGTTGGTCTTTCATTCCCGGGATCGGGGCCAGGTACTTTTTGTTGGCGGAAGACCGGTTCAGCGCCTATGGTTTCGGTTCCGTGAATTATTTATTTACTAATGATGCCGGTTATCGCAAGACAGGACTTGATTTTGGGCTTGGGGTTGCCTACAGGCTGGACGAGAGCTGCGGCGTCTTTGGCGAGTTCGGCGCGCGGGGATTCTTTCAGCACTACGAGGAAAGTGAGTATTATAACGAAACCAAGGACTCCGGGCTGGTGACCTATAATAATCTGGGACTGCGGTTTTATCTTTGAGAGATTGCGCTTCTCGCGCCAAGGGTTCGCCCTTGGCGCTTTTAAGTCCGCGGGGCATGTTACCTAGCCGGGAGTTTGAAGAAAACCTGTCGCCAAACGGAAGCGTATCCTGAGTGAATAACCTTCCGTAAGGTGGGAAAGTCCCAAAGCCAACTTAGTCAGGATGGCAGCCGCAACAACAGGCGAAGCAACTTAACCGTTGTACCCGAAGCGTTAAATCCGGCTGCAAGCGAAAGGAAGAGACAAACGAAGGTGCGGTATTAAGATGAAGTCGCAGTAGCGATTAAGCCTAAGAGTGAGAAAGCCGGCAACAGTCTGGAGGAAAAAATTGGGGGCGAGCAAAAAAGTAGTTGGCATTGCTCCTTCTTGCGGAAAGTCAACGTGTTATGTCGGAACGCGACTCATACTGGCGTTACACTATGAAGGAACTCCTCGGTACCCTTTTTAAACAGCGCGTCCTTTAGGCTGCGGCCGAGGAACAACGGGAGATAGCTCTTTTGATACTGAGATCCCTTTGTAGCTATAAAATGAATTTTTGGCATCTTTTCCATAAATGCGTACCTGGCTTGGAGTCATAATGCTTCTGCCAGTGTTTTTTGTGCCCGCGGCGTGACACGATTTGCCCCCTGCGAGAGTATCATGTTTTTGCAAACCAAAAACAGGGGGTAGAGACTTTGAAACGTGTGTTGTGCGTTATTTTCGTCGTGCTCAGTTTGGTTGCTTTGAGCGCAGGGGCTTTGGCAGAACAGAGCCCGTTCAATCTAACTGTCAAGCGGCAGCTCGGCGAAGAAAGTCCGCTTTTGGACAACAGCATTGAGCTGGGAATCGCCCTGAATGAAACGACCGATCTGGTTGCTGGCGCCAGCGTTTCTTTCACCGATTTTGAAGGGTATGAGGACTTTGAGATTTTCTCTTCGCTGGGAGCGAGGCACAAGTTCCTGCAAAGGGACGCATTTAACGCTTATGTCTACGGCAGCTTGGGTGTAGGCTACCGAACGAATGAATTTTACACGGCCCATTACACTAGGAAGAAGCTCGGCTTGGGGCTCAACTATGATCTGTCCGAAAATCTTGCGCTGGCGGGAGAGGCCGGAGCGCGCGTCGCTTCTTATGAGGGGCCGCTGGAGGTTACGAAAGTCGCCTCCGATGCTGCTGTAGGTCTTAGGTATTACTTCTAAAGGCGGGCGACGCTCACAAGGGATCTGACCTCGTGACGCTGCCTGGTAATCAGTTAGAGTAAAGGAACAATAGAACAATCAACCACTAGGGGTGCTGTTTAAGCTGAGAAAGAAACGTTGAGTTTCTTACCCTTTGAACCTGTCGCCTGCGGGCGCTCTGGATAATGCCAGCGTAGGGAAGTGGAAGAGAGTTCCGATTGAAGATTGCCGGCATGGCTTCCTCGTTCTGCGGGGGAGTTTTTTTATTGCCAAAAAAATGGAATGGTTAAAGGGAGCAAAGAAAAATAGCTGTGACTGGAGATCCAATAGCCGGGATGACGCCTGATATCGGAAACCTGCCATGATGTTTAGATATTTTTGACAGACGGCTGGGAAGGGTTTTCACGTCAAGCTCAAATCCTGGAAAATAGCGGCGCAGGGAAAGGCCAAACCTTTTTATTCATGCCTCGAGAGCGTCCAGTCTGTCGGCCATCGCCCAACAGGCTCCGGGAGTGACGGCAGCCAGCTTATCACCAGAGCGTTTGGCAATGGCATCCCGGGCGCAGCTCCATTCGCAAACAGAGAGTTCGCCGGCATTTAAGGTGAAAAGTTTACTCTAGCGGAAAGTCCCCGAACCTCCGAGAGCGCGACGCAGGTTTTGGCTTTTGGCCGGGAACTGCGATTCTGTTATGCGGCACATCTTACCGATTTTTTGCCTGCGCGAATTGGGTGGGCGTGAGTCCCGTGACCTTCTTGAAGATTTTGCAAAACTGTTGGATGTTGCCGTAGCCTACGGCCTCTGCGATCTCGCCGATGGAATTATAGTCTCCGATCAGAAAATCTTTCGCTTTTTGGATCCTAATGGCTTGGATGTACTTGGCCGGCGGAACTTTATAGATGCCTTTGAAAATTTTGCGGAAGTACACCTCGCTTATTCCCGAGAGCGCGGCCAGTTTGCCGCAAGTGATGTTATCGTCCTGATAATGGCTTTCAAGATAGTGTACGGACGGCTCGATGAGTTTATATTTGCTTGTCAGCTGATAGAATCCGTTTGTCTGTTCCTCGATTTTTGCCAGCAAGGCATACAGGCCTGACATGCACTTATTGCGATAGCCAGGTTTGCGGAAGGTCCAAAGCCGCTCCAGCCGGTCGGGGAGATTATAGATGCCTGCCTGGCTGCTCAGCTGGTAGCTTTCAATCTGCATAGCCGGGCATTTATCGTCCAGCTCAAACTCCACCGTAATACACGCTCCCACTTCTTCAACGTCAAAAGAATACGTCAGCCCTTTGGGCAAAAACACGATGTGAGTGGCGTCGGACAGGTATTTCCGGCCTTCTGCCCGATAGATGGTTCTGCCGCTGTATTTGAAAGCTAAGGCGCACTGCGAGCGGTTTTTCCGCAGATTTGAAAAACTGTAAACGTAGTTTATCCGGGAAAGACCGACGATGTTCGCTACTATCATTTTTGATAAGTCATTTCTCATCTTGATTCCCCCGTCGCATTAAGATGCATTTAAGAACGCAGCCGGAAGTCGGGAGCCTGCGCGTTTGCGAAGGACAAACATATAGGAAAGATTCGCTTTTTATGGATCCGGCTTTATTTTACCACCTGGCTGTGTCTGCCGTCAAATCGGACTAGGACAGGCAAAATCGCTGTATCGAATTTGACAAAAATATCGTTTTGTACATTTACGGAAAGATCAAGATCCGCTACGATAGAGGAGTCGGAGGAACGGTAATTTTGGAGCAAAGGCTGCTTGGCCGTATAGGCGGACTACGGAGTATTTTTCTGTGGCAAGAGAGATGACAAACATTAATATAAATAATTTGTAAAACCTGTCGGTAAGAAAAAAGATAAATTAACGGCCTACGGTCTGCAGAACCAAGCAAGGGGGCGGCGATTAGCTTTTCTCCGGCGAGAAGAGCCGGATATTTGGCGATAAAGGAGCAAAGCGGAATGAAAGGCAGGAGAATAGCGTTTGTCAGAAAAGGGATCGCGGAGCTGGAGGAATATGAAATTCCGCCGCTGCATCCCGATGAAGTATTGATCGAGATGGATTACTCGGTTGTCAGCGCAGGGACGGAAAAGGCGTGCCTTTTGGATCTGCCAAATGTATTCCATACGTGGCCGAAGTATCTTGGGTACAGCGGGAGCGGGAGGATCACAGCGGTGGGAGCGGAGGCGAGTGATTTTGCCGTGGGAGACCGGGTGCTGGCGGATCATCTGGGGCACAGGAGCCACGCGGTGGCAAAATTTGTTCGCAACGGCAACGGCTTTTTCAAGATAACGGAAAACGTCAAGCAGCTGGAAGCGGCTTTCGTGGTCATCGGCAGCATGGGCGTCGGAGGCGTCCGGAAACTGAAGATACAGCTTGGCGAATCCGTCATGGTGACGGGTCTGGGCATCTTGGGTCTGTTTGCCGTGCAGGCCGCCAATTTGAGCGGCGGCCTGCCTGTGGTGGCGGTGGATTTCGACGGGAGGCGCTGCGAGATCGCCAAACGGCTGGGCGCTGATTATGCCCTGGCGCCGGATGCTTCTTTTCGGGACACAATCCGGGAGATAACGGGCGGCAGGATGGTAAACGCCAATGTGGAAGTCACAGGTTCCTCGCGCGCGCTGCTGCAGGCACTTGAGGTTGCCGCCTGGGAAGGGAGGATTTCCCTTACCGGCTGCACCAGGGTCTCGGATACGCCCATCGATTATTATAAGCTGGTTCACAGGCCGGGCGTTCAGCTCATCGGAGCGCACAATTTTGTCCGCCCCCGCGAAGATTCGTATCCCGGCTATTGGACCCGGCACGATGATTTCAAAACGATCCTCGGCTTCATGGCGAACGGAAAAATGACGGCCGCGCCTCTCGTCTCGGAGGTCGTGTCGCCTGAAGGCGCGAAGGAGATTTATTCCAGGCTCGCGGCGGACGAGCTGCCGCTGGGGACGGTTTTCGACTGGCATAAATGACGAAAGGGGGCTCGATTATGAAAAGAAAAATCAAGATCGGGCAGCTGGGGATGGGACATAATCACGGAGCTGCAAAAATGGAAACAGTTCGCAAGTTCCCAGAGCTCTTTGAGGTGGTCGGCATTGCAGAGCCAAATGAAAAGTGGCTCCGCCAGCGCGGAGCGCTTCCCGCCTACGCAGGGCTTCCGGTTTTGGACGCCGGAGAGCTGTTGGCGACGCCGGGTTTGGACGCCGTGCTTGTGGAAACCGACGTTCCCGAATTGCTGAAGG
>DIPB01000102.1:8556-9929 GCA_002426275.1 Firmicutes bacterium UBA5499
ATTGCTGAAGGCCGCCCAAATGTGCATTGACGCCGGAAAACACATCCATCTGGATAAACCTGCGGGCCAGGACATCGCGGCGTACGCGCGGCTGCTGTCGGACGCCGAAGCGGGGCATCTGACGGTGCAGCTGGGCTATATGTATCGCTATAACCCAGCGGTGCAATACTGCCTGGCTAAGGTGAAAGACGGAACGCTTGGCGAATTGTTCGCAGTGGACGCTGTGATGAGCACCGAGCATCCGGCTGAATACCGCCGCTGGCTGCGTAATTTCCAGGGCGGCACACTGTATATTTTTGGCTGCCATTTAATCGATTTGGTGCTTTCGCTGTGGGGAATGCCGGAGAGCATCACAGCCTATCAGAAGAAGACTTTTTTTGACAGTGTGGACGTTTACGATAACGGCTTCGCGGTGCTGAATTACCGCCAAGGCGTCGCCACGGTGCGCGCTTCCTCGGTGGAGGTAAACGGTTTCGGCAGGCGGCAGCTGGTGGTCTGCGGTTCAAAAGGCAGCATTGAGATCAAGCCCCTTGAGAGGCCGACCGTGCTCTGCCTGACGCTGAAAGATTATTCGTCGCCGTACTGCGACAAGAAGAAAATCATCCCGCTGCCCGAGACTGCCGGGCGCTATGACGAGATGATGCTCGATTTTGCGAAAATGGTCCGGGGAGAGAGAAAAAATCCCTATTCATCTGCTTATGAGCTGACGCTTCAAAAAGCGATCCTGAAAGCGTGCGGCTTTTCCGAAATAGATCTTTGAGAGGGAGTTGTTGACAGTGAGGTTTGAGGGGAAGACTGCCATCGTCACCGGAGGCGGAGGCAACATCGGGCGCCAGACGGCGCTGCGCCTTGCTTCGGAAGGAGCTGCCGTCGCCGTCTGCGACCTCAGGCTGGAGCCGGCGCGGCAGGCGGCGGACGAGATCATCGCCCAAGGCGGCAGGGCCGTTGCCATCGCTTTGGACGTACAGAATTCCGCAGCCGTGGAAAAGGCGGTGGAAGAGGCGGTTGGGAATTTTGGCAAGGTAGATATTTTGGTCAACGCGGCTGGCGGGAGCGCCAGGGAGAAGAGCAAGAATCTCTGCCAACAGACGGACGAAGTGTTGGTAGAGATCATCGGCACCAATCTGATGGGAGCCATTTATTTTGCCCGGGCAGCCGCTGTCCGGATGCTGAAAAATCATTATGGCAGAATCGTCAATGTGGCCTCCATTGTGGGCATGCAGGGAAAAGCCGGGTTTGTGGAGTATTCGGCCGCCAAAGGCGGAGTGATTGCCATGACGAAATCTTTGGCCATGGAGTTGGGGCCGGATGGCATTACGGTCAACTGCGTCTCGCCCGGCTTGGTGGCGCGGGACGATCATGACGACAGCAGG
>DIPB01000102.1:10069-17019 GCA_002426275.1 Firmicutes bacterium UBA5499
CTTGCCCGCGAGGTGGCGGGCTTGATTGCCTACCTGGCGTCGGATGAGGCCGCGTTTATCACGGGTCAGAATTACGTGATCGACGGCGGCAGGATCCTGGGGCTAAAAGGAGACTCTTAGCCCGACGCGCGGCTGCCAAGACTTCTTGTCGAAACTGCGTCGCTCCAGGAAGTTTTCGCAGAATATTGTTCAGGTGAAAGGAGAATCAGGATGCAATTCCAAGGCAAAACAGTGATCGTAACCGGAGCGGCTTCGGGAATAGGAAAGGCGATAGCCGTCAATTTCGCCCGGGAAGGAGCCAACGTAATCTTGGCCGATATCGATCTGGAGGCCGCACAGACAGTTGCGGCTCAGATCCGCTGCCTCGGAGGGGAAGCGACGGCCGTTGCCACCGATATTGTGCGCAGGGAACAGATTGTACGGATGGTGGAAAAGGCTGTGCAAAAATATCAGACAGTGGATATTTTGGTCAACAACGCTGGCGGAAGCCCTCCCAGGATGCTGAGGAAAGCCTCGGATTTCAGAACCATGGAACCTGTGGTCATCGACTGGGGGATCGATTTCAACCTGAAGGGCGCCATTTACTGCGCTCAGGCGGTAATCGGCGGGATGATGGAAAGAAGAAGCGGTAAAATCATCAATCTGGGCTCTGTTCGCGGCTGCGTGGGAGCCAAAGGAGACATCGTTTACTCAGCAGCCAAAGGAGGCGTCATCGCCTTTACAAAATCCCTTGCCATGTATGCCGGAGAATACGGCATCAACGTGAACTGCGTCTCTCCCGGCCCCACTGTGACCCGTCCCGACATGGCTAAATACGAGACCTGGCTCAACCGGGCCGGGCGCCCGGAGGAAGTGGCGGATCTGGTTTTGTTTTTATGCTCTGCAAAAGCCTCTTTTATTACCGGCCACAACTATGTGATCGACGGCGGAAGATGCTGGGGAGCGAAGGGGGATAAATGAAATGAGAGCGTCGTTTGCCAAACAGGAAGCGCCGCTGATTGTCGACGTGATCCGTGAAAGAAATATCCGGGATGTGACGGCAGCCATCAGAAACGGACAATACAACGGCGCCATGGCCTATGACCTGCATCTTTCGTGTCTGGACGAGGCTTGTAAAAACCGGGAGGCGATCCGAGCCATGCTAGCTGCCACCGAAAAGCCAGTGCTGGCTTTGAATTATAATCAGACCTACAGCTACGAACAGTTCCGAACCACCGAACAGCAGCGGGTAGACCTGCTGCTGTCGGCTGCGGAGGCGGGAGCGTCGGCTGTGGACATCCAGGCCTATACTTATGATTATGACGCGAAGGAGAGATTTCAGGAAGAATACGCCCCTCGGGCTGCGCCCTTTGTCCAAGCCAGGCCCAAGGAGATAGCCCTGAACCCCCAGATCATAAGAAAGCAGCAAGAGCTGATTGCGCAGCTACATTCCATGGGAACAGAAGTTCTGATGTCCTGTCATACTGATGTTCCCATGGATTGCCAGCAGGTGGTGTCTTTGGCGCTGGCGCTTGAACAGAGGGGTCTGGACGTCGTTAAAATAGTGACGCGCTGCGAAAATGACCGGCAGCTGATAGAAGCGTTCAAAACCATGCTTGAGTTGAAAATGGCCGTTAAAAAGGCCAGGATTCATTATCACTGCCAGGGAAAGCGCGGCAAGCTGACCCGCATCGTCAATCCCATGCTTGGGGCCTATCTGGTGTTTTGCACCGAAAGATATACCCACAGCAGCAATTATGAACAGCTTCACCTGAAGACCAGCTCTGAGGCGTTTAGGACGCTCGACTGGAGGCAATGAGGCGGCGCGATTCTGCCGCCAAGCTGCGGCGGCTGTAAAGAAAAGAGGATTGGGGAAAAAATGGTCCATACGGTTTTAGGTCCCATAGCCGCGGAGGAAATGGGCGTGACGCTGGCTCACGAGCACATCGCCTGTTTTTCTCACAGCATGAAGCAGACCTTCGGGGAGCGCTGGTTTAAAACAGACGAGCTGATCTCAGCTGCCGTGAAGCTGCTGCTTAAAGCCCGCGACCGCGGGCTCGGGACGCTTATCGACGGAACGCCCAATAATCTCGGACGGGACATCCGAATCCTCAGGGAGGTCTCCGGACGGAGCGGGGTCAACATTGTCGCTTCCAGCGGGATGTATTACAGCGAGTCGGCGTTTCTTGAGAACAAGTCTCCGGAGTTTTTCGCCGATTTTTTCATTTATGAATGCGTCCATGGCATGGCGGGCACGGACAGCCTCCCTGGAATTTTAAAATGCGCCACCGGCGCGCAGGGCTTCACTCCCAACAATATTACGCTGCTGAAAACGATGGCCTTGGTGCAGAAAGCGACCGGGCTTCCCCTGTTTGCCCACAATATTCACGCCTTGAAAACCGGCTTGAGACAGCTGGACATTCTGGAGCAAAGCGGCGTAGATTTAAGCCGCGTGATCGTGGGTCATTGCAGCGATACCTGTGACCTTCCTTATCTGGAATCCCTGCTGGAGCGCGGCTGTTATTTGGGCTTTGACCGTCTGCGGCCCAATGCGGATGGCAACCGCGCCCAGGCCGAGACAATCTGCGCTCTAATCAGGCGCGGCTGGCTCGAGCGGCTGCTGCTTTCCCATGACTACTGCGTCTTTTTGGATTTCAGAAACAATAGCTGGGCGGATATCAAAGCACAAGGTTTTGAGGATTTGCCACTTGATTTTACCTATATTCAGCGCTGCTTTTTGCCCGTGTTGCGCGGCATGGGCGTTACGGAACTGCAGATAAAGCGAATGACCAGCCTTAACCCCGCCAGCATCTTTGAGCCGCAACATGAGCGGAGTGCGGCGGTATTTGTCCGAAATTTGAACGGCGTTTAAAGGAGCTGAAAGCAATGAAAGCGATGCTGGTAGATGAGAGAAAAAATCTTGTCTGGTCCGATGTGGAGGAGCCGGTGCTCCGCGAAGATGAGGTGCTTGTCCAAATCCGCGCCGCGGCTCTCAACCACGCGGATTTATTGCAAAGGGAGGGGAAATACCCGTCTCCTCCCGGCTGTCCGCCCTGGATGGGATTGGAAATAGCCGGCGTCGTCGCCGCGATGGGGAAAACGGCGAGGGAAAAAAGCCGCTGGAAAGTCGGGGATAAGGTATGCGCTCTGCTGGGAGGCGGGGGCTACGCTCAGCGCGCAGCTGTGCCATACAAGATGCTGATGCCGGCGCCCAGGGGGTTTTCTTTTGCGGAGGCGGCCTCGCTGCCGGAGGCGTACGCCACCTGTTATTTGAATCTTTTCATGGAGGGTCGCTATCGGACCGGCGAGACTCTGTTTATGCCTGCCGGCGCCAGTGGGCTGGCCTCGGTGGGAATCCCCATGGCCAAAGCTTTCGGCGCTTATGTGATCACCTCGGTGCAAAACGAGGAAAAACGCCGGCAGATCTCTCATCTGGGAGCTGACGTCATTATCAATACCGGGCGGGAAGATGCCGCGGAAGTAATCCGGCGGGAAGCGGAAGCCGGACACCCCATAGACGTTGCCATCGATTGTTTGGCCGGAGAAACCATCGGGCGAGCACTGCCTTATGCGGCTGAGGGATGCCGCTGGGTGCTGATTTCCACCTTGGACGGCGCTGACGTCGCGCTTCCGCTGCGGGCGCTTCTGACCAAGGGGATCGAGCTGAAGGGAAGCATGCTCCGCAAGCGCTCTGTATCCGAAAAAGCCGGGATTTTGGCCGCTTTGGTCGCGAAGGTATGGCCTAAGCTGGAGTCTGGAGAGATAAAGCCCACAATTTACAAGATCCTCCCCGTGCAGCGGGCACAAGAGGCTCATGCCATTTTACAGCGGGGTGAGAACGTGGGCAAAGTCGTGCTTACTGTGGAATAAACGCCGAACGCGGCGGAAAGCTGTCTGCTCCGGCGAACATTTGCGACAAAAAGGATTGATACAGCGATTTCAGTCTCATCTCAGGCCGGTCCGAGGAGCAGCTTGCAAAGACACTGCAGGTCGGATTGGCGGGCCTGAAAGATCTGCAACGGGACGACGGAGAATTTCGTCGTCTTTTTGATTATCCTTTGCGGAAAATCGGATCGAAAGTGCCGCTCGGCAAAACTGAGACCTGCAATTGGGAATTGCAAAGAAAAATCGTAAACCGATATGTTAATTTGGGTTGACAATACTTTTTTCTTTTGGTATGATTGTTGTTAAAAGGCCGCGGAAGTTCATTGTGAAAGCAGGGCCAAATGTCTGTGAAATAAAAACTTATGGTATGAACGAAGGGAATGGCAAGAAATATGAATTATAATTTGGCTGATCTGTCCCGAAAAGAGGCGCTGTCCATTCTCGATCTGCCTGAGGCGGAGCTTCCGGAATTGCTTGAGGCGGTATATGCCATTAGGAAAAAACATAAAGGGAATATCGTAAACATACAGCTGCTTACAAACGCACGCAGCGGAAACTGTTCGCAGAATTGCGCTTATTGCGCGCAAGCCCATGATTCAAAAGCAGAGATCAATAAATACGATCTGGTAGCCTATGAGCAATTGCTGCGGGACAGATACGTAATCCGGGAAAAAAATCTGGCGCGGCATTGTATCGGCTTAAGCGGCATCCGTTTTACCGATTCTGAAATAGACGAATTTGCGGAAGCCGTAAAGAAGCTTAAAAAGGAAGCGCCCACGCCCATATGTTGTTCTATCGGGTTTCTGACGCCCAGGCAGGCGAGGGAACTCAGGGAGGCGGGCGTCGACAGAATTAACCATAATCTCAATACAAGCAGGAGGTTTTACCCCAGGATCTGTACGACGCACTCATACCAGGAGAGGCTTGATAATATAAAAATGCTGCAGAACATGGGCTTCGAAATCTGTTGCGGCGGCATTGTTGGGCTTGGAGAGGAAAAGACGGACGTTGTAGATCTGCTTTTTGACGTGCGGGAGATCAGACCCCAGTCGGTCCCGATTAATTTTTACCTGCCCATCCCGGGAACAGCTCTGGCAAAGATCGATATCTCACATCTATCAGCGGAATACTGCCTAAAAGTGTTATGTCTTGCCCGCCTTCTGATCCCGGAAGCGGATATACGCTGCGCCGCCGGGAGGGAAGTATATTTGAAGGGAAAGGAAAAATGGATGTTTTATGCGGTTGACTCTATTTTTGCTTCCGGTTATTTGACGGCCGGCGGGCAGAGCATTGACGATACCATAAAAGTCATAACGGATGCGGGCTTTCAATATCGCATAGAAAATGCGTAGCGCACAGACAGTCTCTCTTAAGATTCAGCCGACATTGGCTTAAAACCATGAGCTGTGCGTATCATTAACGTAGCGTTTCAATCGCATATAGCGGCAGGTTAAACAGCCGATCTTCACGCTTGTAATCAGCCATGGATGTGCGAACCGCCAGTTTAGGCCCAAATTTCTCCCGATACGTTTTCAGGCCGTTCGCCTTCAAATTCGTTTCGGCCTTCACTTCAATGGGAATGACCGCGCTGCCGTTATCCACGACAAAGTCGATCTCCGCGCCGCCGCGGTGTTCGTCCAATAATAGGTTTCCAGGTCCTTGATGACCTTTAGCTGCTGCAACACATACTGCTCGGTCAGCGCGCCTTTGAAATCCTTGAAAAGGTCGTTGCCGTCCAAAAGCGTGCTTTAGGCTATCAAAGCGGGAAAGAAACGTCCGCTTCAAGATGTCATGAAGGATATCAAATTGGCTCTGATGGCGAAATAAGGTGGATGTATCTGAACCGGCCGAAAGTGACCTCAGGGACATTGTCCGATATATTGCTCCATCATTTTCAACTCCCATATGGGCGTTGAAGATGATGGAGCTTCTCGGAGAAGCAATGGCTGGTCTGACCGATATGCCTCAGCGCTGTCCGCTTGTCGCGTACGAGCGATTATCCCAAATTGGATACAGGAAGTTAACCATAAAAAACTACGTTGTGTTTTTTCCCATTGACGAGAAGAACAAGGCGGTTGACGTCGAAAGAATTCTGTACGACAGGCGCGACTGGCTCAGAATTTTATAAGCTACACAATGACAGGGCGGCTCTATGAAAAGTAGTCGCCCTGTTTTGCGTGGAAACGGCTGTGGTACTTGGAACAGAGGGCTTGCAGGTTCGACAAGTCCTCTAGGAAATTAGAATGAGACGGTGGAATACAAAGAACTGAGCAGACAGTTTTGAGGGCGACATTTATGGGTAAGAGTCTACTTTTTAAACAGCAGTGGCAATGTAACCGACCCACAAGCATTAGCACTGAGCCGAAACAACAGCAGACAGCGAATCCCACGCTGGGTACCGTTTCAATGAAATGGTTTGAGAAATATGAACCTAATGAATCGAGAGCTTGGAAAATCTTTCGAGAAAGTCTTGACTTTAACGCAACGTAAAGGTGTATAGTTGAGGAGTCAGGAGGCGGGAAGATGGAATATACGGTGCAAAAGCTGGCGAATCTCGCCGGCATCACGGCCAGGACGCTTCGCTATTACGATGAGATTGGAATTCTGAAGCCTAAGAAGAGCAATGCGGCAGGCTATCGGATTTACGGGCAAGCTCAGGTGGATCTCCTGCAGCAGATCCTCATTTACAGAGAGCTTGGCGTGAATTTGGATACGATAAAGGCGCTGCTCACCGCCTCTGATTTCGACCGGCTGGCGGCGCTTTCAGAACATCGACAAAAGCTTCTTGACAGGCGGAGACAGTTGGACGAGCTGATCGCCAATGTGGAAAAGACCATTGCGACAGCAGAAGGGAGGACCACCATGACGGACGAGGAAAAATTTGCGGGGTTCAAAAGAGAATTGCTTGCCGAAAACGAGCGCCAGTATGGCCGGGAAATCAGGGCGAAATACGGACGGGAAGTGGTAGAGCGATCCTACAAAGCGTTTGGCGACATGAGCCAGGAACAATACGCCCGGTTCCAGCGGCTTGGAGAAAGCGTGCTGGAGACTTTGAAAGAAGCCATTGCCACCGGCGAGCCGGCGGG
>DIPB01000102.1:17175-21162 GCA_002426275.1 Firmicutes bacterium UBA5499
CGCGGATCTACACCGGAGGTGGCTGAGCATGGCCTGGGGCAGCTACTCGAAAGAAGCCCATGCTGGCCTGGCGAAGATGTATGTCGAAGACCGGCACTTTGCCGCTTATTATGACAAGGTTCACCCGGGAGGAGCGGAGTTTTTGCGGGACGCGATTCTGATCTATACTGGAGAGAATTGAACACTTGGGCCGGCGAAGTCTGGACGGCCCATATGTACGTCTGCGGCAGGCTATTTGTCTGCTTCCGCTGGCTGCCTCCTGGGGAGCCCCACATTGAAGGAAAGGCTGCGGCCGTGGTTCGTCAGCCACGCCCGCGCCTTTTGATATTCCGGCATGTATCTGGCCACGTGCTGCCAGTAGCTGGACGAGTGATTGGGCTCCAAGAGGTGGCACAGTTCGTGGACGATCACGTAATCTATGATCTGGGGCGGGGCCATCAAGAGCCTGATGTTCAGGTTGATATTGCCCAAGGTGGAGCAGCTGCCCCAGCGCGTTTTTTGGTTGCGAAAGGTAACCTTGTTGGGAAAGACGCCCACTTTTTTAGCCCACTCCGTCACGCGAGGTTTGATCTGGATTGCGGCTTGACGCTTGAACCAATTTTCCAAAATATTCTGGATTATATACGGTTCGAAGCTGGGAGTCTCGATCAGGAAATAATTCTCCACCAGGACTCTGGTCTGGGCGGCTTTTTTCAGCTGCAGCGGATAGCTGAGCCCGCGATAGAAAATGCTGTCCTTTCTGTTCTCCGCTAACCTTTTCCGGGAGAGAGCCAGCTTTTCCAAGAGCCAGGTTCCTTTGGCCCTGAGGCCTTCTTCGATGATGGAAAGCGGACAGTCAAAAGGCGCGTAAATTGTCAGTTTTCCCTCGCAGACTTTCAGCCGGTAAGTGCCGCTGCGCCTGTTTGTTCTTTTCAGTTCATATTCTAAGGACTGGCCCGCTTGGGCGAGAAAAATTTGCACTTTACACCCTCCCCGGACAAATTATAGCATTTTTTGGAAAGAAATCACACTGGACAGGCAGAGAAAATACTTGAGAGCTGAACGGGAGTCTGCTAAAATAGAAGAAATGGCTCGGAAAGCTAGGAGGTAAGGACATGGTTGAGCGGCTCGGCGAAAAATATCAGCCCAAGGAAATAGAGAGAAAATGGCAGCGCGAGTGGGCCGCTGCTGGACTATATACTGTGGCGGAGGACCCTCAAAAACCCAAGTATTACTGCTTGGAGATGTTTCCGTATCCTTCGGGGAAATTGCATATGGGACACGTTCGTAACTACACCATCGGCGATGTGGTAGCCAGATACTATACTATGCACGGCTATAACGTTTTGCACCCCATGGGCTGGGATTCCTTTGGCCTGCCTGCTGAAAACGCGGCCATTAAACACGGGATCAAGCCTTCCGTCTGGACGCGGGATAATATCGACTACATGCGGGGCCAGCTCCAGCAACTTGGGTTGAGCTATGACTGGGACCGGGAGGTGGCCACCTGCCTGCCGGACTATTACCGTTGGACCCAGTGGCTTTTTCTTCAGCTGTATAAAGCTGGGCTTGCGTATAAGAAAAAAGCTGCCGTAAACTGGTGCCCTTCCTGCAAGACTGTGCTGGCCAACGAGCAGGTGGTGGCGGGTCGCTGTGAGCGCTGCGACAGCGAAGTCAGCCATAAAGATTTAGAACAGTGGTTTTTTAAGATCACAGCTTACGCCGATAAGTTGCTGGCGAATCTGGAGAAGCTGCCCGGCTGGCCTGAAAAGGTGAAACTGATGCAGAAAAACTGGATCGGGAAAAGCGAAGGCGTGGAAGTGGATTTTCCGCTAGCGGACGGAAAAGAGAAGGTTTCCATCTTCACCACCAGGCCGGACACCATCTTTGGCGTCACATATATGGTGCTGGCGCCGGAACATCCCCTGGTTCCCCAGCTGCTGGCGCAAGCGCCTAATCGCGAGGAGGTAGAGGCTTTCATAGCCGAGGTGCGCAAGCAGGACGATCTCACCCGCACCTCCACGGAAACGGAAAAACTGGGCATCTTCACAGGCAGCTACGCCGTAAACCCCTTAAACGGCGAGAAGGTTCCAATCTGGCTTGGCAATTACGTGCTGGCCAGCTACGGCACGGGCGCGGTGATGGCTGTTCCCACCCATGATCAGCGAGATTTTGAGTTCGCCAAAAAATATGATTTGCCGCTGCGGGTGGTGATTCAGTCTCCCCAAGGCAATGTCAGCCTAAAGACCATGACCGAGGCTTATGTCGAAGACGGGATTCTGGTCAATTCCGGCTCCTTTAACGGTCTCGGCAACAGAGAAGCCATTGAGAAAATTTGCGCTCACATTGAGCGGGAGAATATAGGTCAGCGCAAGGTTAACTACAAACTGCGGGACTGGTTGATTTCCAGGCAGCGCTACTGGGGCGCTCCTCTGCCCATCGTTTACTGTGAAAAGTGCGGCGCCGTGCCCGATGAGAACCTGCCGGTGCTGTTGCCGGATGGTGTGGCGTTCAAACCCAACGGCCAATCTCCCCTGGCGGAGTGCGAGTCTTTCGTCAAGACGACTTGTCCCCGCTGCGGGGGACCGGCCAGGCGGGAGACGGATACCATGGATACCTTCGTCTGTTCATCGTGGTATTTCCTGCGCTATGCTGATCCTCACAATGAGGAGATCGCTTTCGACCGGGAAAAAGCTAATCGTTGGTTGCCGGTGGATCAATACATCGGCGGCGTGGAGCACGCTATCCTGCATCTGATGTACGCGCGTTTCTTCACCATGGCTCTTCACGACCTCGGTCTAGTCGATTTTGACGAGCCGTTCGAGAACCTGCTAACCCAAGGCATGGTGCTGAAAGACGGCTCCAAGATGTCCAAGTCCAAGGGCAATATCGTGGATCCAGGCTATATCATCGATAAATACGGCGCCGATACCGCGCGGCTGTTCATCCTCTTCGCCGCGCCGCCGGAACGGGATTTGGAGTGGAGCGACCAGGGCGTTGAGGGCGCGCATCGTTTTCTCAACCGGATTTGGCGCTTAGTGGCGGACTGGCAAGATGTGCTCCCTGGCGGCAAAGGAAAGGCCACAGCGGAGGAACAGGCCCTGCGCAAGCAGGTCCACCTGACGCTGAAGAAAGTGCAGGAAGATTTGGCCAACCGTTTTCAATTCAATACGGCCATCAGCGCCATTATGGAGCTTGTCAACGCGGCCTATCATTACCGCGAGCAGGTTGCAAACCCGGATCCGGCCACGGTAAGGGAGACTGTGGACATGCTCATCCTGATGTTGGCGCCTTTTGCGCCTTTCATCAGCGAAGAGCTGTGGAGCGCCACAGGTCATACAGGCAGCGTCCACAAACAGGCCTGGCCCAAGTACGATCCTAAGGCCACTGTCAGCACGGAGGTTACGGTTGTGGTGCAGGTGAACGGTAAGGTCCGGGAGCGGCTGACTATGTCTGTGGACAGCTCCGAGGAGGAGCTCAAAGCAAAAGCCTTGGCCTCCGCCAAGGTAAAAGAGTTCATCGGTGCGAAGCAGATCAGGAAAGTCATCGTGATCCCGCGGAAGCTAGTGAACATCGTCATCGGCTAGAGGGCACGCAAATATTTCCGCCGGCAGCAGGAAAAGCAGGGGACAGGGCGAATTAAAACTATGAGAGGCCACCGACCGTAATGCGCAGACGGGGGAGGTGTGCCTGTGGAGAGCATAAATTGGCTCAGAAGGTTAGCGCCGCAGGAACGCGTTTCTGTGGCGCTTTTTTTATCGTTGCTCATCCTGGGGTCTGGGATCATGGTGGGCCGCTTTTGGGGGAGCCAACAGGTGATCGTTGCCGAACCGAGAGCGAATTCAGCGCCGGCTGTAAGCGAAGCCGAGAAGATATTCGTTCACGTCGCAGGGCAGGTGAAAAAGCCCGGCGTCTACCAGCTGCCGGACTCAGCCCGGGTTTTCCAAGCCATAGAGCAGGCCGGCGGCGCCGGAGAAAAAGCGGATTTGGATTTCTTGAATCTGGCTC
>DIPB01000102.1:21254-22713 GCA_002426275.1 Firmicutes bacterium UBA5499
GCTCAGCCCGTGGCGGACGGGAGCAAAATCTATGTCCCGGCGAAAGGGGAGAGGCCCGCTGCGGAAAAGGCCGTCAGTCCGCCAGAAAAGCAGCGGAGCGGGAAACAGCCTCAGAAACTGGAAGGTCCGGTTAATCTCAATGCCGCAACCTCCGAGCAGCTACAGTTGCTGCCTGGAGTGGGGCCGGCTTTAGCGGCAAGGATCATCGCTCACAGGCAGAAGCTTGGCGGGTTCGCTTCTTTGGAGCAGCTGTTGGACGTCTCGGGAATCGGCGCCAAAACTTTGGCCAAGCTCCGGGAGCAGCTTACGCTATGAAGGAGCAGCCGCTGCTTTGCGCTTTGCTGTCTTGCTGCTGCGGCATTGCCGCAGCCGAGCTTTGGAGCAGCTGGCTATGGCCGCCTTGGCCTGCCTTCGTTTTTCTGGCGCTCTTGCTTTGCCTTTGGTTCTTGAAACCGGACCGGTTCGGCCTTTGGCTTTCGCTTGCCGTCGCCGGAGTAGGCTTTGTCAGAATGCAGTTCTGGCTCAGAGAATATTATCTTTTCGCGCAAAGCTTTCGCGGAGCGGCCCCAGCCGGCGAGCTTCAGGGAACTGTGAGCGGAACGATCCTGGAAGCGCGGGAGTTTGCCTGGGGCAAATCGCTGCTTGTCTCTTTGGAAGCCACAAGTTGTCCTGCGGTCTTTCCCGGCCGGGCCAAAGTGGAGATCGCTTGCGATTCGTGGTATGATCTTGAGGTCGGAGAGAAGGTCTGTGTCCAAGGCGAGCTGGCTTTGCCGTCCCGCGCTCGCAATCCTCATCAGCAAAGCCGGCGTAGGTATCTGGCGCAGAATGCTTGCTACTTAACCATGAAGGCCGTCAGGATTCGCAAAGAAGGCAGGCGTTTCCTCCTGGGATGCTATCTGGCGCAGAGAATAGCCTCACCCTGGCAGAAGCTTCCCGACCCTGAACGCGGCTTGCTGGAGGCTGTGATTTTGGGGCGGCGCCAGAGGCTGCCGGAGGAGGTGGCCCAGGGTTTCACAGCTCTGGGCCTGGTTCACCTCCTGTCCGTTTCCGGGCTGCACGTGGGCTTTGTGCGGCTCCTTTGCCAAGGCTTTGCGCCCGCGCCTGTGACGATTGGGTTAATGTTTCTCTACACCCTGGCTACAGGCTGGAAGCCGCCGGCGAAGAGGGCCTTGATCATGCTGTCTGCGGATCTGCTTGCCAGGAGCATGGGCAAGCGGGGCGAAGGACTCAATTTTTTAGGGTTGGCGGGCTTGCTTTTGCTCCTGGCGAATCCCTCGCTTTTGGTTGACGCGGGCTTTCTTTTGAGTTTTCTTTCCACAGCCAGCATCCTGGTCTACAATAAGTTCCCGTGCCGGCGGAGATTTCTGCGGCCTTTGGGCTTTTCCCTGGCGGCGCAAATCGGCACTTTGCCCGTGCAGGCGCACTTTCTCAATCAGCTTGTCCCCCTGGCGCCCTTAGC
>DIPB01000102.1:22851-26968 GCA_002426275.1 Firmicutes bacterium UBA5499
CCCCCTGGCGCCCTTAGCAAACCTGCTGTTCGGAGGATTGATGGGAATTTTGGTGCAGGGAGGGATGCTGGCCGGCATTTTAGCGCAGCTTCTCCCGCCTCTGGGAGAAGGGTTGGCTTTGGGGCTGTATCCGCTGGCGAAGCTGGTTAATTCCTTGGCCGGTTTGTTGGGGAAGCTGCCTGGTGGCGTACTCCCCCTGCGCTGTCTTCATGGCTACGAGTTTATACTCTACTACTTGTTTCTGGCCGTTGCCGTTTGGCTTTGGCGGCAGGCTGCCTCCTGGCCAGACGGCCTGGCCGGAGCGAGCAGGAAAGAGAAATGCCGGGAGGCTGTAACGAAAGTCGCCGCTGCTTGCGTCATTGTGATTTTCTGCTGGCAGGCGCCGCGCTTGGCCCGGCTGTTTTCTCCCAGGCTGGAAGTTTTCGTCTTCGATGTGGGTCAGGGGGACAGCATCCTCCTGCGTACCCCCAGAGGCAGATATCTTTTGGTGGACGGCGGCCCTTCGCCCAGGCTTGTGGACAGGCTGCTGACAATGCGGGGAGTCAGGAGGCTGGCTTTGGCTGCGCTCACCCACGGACACGATGATCACAGCCGGGGCTTTTGGCCGGCTGTGGCCTCGCGCGCGCCGCAGCTCACCTGGACAGATGAAGCTCCGCCGCTTGGGGCGAGCCTCACCGTGGACGGAGTGCGGATCGAGCTTTTGGGAGGAGGAAGAGGCGAAGATCCCAATGCTCGTTCCTTGATTTTGCTTGTGCGCTATGGCGGCTACGGGGTGTTGCTCACAGGGGACGCTCCGGTCTCGCTGGTGGAGGCTGCCCTGGCCGGCAGAAAGCTGCCGCCTCTGGTGCTGAAGGTGCCCCATCACGGAGGCGAGGGAGCTGTGAGCGAAAGAATAACCGCTCGCCTGAAAGCCGCGGCCATCTCTTGCGGCGCGGATAACCGTTATGGGCATCCGGCGGCTGAGACTTTGAAGACGCTTGCGGAGGCGGGAATTTTTCCAGAGCGCACGGACACTGACGGCTGCCTGACATATGTTATTTCTGGCAAGGGACTGGAAAAATTTAAGCATCTCACTGAAAAAGGACTGTGGTAGGGCTAAAGGAAAGTCCAAGGGGTGCCGATAATAAAGATAGATAAGCAGAGGAGGGTAAAAAATGCGACTCACCAACAGCATGCTGGTTCAGAATGTCACCAACAACCTTTATAATAACTTGGCGCGGATGAATAAGCTCAATACGCAGCTGTCTTCCGGCAAAAGAATCAATTTGCCTTCGGACGATCCTGCAGCTGTGGCGCGCAGCCTCTCCTTGCGGGCTGCGGTTGCAGATACGGAACAGTTTACGTCGAATCTGGCAGACGCCAAAGCGTGGCTTCAGGCTACGGACTCGGCCTTAATGGGCGCCGAGGACGTGCTCAGGCGCGTGAAAGAGCTGGCTGTGAAAGGAAGCAACAGCGCCACCTTGAGCGCGGAAGAGCAGCAGGCCATTGCCGACGAAGTGGATCAGCTGATCGATCAGATGGTGTCGATCGCCAATACCAATCATGAAGGCCGCTTCGTCTTCGCCGGCTACCAGACTCTCCAGGAACCGTTCTCCCGCACCGGCGATACCATTGCCTCTCACGGCGATGACGGCGCCATCGAATACAGGATTGGGCCGCAGCAAATTCTTGCCGCCAACTTAGACGGCAGAGAAGTCTTCGGCGCCGATGAAACAACTCCGGATCGGATTTTCAAAGTGCTGATTGAGATCAAGCAGCATTTGGAAAACGGCGACGGCGGCCAGGTGAGCGGCTCCCTTGAAGAGCTGAGCAGTTCGTTGGATAACCTGTTGCAGTATCATTCTGAAATCGGCGCCAAAATGAACAGAGTTGAGCTGGCAGGGTCGCATATGAGTCAGCTGAAGGTTAATTATCAGCAGCTGCAAAGCGAGAATGAAGACGCGGATATGGCGGAAGTGATCATGGATCTGAAGACCAGCGAGTTGGTCTATCGCGCTTCACTGGGCGCAGGGGCCAGAGTGATTATGCCCACTTTAATGGACTTTTTGAGCTAAGCCATGCGCAGAGTTGAGATCAGGCTTGATTCTCAGCCGCTGCTTTTGGGGCTCCAGACGCAGCAAGCGGAATTCGGGATGCGTCGCACCTCTCCCCTGATTCAGATGGAGCGCACGCCGCCCAGCGTCCAGTGTGAGAGAACAGGCCCCACTCTTCTCATCGATCAGGCCAAGGTCTGGGAGGAGATGGGCACGGGCGGGCCCATGTACCTGACGCAGCAGCAGAAAATCCAAGCCCAGGCCGGGGCGCTGGAAGCCATCGGCAACATAGCCCAAGAGGGAGACTTTTTAGCAGCCATTGAGAATCCGGGCAATACAATTGCGAGCCTGGCTGCCCAACTGCCGCCGGAGCCGGAGTTCAATGTCGGGTTGGTTCCGGAAAGCAGGCCCTCAATTCGCTTTGAAGGCGGCTTGAAAATCGACTGGCGGCTTGGAGAGATTAAGAGCGAATTTAAACCTGGTCAGGTGGAGACAAATTATCAGCCTCAAGCTGTGAAAGCATATATTCGCCAGTATGATTATCTCAAAGTATGGACTGTTGAGCGCTCCGGCGCGCTTTTAGATTGGCAGGTGGAGTAGATGGCATCTGAAACCATAGCCTTTCCCAAAGGGTTGATTGGTTTTGAACAGGCAATTGATTTTTCTCTCAACTGGGATCAAGCCCGGGCGCCTTTTCACATGTTAGCGGCCGCAGAATGCAGTTTTGTTTTGATGCCCATCTGCGAGTTCGCGCCTGATTTCCAAGTGGTGCCTACTGCGGAGGAAGAGCAGTCCCTTTCCCTGGAAGACGCCGATGAACTAATGCTTTTTGCCATTGTAACCATACCTAAGGATCCGGCTCAGATGAGCGCCAATCTGCAGGGGCCGCTGCTGATCAACTTCTCCAAGAAGCTTGGCCTGCAGGTTGTGCGTCCGGACGGAGAGCTTCGCTATCCCCTCCTGGAAGGGTATAAGCAGTGTCTTCTGCGGGAGAGGCAAAAATGTTAGTGCTCACCCGCAAGAGCGGGGAAGGGATCATGCTGGGCGACCGGATTCAGCTGAAGGTACTGGCCATCGACAAGGATCGGGTCAAGCTGGGCATAGAAGCGCCCTCAAGCGTGCCGGTCTACAGAGAAGAGCTTTATCTTGAGATCAAAGCTGAAAACCAGAAGGCCAAGGTTTCAGGAGAGCTGAACTGGGAAGAATTAAAAAAGATTTTTCCCGAGACTTAACTTTCTGCCTGGAAGGCCGATATTAATATTGGGTACAAAGTTGGAAGGTGAAGTATCAGGCCGGCCAACACCTTCCTACTTTGCGGCAAGGATGCCGAATATAAATTCAAGGAGGAAAAGAAAATGGGATTAAGGATTTATCAGAACATTGAGGCTATCAACGCTCACAGGAACTTGGGGATCAGCTCCGATAATTTGGGCAAGGCCATGGAGAAGCTCTCCAGCGGCCTGCGCATCAACCGCGCTGGCGACGACGCCGCAGGGCTTGCCATCTCCGAGAAACTCCGCTCCCAGGTGAAGGGACTCAACCAGGCGGTCCGCAATTCTCAGGACGGCATTTCTCTGATTCAGACCGCTGAGGGCGCTTTGGTGGAGACACACAGCATTCTGCAGAGAATCCGTGAACTGTCCGTTCAGGCAGCCAACGGCACGCTGGAAAACGACGATAGAGGCCAGATTCAAGAGGAAGTAGCTCAGTTGATCGAAGAAGTTACCAGGATTGCCACTGCGACGCAGTTCAACGGGAAGCAACTTATTTCCGGTTCTTTCGCCACTTCCGCGATCACCTTTCAGGTTGGCGCCAACGCAACACAGGGCATTGGCTTGACCATCGGTGCAATGGATGCAACCGCTTTGACGATTGGCGCACTTAACGTCTCAACCCAGACTGGTGCTGATGCTGCCATCCTTTCTTTGGATACAGCAATTGCGGCAGTTTCTTCACAGAGAGCAAATCTCGGTGCTGTGCAGAACCGTCTGGAGCACACCATTGCTAACCTGGGCGTAGCAGCCGAGAACCTGGCAGCTTCTGAGTCCAGAATCCGCGATGTGGATATGGCCAAGGAAATGATG
>DIPB01000078.1:0-5831 GCA_002426275.1 Firmicutes bacterium UBA5499
TGGGCGCCGACCTGTTTGATTCAAACGTTGCGTCCATGGTCGCGGCACTTGTGATGGCACTTACCTTGAGCAACCAAGTTGGCGGCGATTATACGGCGATGGTCTTCTGTTACGCAGCGTTGGGACTTCTCTCTTCCATAATCGGCATCATGGCTGCCCGCATGGGCAAAAAAGGGGATCCCACCAGGGCGCTGAATCTGAGCACTTATATTACCACCGCGATCTTTGCCGTTTTAACCGCCGGCGCTACGGCAGTCTTCGCTTTCGACTGGCGGATCTGGGGCGCTACGGCTGTGGGCCTGTTTGTGGGCGTCATCATCGGCATCGCCAGCGATTACTATACCAACGATAACAAACGTCCTGTCCGTTATGTGGCGAACGCCTCGGAATCCGGGCCAGCCTTTACCATCCTCTCCGGCGTTTCCTACGGCTTTTTGAGCGTTCTTCCCGCCATGGTGGGCATCGCGGTTTCCGCTCTTGTGGCTTATAACCTGTGCGCGCCCATTCTGGCGGACAATCCGCTTGCTGGAATGTTCGGCATTTCCATGGCTGCCGTGGGCATGCTCTCCATCGTGGGAATGATCATCTCTAACGATGCTTACGGTCCAATCGCGGACAACGCCCGCGGGCTTGTCGAAATGGGCGACTTAGGAGATGACGCTCTGGAGATTACCGATTCTCTGGACAGCGCCGGCAATACGGTTAAAGCTGTGACCAAAGGCTTTGCCATCGCAGCTGCCGGACTGACCATCATCTCCCTTCTGGGAGCATTTATGAGCGAAGTTAACGACGCAGCGGGTAAAGTCCTCTTGACTGGCTTTGATCTCATAAATCCCACCGTGTTCTTCGGCATGCTAATCGGCGCGGCCGTCCCGGCTGTATTCTCGGCTATGCTCATGCTTGGGGTTGACCGCAACGCTCAGCGCATGGTCTCCGAGATTCGCCGTCAATTCCGTGAGATCGCCGGCCTGAAAGAAGGAAAACCTGGAGTTAAGCCGGAATACGACAAATGTATTGATATTGCAACACATGGGGCCTTGAAAGAACTGATTCCCGCCGGACTTGTGAGCATCATTGTTACCATGCTAGTAGGATTTATCGGCGGCGTAGAGGCCGTAGGCGGCTTCTTGGCAGGCAACATCATCAGCGGACTGCTTCTCGCCTTATTTATGAGCAATTCCGGCGGCCTGTGGGATAACGCCAAGAAGTACATCGAAGCTGGCAAAAACGGCGGCAAAGGCAGCTCTGCCCATAAGGCGGCCGTAGTGGGCGATACGGTGGGCGATCCGTTCAAGGATACTGCAGGCCCTTCCATCAACACTCAAATTACCGTGGTTTCTCTTGTCGCATCCTTGATGTCTTCTTTATTCCTTGCTCTCTCCCTATTTTAATAATGGATAGCGAACTTCCCATTAAAGGCCCGAAATCCCTCGCCATGAGCTTCCAGAACCTGGTGGCAATCGTCTTTGAGGGCGGCCTTTTAACCTACAGCAAAAACAAAGCATAATAGAAGGCTGCCTGACCGGCAGCCTTCTATTATGCTTTACTCACAATACCATGGACGTGCTCGAAAGCGATGAGTATATTCACGTCAGCACTCATAAACAACGCTCGGCGAAGAACCTCTTAACGCACTTACACTTTTCATTATTTGCCAGGAAGTCGACTCTGCGCTCGACTTCATCCATTATTAGCCCCGAGCTGACGCTCCGACATCCCTACAGCATGGCTGTCTTTTCATGTTTACGTCAAGAGCTCTAAAATCTTGATTTGCGCGCCTCCCTGGAAGAGCGCCTCCAAAATCTGAGCCTCCCCAATCACTCCCTGAATTTTCAGATTCTCTGTCACTACGGTGACTAAATGATAAGAACCGGGGGCAAACTGAGTGACTATTTTCTCCAGGGGCGTGGCTCCTTCCGCCACCAGGTGCCTTGCCAAAAGCACCTTCTCTTGATGTAATTCTTCTTGCTTGTGCAGAAGATATCGCAAGTGAGAGTAGGAAGCAAATTCCGCTTCCTGTTTTGCCGCCAAGAATAGGTAGAGACAGATGGGTAAAAAACCGGGGGAAATATCCCACAGACGCCAGGCCACAAGAGAAAAAGCCGCTGCCAGGCCGGAAGCCAACTGACTGACACGCGCCAGCTTTTCTGTGGAAGGGCGGAAACCAAATCTGCGGCTGAGAGCTGCCCGCAGCACCCTGCCTCCATCCATGGGCAAAAACGGCAAAAGATTGAATAAGCCCAAACTTAGATTACCTGCGATCATCAATTCCGTCCACTGTCCGGCCCGAAACATGCCCTTCGCTTGCAGAAAGACAAAAAGGCCGGCTAAAGCAAGGCTCCACAGCGGTCCTGCCATGGCGACGGCAATTTCCGCTTTGGGCCTAAATAATAAGGGAAATGAAACCTGAGCCCTACCGCCAAAAGGAAACAACTCTATTTTTTCCACCGGAAAATGCAAAAGCGCAGCTACCGCCGCATGAGCAAGCTCGTGCAGAAAAACAAGCGAAAAAAGGATCAGGGCGTGCGGCAACAGCCCTGCCAACGCGAAAAGACAAAGGGTAACCAGAAACGAACTATGGAGGAGAAGTTGGATCCCGAAAATTCTGCCGATCCACATCTCTCCTCACCGCCCGTCATTTTATCAGTTCTCCTGGATCAACAGCTATCCCTTTATAGTGCAACTCAAAATGCAGATGCGCTCCGGTGGTAAGGCCGCTATCCCCGACTCGGCCGATAACCTGCCCCGCCTTAACTCGTTCTCCAACCCGAACCAACGCCTCATCGCAATGCGCGTACAAAGTTTCGTATTCGTCATCGTGTTTGAGCACGATCTTCAGTCCATAACCGTTTTCCCGGCCCACAGTTTCAACTTCTCCGGGCAACGCAGCCAAAATGGGACTGCCCTTTGGCGCAGCCAGGTCTATCCCCTGATGCTCTCGCTTGCCGCCTAAAACGGGGTGCTCTCTTTGGCCAAAGCCGGAACTCACCTTGCCAATCACAGGGCGCACCAAACCCGGCAGCTCCGCCTGCTTTGGAGGTTTCACCTGCCAGCTGCCTCCTTGCCACAGCCTCTGAAAAAACCTTCTTGTTTCCGAGAAAGCTCCTTCGTAATCGTAATCCGCTCTGAGAACGGCGTGGAACCATGTCTGAGCGCCGGGCGCACGCGTCCAGCCCACGCTTTTGGCCGCAAGCGACAGCGCTAAGATGAGCGCGGAAACGACAAATTGTTTTTTCATGTTTCCCTCCCGATCCCTGATAATATAGTATATTAGGAAAACATGTCCTATATTAACACCTGCCTGCCAATAAAAAAGCCAGGCAGCACGGCACTGCCTGGGCTCAGAAGCCTCTGCTTCTTTGTTCCTCAGGAAAGTTTTCTCTTCCAATCGCGTCACGATGAACTTCCGGTTAAAAAAAGAGGTTCCTCAGCGCTGGCTCAAAAACTGGTGCACCTGCGTCTTTAACCAGTTACCTTCGCTCTGGCTCATGCCTTCCGGGCAGAAGGTGGCAGCTGTGACATCCCAACCGGTGAAAAATTCATACCACACGGCCGCTAAAATATATCTTCCCTGGGGGATTGAAGCATGGAAAGAATCACGGTGCAAATTTCCAAACCCCTGCTTGAGAAACTGCTGGAAAACCCAGCCGCAAGGGATGATCCTGCAACCTCCTAAGGCTTTGGCAGCTTCGCTGTAAGCCTCCTGGATAGCGGCGAACATTTCGGCTTGGCGCTGGTAACCGACGATCTTCTGCAGCCTTTCGCTGCCTTCCTCATAAGCCCAGGTCTGATGCATCACGATTTCCGCCGTAGGCGCATTTTTTCTTACAAAACCTGCAACCTTGTCCAGATAAGGCTGATAGGTGGCATAATCGGGGCTGAAATGACTCGCCTGCTGCAATGTCACAAAATCCCAATTTTGGCTTTTCAGAGCAGCTTCGCTGGTGACTTTTTCGCCGGTGGCTTCACCATTGACCTCCAAGCTGTAATCAGGGACGGCAAAAAGGATATTCTGCCAATGCCGCTCCAGCGAACAGCCACCTATGAAAAGATTCTCTGTGAGCAAATCAATGCCCGCCGACTGCGCAAGCCTGTGCGTGTACGCTGTGGCATCGGAGGAAAAACTATTGCCGATGGAAAGAACTTTTAACATTCAAACTTACCTTCCCTCTCTTTGTAATATTAGCGAAACGGCAATTTGCGTCTTGGACCAATCCACACAAAGCATCCGCGAAGCGCATGGGATCAGCACCTTGCTTCCAACGTGAAGTCATGGTCTTGATTGTCTTGTTCGCATGTCTTACTTTAAAAGCTTCCAGCTTGCTTATGGCAGGCTCCAGACCATGCTCTCTGCCTTCATAATAGCGCACGAAAACGCGTTTGCCCAGTGACTCGAGCTTCTCAGCCAAGGCTTTCGTGTACGTCTGGAAACTGACATTGGTATCCCCAGTTCCATGCCCAAGAAAAACCGGACAGTTAATCCGCTCAGCGTGGAGGGCAACATCCCGGGCCGCCAGCTCATAAGGAGAGAACTCTCTGCCGGTTAAGACAAGCTTCTTTTCATCCAAATGGGTCATGGGGCTGGAAGCGAAAATCCCGGCGAAGGTATGCGGAGCATAGATGCTGCTCAGAAGGCAAACGTGTCCCCCCTGGCTTCCTTCATAATGATAAATACGGCTGCAATTCAACTGCTAAAAAACAGACCTCAATGCAGCCAGGCAACTGACATCATACGCCACCTATGTACCAAAACCGCCGATGAGCTCGCAATCACAATCGCTCTGACGTTATTCCGCGGCAACGCAGACGAGATTATATCGTTCGGCGGCATATTCCACCTTAGCTGATGCTGAAAACGCCCCGGTCATGGGTGAAAACGCCTGTCTTCCGGTCGAGTTTCGGGGCCATGAAGCGTAATGTTTTTTCGGCCGAAGCTCGGTATTCACGGTGGAAAAATTGAGTTCAAATGTCCGCGCCAGAGCACCTCGCTGCAACTAGCCATTATAACCATTCTTCGCTGCCGGCGCTTTCCCTCCCCAAGTGGCGAAAAATGCGCCTTAAATGAAACGGGCGGATTTCCCCTGCGAGGGAATCCGCCCGTTCTACCTTAAAATACGGGAAGAACCGCTCCCTGATATTTCTCTTCGATGAACTTTTTAACTTTGTCGCTCTTGAGCGCGGCAACTAGCGCTTTCAGATCTTCCCGCTGCTCGTCGCCTTTGCGCACCGCAACGATATTGGCATAGGTCTTGGCGGCTAAAGAGTCTTTTTCTTCCTTGGCCAGGGAATCTTTATCCACGTGCAGTCCGGCTTCAATGGCATAATTGCCGTTGATCACCGCAATATCAACGTCTGGCAGAGAACGGGCCAGCTGAGCCGCTTCAATTTCAATGATCTTCAGGTTTTTGGGATTCTCCGCGACATCGTTCACCGTGGCTTTCAGCCCGGCGTTTTCTCTCAGCTTAATCAGTCCCTGCGCTTCCAGAAGCAGGAGCGCCCTGGCCTCATTGGTAGTGTCATTTGGCACCGCAACCTTGGCATTGTTTTTCAACTCGGCAAGGCTCTTTGTTTTGCCTGGGTAGATGCCCAGCGGTTCAAAATGAACGGCTGCGATGGATACGATATCGGTCTTGTTTTCAGCATTGTAGTCATCCAGATAAGGCTGATGCTGAAAGTAATTGGCATCCAATTCCTTGTCCGTCAGCTGTTTGTTAGGCTGGATATAATCTGTGAATTCTTTAATTTCCAGTTCATACCCTTGCTCGGCCAAGATCTCTTTGACCACGTTCAAAATCTCCGCGTGAGGCGTGGGGGTAGCTCCCACCACAATC
>DIPB01000078.1:5940-6779 GCA_002426275.1 Firmicutes bacterium UBA5499
TGGGGGTAGCTCCCACCACAATCTTCACCGTTTGTTCCGGCGTGGCGCCGCTCTCTGACTGCGTACCGTCGTCCTTCTTTGAGCATCCCACCAGAGCCATAGCGGTCAGCGCCGCCAATAACAACAATATCCCTACTTTTTTCATTCACTTCGCCCCCTATATTTTAATTTCGTTTATCGCTAAGCTTTGCCAGCCTCATGCCTATTTCCTGTAAAATCTGTACGATCACCACCAAAAGCGCCACAGTCACCAGCATGATCCCTGTCTGGTAACGGTAATAGCCATAGCGAATGGCGATATCGCCTAATCCGCCTCCTCCTACGAAGCCTGTCATGGCGGAATAGCTGAGGATCGTCGTGACAGCGATGGCGCTGCCCACAATCAGAGATGGGCGGGCTTCAGGCAACATCACTTTCCAGACGATCTGGAAAGGAGACGCGCCCATAGACTGCGCGGCTTCGATGACTCCTTTGTCTACCTCTTTGATTGAGCTTTCTGTCAATCTGGCGATGAAAGGCGCGGCTGCGATCACCAGCGGCACGATGGTGGCCGTAGACCCCAAAGTGGTTCCGGTAACAAACCTGGTCACAGGAATCACCGCAATCAACAAGATGAGAAAAGGAACGGAACGCAGCAAATTAATGATTACGCCCAGGAGCCAGTTCAGCCAGCCTATGGGGCTAATCCCTTCCTCGTCGGTAGCCACCAGGATAATGCCTAAAGGCAAGCCGATGAGATACGCTACTGCCGACGAGACCAACGTCATGTAAAGAGTCTCCACCGTGCCGCGTCCGATCATGCCGGCCACTACGTTAGCAAGCATAACCTTTCACCTCCT
>DIPB01000078.1:6969-7234 GCA_002426275.1 Firmicutes bacterium UBA5499
TTCCATCTATGTTTTTAGTATCTGCAAAGATGATGTTGACGGTTTTGCGAAATCTCAACACCATATCGGCGATCACCGGCTCGAAGGCAGAGCTGCCGTCGAATACGATCCTGCAGCATCTGCTGCCGGCGAAATGATTGATTTTCTTATCTTCAGGATAAAAGAGCCTACGCGCCGCCTGCGATTTAGGCCTGGCGAAAATCTCCTCCACTGTGCCTGTCTCTGCGATCATCTGATTGTCGATGATGGCAACCCGGTTGCAGAT
>DIPB01000078.1:7375-7755 GCA_002426275.1 Firmicutes bacterium UBA5499
GCAACCCGGTTGCAGATTTCTTCCACGACTTTCATTTCGTGGGTGATCACCACAATCGTGACGTCAAGACGCCTGTTGATGTCCTTCAGCAGTCCCAGTACCTCGCGGGTTGTGGCTGGATCCAGGGCGCTGGTTGCCTCATCGCATAATAAAACTTGAGGATCCGTGGCCAAAGCTCTGGCGATTGCCACTCGCTGGCGCTGTCCGCCGGAAAGCTGGCTGGGATAAGCGCCGGCCTTATCAGGCAGGCCTACAAGCTCAAGCAGCTTTCTGGCTTTGAGCCTGGCATTTTTTTTTGCGATGCCGGCAATCTCAAGCGGAAAGCAGATGTTATCTTCAGCAGTGCGCTGCATCAAAAGGTTAAACTGCTGGAAGATCAT
>DIPB01000078.1:7865-10067 GCA_002426275.1 Firmicutes bacterium UBA5499
AACTGCTGGAAGATCATGCCCATGGAACGTCTCGCGCGGTACAACTCGTTCTGGGTGAGAAGTGAGAGATCCCGGCCGGCAAAGAAAATCTTCCCGGAAGTGGGCCTTTCAAGGAAATTAACGCAACGGACAAGGGGGCTCTTGCCGGCGCCGCTCACCCCTATGATCCCGAATATCTCTCCCTTAAAAATCTCCAGATTGATATTATCCAAAGCCTTTACTTTTCCGTTGGCGCTTTCAAAATATTTACTGAGCCCTTGGATCTTGATGATCGCTTCACTCTCGGGCAAGATCTTCCCCCCCTTGCAGCCGACCAAACGACTCATACTAATGCTTCCTGAATTTATTCTCGCTGACGGTCAGGAAATCCTTTTTTATTATGGTAAAGATTAGCCGGAAACTCCGCCTGTCCGCTGCTGGGGAAGAAAAAAGCCATTTGAATTTCAATAAAGGGGTGACGCAACCGCCACCCCCGATTTATTCCGTTTACCAAACTATGAGCCGTCTCCAGAAAAAACGCACGCCCGGGAAACCCGCTTTCTATTCGCTGAACATGGGAGTTGACAGATAGCGCTCTCCGGTATCAGGCAAAATGGCTACGATCACTTTGCCAGCGTTTTCAGGTTCTCGCGCCAACTCAGTGGAAGCCCACACAGCTGCGCCTGAGGAGATGCCGACCAGCAAGCCTTCAGTTTTGGCGAGCTCTCTGCCGGCTTGGAACGCATCTTCATTTTTTACTCGTATGATTTGATCGTAGATCTTGGTATCTAAAACCTTAGGCACAAAACCGGCGCCAATGCCTTGAATCTTGTGGGGACCGGATCTGCCCTCAGACAAGACCGGCGAGGCGTCAGGTTCTACCGCGACGACCTTGAGATTGGGGTTTTTCGCTCTCAAAAATTCGGCGGCGCCAGTGATGGTACCGCCGGTACCGATACCGGCAACGAAGATGTCCACCTTTCCGTCCGTATCTTCCCAAATCTCAGGTCCTGTGGTTTTACGGTGCGCTTCCGGGTTAGCGTCGTTGACAAACTGTCCGGGAATGAAGGACTTGGGGATCTCCCGTGCCAGCTCATCAGCTTTCTCAATCGCTCCCTTCATGCCCTTGGCTCCCTCGGTCAGCACAAGTTCCGCTCCGTAAGCCTTCAGAAGATTCCTGCGCTCCACGCTCATGGTCTCCGGCATGGTGAGAATGATGCGATATCCCCGGGCCGCAGCCACTGCCGCCAGTCCAATGCCCGTATTGCCGCTTGTGGGTTCAATGATCACCGATTCCGGCTGCAGCAATCCCTTTTCCTCAGCGTCGTCGATCATCGCCTTGGCAATTCGGTCTTTCACGCTTCCAGCCGGATTGAAATACTCCAACTTGCCGATTATTGTCGCCTTTAACTCATGCTTCCGCTGGTAATTGGAAAGCTCTAACAGTGGGGTTTTACCGATGAGTTCAGTCAGATGCTTATAAATCCTTGACATTGCAAAACCTCCATTCACATATGAACAGTGTATACTATTCATATATGTTTATTATGATATCTTGAGTATACTCCGTCTGAACGGTTTTGTCAATAGGAAAAAGTACTTTTTCGCCTTTTTCGGCAGTTTGAGTAATACAGAATCTTGAAAATACAGTGTCAAACGTTCCTCTCTTTTCAGGCCATAACTTAAAACTTCTTCGTAATGAATTATCAACAGGGGGGAGAGAAATTTGACAGACCGCTGTCAGTGTTAAGCAAGCGACTTTAATTGCTCTTCGACGCTCTCTTCGCAGCTTCTCATAGCTAGGATCGTCTGCTCAATTAAATAGCTCAGTTCCCAATCCAGCATGGCCGCTCCGCGCTCGATGACTTCTCGGGAGCAACCGGCGGCGAAATTGTGGCTTTTATACTTTTTCCGCACCGATTTAACTTCCAGATCTTGAGTGCTTTGTGACGGCCGCATGATCGCTACCGCACCGATGAGTCCGGTCAATTCGTCTGTGGCATAAAGCACCTTTTCCATTTCGTGAACAGGCTCAAGATCCACAGTCAGCAGATACCCATGGCTTGCCACAGCGTGAATCAAAGCTTCGTCAAGCTTGCGCTCTCGCATTATCTCCTGTTGCTTAATGCAATGTTGCTCAGGATAAAGCTCAAAATCCAAATCATGCAGAAGCCCCACAATACTCCAAAACTCAGCTTCCTCCTGGTATCCCAAAAGCTGGGC
>DIPB01000078.1:10197-10432 GCA_002426275.1 Firmicutes bacterium UBA5499
CCTGGTATCCCAAAAGCTGGGCGAAATATTTCATGACGCCTTCCATGATCAGAGCATGTTTGAGATGAAATTGCTCTTTGTTGTATTCTGTCAGCAGTTCCCATGCTTGCGCTCGTGTAATCATAGCTTTCCCTCCTAGTCCGCTCTCTCCTGCCCCAGTTGCTTCCATTATAACAAATGATCCTCTGTTCATCAATTCGGGAAAAAAGCACTTGCCCTCTTTCCCGAATTGATA
>DIPB01000012.1:0-1003 GCA_002426275.1 Firmicutes bacterium UBA5499
GGCGGCAAATCCGGAGCGCATCCGCCTTGCGGGGCTCGACTTCTCTGCCGAGATATTTCCGTCTTCCATGATTCCGGCCTTTAGCTGTCTTTGTATGATACCGATAAATTTTCGGTCGGCTATATCTCCCCGTAACAACAGACAACACAGCAGTATTATGATAAAATAACTGTAAGGGAGAGGTAATCGTTGGGATGTCGGGAGGGCTTCTGCGCCGCCGGCTCAAAACCACACGGCGTGTGAACGCATTGTCTATCCTCGTGTTCGACCTGCGTAAGTGTTGACACGTTCCGCGTTGAACGGCATGCTCAGATTTCACTAGTTCAGTGGCATTAATTATAAAATTCGTGGACTGAGGGAAATATGAATATATTAATTATTGACGGATGTCCTCATAAAGGGAATACATGGCGTTTGATCGAATTGGTAAAAGCGCAGATTTTGAATATGGACAACACAGCCTCTTTTGATGAAGTGCAACTTATCAAATATCATCTCCCTTTTTGCTGCGGATGCAGCAAATGTTTTAGAGCAGGGCATACTAATTGCCCACATCATTCCATCATACAAAAAATACTGGAAAAGATGGAAAGCTGCGATGGATTTATTATTTGTTCGTCCTGCTACCAAGGAGCGGTAACTGCCATCATGAAAAATTTTACCGATCACTTGGCGTTTCTTATCCACCGTCCAAGATTTTTTACGAAAAAAGCTCTCTTGGTTTCTACCACCGGGGGCGTTTCTGCTGACTGCGTAACGCAGTCTCTTGCCAATACAGTATCCGGCTGGGGCGTAAACCGTTGTTACCAATTGCCGGTTGTCGCCCTTAGTTGGAATGATTACCAACCCACAGAAAGGCAGAAAAAAACAGCTCGACGAGTGACGAAAGGTTTTGTCAACGATATCCAATCACATAAACTTCATGCGCCAAGAATAGGGGTTTTAATTCCTTTTAACTTATATCGCGCTATGTGTTGTGATTATGCGCCGGGTACTCAATATC
>DIPB01000012.1:1106-7426 GCA_002426275.1 Firmicutes bacterium UBA5499
TTATGCGCCGGGTACTCAATATCCAACAGAGGACGGTATCTTCTGGCAGCAATATCAAGGCATGACTTATGCGCCTGGAATACCGATGCCCATTCATAAGAAGTTATTTGCGCATTTCGTTTACTTTGTTGGCAAGATAATTTCTAAGAAAATGATTATTACCTATAAAAAATGACTAGCAAGCTATTTCAATTGATCCTGTCTGAGAGGCATTACAATAGCTATGAATTTGGCTGCCGGCACGGCAGCCCTTTTTATGCATGCGAACTTAAAGTTCACCCATCTTACTATGAAAAAATTTGTGTTGCCAAAAATTATCCCCTCTGGCCGGGTTGACACTTGTGCAATCTAACTGTAAGCGGTAGGATAGAGAAAAAGCGTCCGCTTAAAATCAGTTGGAGGTTGATCTTTTTTGGAGATAACGGCTCAAATCGCGGCAGAATTGAAACTGCCCGCGCAATATGTCCAAGCTGCCGGGGAACTGCTGGCTGCCGGCAACACTATCCCCTTCATCGCCCGCTACCGTAAAGAAGCCACAGGCCAAATGGATGAAGTGGCGCTGCGCAGCCTAGCAGAAAGGCTGGAATACTTGCGCAGCCTGGAAAGGCGAAGAGAAGAAATCCGCCAGCTCATTGCCAAGCAGGGCAAACTCACAGACGAGCTTTCACAAAAGCTGGATGCGGCCACTGTGCTGCAGACGTTGGAAGATCTCTATCTCCCTTACCGTCCCAAGCGCCGCACTCTGGCCACGGCAGCCAAAGAAAAGGGCCTGGAACCCTTGGCCGTCTTCCTTTGGGACCAGCGGCCTCAGCTTGAAGCGGCAACAGCAGAAGCCGCTAAATACATAAATCCGGATCTGGACGTGAAGACCGCAGAGCAGGCATTGGAAGGCGCCTGTCAGATCATTGCCGAACAAGTGGCGGAAGATTTTCAAGTGCGCGCCTTCGCCCGCCAGGTCTATGCCAGAGAAAGCATCCTCACCTCGCAAGCGAAGGTGCCTGAGCTCTCATCCCCATATGAAAACTATTATGATTACCGGGAACCAACGGCCAAAATGCCGTCCCACAGGATCCTGGCCATCAGGCGCGGACAGCAGGAAGGCGTGCTGAAAGTCTCATTGGAAGTGCCGGCCACACTGCTAGCTGATATTGAAAACCTGATTGACGATTCTCTGCCTTCATATCTCAAGGCAGCTGTCTCCGACGGCTGCCACCGCCTGCTATTTCCAGCCTTGGAGCGGGAGCTGCGCTCCAAGCTCATAGAGCGGGCGCAGGAACAGGCCATAACCGTCTTTGCAGGCAACCTTAAGCAGCTGCTGCTCACTGCGCCTGTGAAGGGCAAGACCGTGCTGGGCATTGACCCGGGCTACAGAACAGGCTGCAAGCTGGCAGTGGTAGATCCCACCGGCAAAGTGCTGGCCACCGCAACTTCCTACTTCACTCCCCCCAAGGCGGATTATCAGGGGGGAAAGCGGCTGCTTACAGAGCTTTACCGGCTGTATCATCCGGACGTGGTCGCCGTCGGCAACGGCACGGCCAGCCGGGAAACGGAAGAATTCATCGCCCGAGCGAGCGGCGAAGAAAGTCTTTCTTTAGCCTACACCATCGTCAGCGAGGCCGGAGCGTCCGTTTATTCCGCCTCAGATCTGGCCAGGGAGGAGTTCCCGGACTTGGACGTTACCATCAGAGGAGCAGTCTCCATCGCCCGCAGGCTGCAGGATCCGCTGGCAGAATTGGTGAAAGTACCTCCCCAGTCCATAGGCGTAGGCCAGTATCAGCACGATGTAGACCAAAAACGTCTGGCCCAGACCCTGGCTGCAGTTGTGGAGGACGTTGTTAACGCTGTGGGAGTAGATTTGAATACGGCCTCCGCCGCGCTTCTAAGCTATGTGGCCGGCATTTCCGCCAAAGCGGCAGCCAACATTGTCTCTTACCGCGATGAAAACGGTCCATTTCGCAGCCGCGCGGAACTCAAGCGAGTGGCCAAATTAGGCCCTGCCACCTTCACTCAGTGCGCGGGCTTCCTGCGCATTCCAGGAGGAAAAAATCCCTTGGACAATACGGCGGTGCACCCGGAGTCTTACAAACTGGCGGCAAAGTTTCCTCCCTCTGAGGAAAACCTCTCTTCAGCCCAGCTGCAGAAGCTGGCGGCAGAACTTGGCGCGGGCTTGCCCACAGTTTTGGACATCTACAAAGCCTTAAAAAAGCCGGGCCGCGATCCGCGGGAAGAACTGCCGGGGCCCGTATTCCGCAGAGAGGTAGTGAAGCTGGAAGATCTCAAGCCCGGCATGGTAATGGAAGGCGTTGTGCGCAACATTGTGGATTTTGGCGCGTTCGTTGATCTGGGCGTCAAAGAGGACGGGTTGCTTCACATTTCCCAGCTGAGCGAGCGCTATGTGAAACACCCTTCGGATGTTCTCACTGTGGGACAAAAAGTGGAAGTAAAAATCTTGGAGGTGGATCTGAAGCGAAACAGGATCAGCCTCTCCAGGAAAGGAATCAGACAATGAAGAGACTCATCGCCAAAAACTGAGGCAGGAGGTTGGCCTCCCCTCGGCAAGGTTCCTAACTATTGAGGCTCCGCACACCTTTAACCCAAATTTTCAACTTCTGAGGATTCACGCATAATATTTGCGAGCAGTTCCGCGAGGGCTTGCCTGCTCATGTTGAACAGATAAGTCAGTTCCCGTCGGCTGATTTCCGGCTGTTCGGTGACTTTACGGAGGCGTGCTCATAGATCGCCTCCCGCAAAAGCTCTGCCACCACTCCACTCTCAATTCTGCGAGTCTGGTATGATGCCGCAAAGGTGGTCCGCACCCATATTTTGGCGGTAATTGGTTCTACTGCCATTTTGCATGTCTAATCCATCATGAAAATAGTCTCAGGCGGACTTCGGAAGTTAACTGAGACTATTTATGTTTTTCTGAAATCTATTGTTTCCGTTCCTGTCAGATAACCACTCTATTTCGGCCTGCGGTTTTTGCCTTGTACAGTTTCTCATCCAATAACTCAATAATCTGAGCCAAAGTCTTTACCCCGTCTGCTTGATAGAGGGTCTGCACTCCTAAACTGCAAGACACCCTGATTGCATTATTCTCACCTGGGAAATCTTTTTGCGTGATTGCCTTACGGATTCTGTTCGCCATTTGGATCGCTGTCTGCTGATTGCTTTTCGGCAGACAAAGAAGAAACTCGTCTCCGCCGTATCGCGCTGTCCAACCGTCATTACGCCGGATTTGCTGCTGAAAAATGCTTGCAACATCCTTCAGAACACAATCTCCCACAACATGTCCATAACGATCATTGATTTGCTTAAACCGATCAATGTCCGCATAGAGAAAAGAAACCGGCTCGTCATTTTGGAATGCGCATCTCAAGTCTCTCGGCAGTTGTTCGCCAATAAACCTACGATTATAGAGACTGGTCAGAGGATCTGTAATTATAAGTTCATGCATGGATTGAATGAAACGAGCATCTCTTTCTTTTATGTTTTGCTGGACTAATTCAATGACGCAGGGCTGCCCGGCAATCGTTATCGCCAAGTTCACTTTGAGAGCATCCCCGTTCATGAAGAATTCTGCGTTAGGGAAAATCAAAGAATCAGCTTGGAAAGTCCCGGAGTTGTAACCGTTCCTACTTTCATATAATAAAGTTTCAGCCTTCTTGTTCCAGATACGAATGATCTGAAAAAACTTAAAGAACTGTTGTACTGATTCCACTGCCTGGGACAAGTTATCGAAATTCATCTTTGTACCTCTTGTGTCAAGTCAAAAAATCATGAGCTGACGGATCCCTGTACGAATCGCCAGTTTCCTATTTTTCTGATTTCTATATAGACTGAAAAATAAAAATTGCCTTTTATGCCTCTCAAATAACCGGCAGTGCCTACAACGCTGCAGTTAAAGAAGGACAGCGTACCGCCCTTTTGAGTTTCGGCCATCGTTTCAGGGAAATCCTGTTCTATGCTGCCTGTGACGTGGCATAGCTTAACGGATTCTTCTTCTATTTTACGCTTAACGGATAAAGCTTTAGCATCATACAGACTTTAGTTACATGTCCTCCAGACCATTGTCCGTCCTGCCGTACTACAAAAATGGCGGTTTAAAACGGACTTTTAACGGCAAACTTCAAAAACCGGGTCAGCTTCGCTTCTTCTCTGTGTTTAACTCATGGTATATGTACTATATATAATACATGTATAAATTATAGAACATAACTTATCATAAAGCAAGGAGTGATTTTTTATGATAAGTTATGAACCGTTCTGGGAAACGCTTAAGCGGAAAAATATTACAACATACATGCTGCGAGAAAAATACAATCTCAGTCCAAATACCCTAACAAGAATGAAAAATAACAAGTATTTGAGCATGCGCACAATGGAAGATTTGTGCAAAATATTAGATTGCCGGTTGGAGGATATAGCAGTATACATTCCTGATGAAAAGTAATATTCATGTCCCGGCAGCGCTCGGACAGCCGCGCGTCCCGCTTTTGCTCCTGTCCATTACCAACCGGCAAACTGCTTTTCATGCTGAGCTGCTATAGCGAAAAAATCCATGAATAGTGTAACAAGATGACGGATTTGAATTACTTATATGTGTGTTATCGTTCGGAACTTTTTGCAATCTTCTTCCCAGCACCAACCGTATACTTAACGAGCCGGCAAAACCTTACTGCTTGAGTTCCCTTGAGGTAACCTGAGCTCCATCCTGAATTCATCATTTACCTCTTCAAATAAGCGGGCACGTCACAGCCGCCCCGAGCGCATAATGGAGATTACAAGCCACAGGCCTAGGATTGCGGCGCCCAGAAAGCCTATGGAACCCAGAGCCGGCAAGCCATATACTTTCGGCCCCACATCCACATTGGCCAACATGGAAGAGCCGATGATGAGCGCCGATGTGATCAGGCTGAAAACAATACGATTCACCATTTTGCTCAGCGCGGCCATAACCGGGGTCAGATTAGTGTGCTCCATCTCCAATTTCAGCTTGCCGGCCAAAGTATCATCCAACAGTTTAAACAACTTCTCGGGCAACCTGAAGGCAGCCCTGGAAAAGCGAAAGGCAGCGGTCAATCCCTGACTTAAATTGGCTTGGGGATCCCAACTCGTCAAGAGAAGCTGGCGCGTATAAGGAACCACTAACTGAGTGGAGCTAAGAGCCGGGGCCAGCTTGGCCACAACTCCTTCCAGCGTGATCAGGCTCCGCAGGAGCATCACCATCTCTCTGGGCATGGCAAGGTTGTTCCTCCTGGCAGCTTTCATGATCCGCCCCATTAGCTCTGTAAGCTTGAGCTTCTCCAAAGGCAAAGCCGCATAATCGCTGTAAAGCTCGCCTAAATCCCGGGTTAATTTCTGCGGGCTCACTTTCCCGCGCCACAGGCCGATGCCCAGCACTGAATTGGTTAAAAGCTCCAAATCCTCCAGCTCTATTCCCAAAAGAAACTGCTTCAGATATTTCCGCAAGGGCGGAGAGAGCTCCCCCACAAGCCCGAAATCTAAAAAAACGATTTTGCGGTCCACAATATGTATGTTGCCAGGATGGGGATCAGCATGAAAAAAACCGGCTTCCAGGATTTGTCTGCAGTAATTCTGTACCAGTTTTGTTGCTATTTCTTCAGGATCATAGCCTGCGGCAGTCAGCTGTTGGATCCTATCTAGCCTGATCCCAGCCAGATACTCCATCACCAGCACTTTAGACGTTGTCAGTTCATAAACTTCAGGCGCGCGCAGGTATTTAACCCCTTTGTTATTCTCGGCAAAGCGCTTTATATTACGAGCTTCAAGGAGATAATCCAACTCTTGTTTGGTGGAAAACGCCAGCTCTTCTATGGCCTCTTCCATATTGAGAACGGCAAAATAGGGGGCAAACCTTCCCAAACGCACCAGCTGCCTGAGCAACATCAGATCCTGCTGTATAATTTTACTGATCCCAGCTCGCTGCACCTTCACAGCTACCTGTTCTCCAGACGGAAGCCTCGCCAGGTGGATTTGGGCAGTGGAAGCTGCGGCCAGAGGTTCAGCCTGAAATTCTGCGAATACTTCCTCAATTTTTCCCTGCAGCTCTTCTTCAACGGTCTTTTTGATCTGGGCCAGCGGCTCCGGCTGAACATCATCCTGCAGCTTGGCCAACTCTCGGCAGAAGTTTTCTGGCAGCAGATCCGGCCGGTTGGCCAAAAGCTGCCCCAACTTCACGAAGGTAGGGCCCAACTCTTCTAAAGCGCGTCTCAATTCCAGGGCGGCATCTTTCTTCAGAAAGCCATCCCTAAGCCCGTGACGCAAAAAAACCGAGATGATCTCTCTGAGCCTGCTGTGTC
>DIPB01000012.1:7560-10472 GCA_002426275.1 Firmicutes bacterium UBA5499
ATCTCTCTGAGCCTGCTGTGTCCATTGAGCATGGCAACTGCAAAAGGCACTCTTGCCAGAGTGCCCTTCCTCCTATCTTTGTTCCAGATTCGTCAAGCGCAGCTTAAGCTCTTCGATGTCATCTTTAAGGGTATCCAAGGCAGAGGCAGCAAACCCCTGGCCCGCCTGGGCTTTTTTCTTCAGCTCCTGATTAAGTTCTTTCCCTTGATTTACAGTCAGCTCGCCTTTGGCCACCAAGTCTTCCACCGTGGCCATCGCTTTTTCATAAGAATAGGCAGCAGTGCCGATTCCCAACAACAGCAATTTTTTCAGAGAAAGTTCCACCGGCTACACCTCCAATTATGCTCTCGGTTTAGCATTCCCCAAACGCCGAAACCCATGCGCCGCCGCGACAAATTTTGACATTTTACCCCATAAAAAAAGAGGCGAACGCCTCCGCCTCTCAACCTTCTTTTGCCGCCAGCCTCTGTCTTAACACCTCATAGAGCACGATTCCCCCTGCCACCGAAGCATTGAGAGAACCGATCTTCCCCAACATCGGCAGCCGGACTAAAAAGTCGCATTTCTGTTTGATGAGCCTGCCCAAGCCCGCTCCTTCGCCGCCCACAACCACAGCCAGCGGACCCGTGAGTTTCGCCTCCCAGAGGCTCCGCTCTCCGTCCATATCGCAGCCTGCAACCCAAATTCCCTGTTCTTTCAAGCTGTCGATGGCCTGAGCCAGGTTGCTCACCCGAGCCACAGGCAAATAGGCCACAGCTCCCGCGGAGGCTTTCTCCACTGTGGGGGTAATGGGAGCCGCCCTCCTTTTTGTAATCACAGCGCCGCTTGCGCCCGCGCTTTCGGCAGTGCGCAGCAAAGACCCCAGGTTATGCGGATCTTCAATGCCGTCCAAAAGCAGCAGCAAAGGTTCGTCGGCCTGCAGGAGATCGTCCAGCTCGGCATATTTATACGGCGCAACCCAGGCGATGGCGCCTTGGTGCAGTCGTCCTTCGCTGAGCCGATCCAGCTGAGAGCGCTGGCTCCATTCCACCACCACGCCCTGCTCCCGGGCAAGTTCCAAGATCGGTCCCAAATCTTTGGCGCCTTTAGCCAGGAACAACTTATTAATCGGCCTGCCCGCCAGAAGCGCCTCGCGAATTGGCTGTCTGCCCTCAATTTGAGCGCGCGCGGAGTCTTCCACAGCCGTGTTCCCCTTCCCGACAATAATTTTGGACGATACAAGTTGGTCCTGCGTGCAAGAAAAGCCTGGGCGCAATCTGTCTTACCTCGTCCAGCATCCGGCAGGCCAAAGCCCGGATTTCCCACTGCGCCCGCTGGCAGCAGCGCAGCTCAAAAAAATTATAGAGGCTGCGGCAGTTGAATGTGGCCACAAGCTTAGTCTCAGCCGCGTTAGGCAACAAGTATCTGGCGTCCTCTTGGGGAATCCCCAGGGAAACAAGTTTATTATATGCTTCCTGCAAAGATTCCATCTGTTCTGTAAAGATCGCCAAGGCCTCGCCTTTAACCGAGGGCGGCGTCACATAGCCGAACTGCAGCTGGGAAACATAACGCTGAGATTGCTGGGAGTAAGAGGCTATCCTGTGGCGAACCAACTGATGAGATAAGGTCCGGCTAACGCCTTCAATGGAGAAAGTGAAACTGGCGTGTTCGAAGGGAGACAGGTGACCGCTTTGCTCTAATCTCGAGAGCAGCCTGTCCACATCGCTCTGGCTCAGCCTTTCCATGAGCTCTTCCGCTCCCGCCTGGGAATAGCATAATTTAGCCGCGGCCGCCACCGTCTGTTCCGGCTCCGGCGTATGAGCGATAATTTGTACCCTCATCGTCCTCTCCCCTTGTCCGCTCACTTAAATTCTGTTACAATTATGGAAAAACTGGGGGCAAATAATGGAAAAAATCGATCCCAAACAGCTGTCGCCTTTGGTTCTGGCCTATGTGGGCGACGCCGTCTACGAGCTATATATCAGACTAATCATGGTTTTAAACAAGCCTACGGCCAAAAGCAAAAGCCTCCATAAAGCTTCTACCGCCTTGGTGTGCGCTCCGTCCCAAGCCGAAATGCTGGAGAGGCTGTTCCCTCTCTTGACAGCGGAAGAAAGCGAACAGGTGAAACGAGCGCGAAACTGTCAGCTTAACCACGTCACCAGGGGGGCAACCCGCGCTGAATACCAAGCAAGCACCGCTTTTGAGGCCTTAATCGGCTATCTCTATCTCGCCAACCGGCAGAAACGTCTGGGCGAAATCCTAGCTAACTGCGCTTCCAGCGAGGTCCCTGGGGAGTATCCTCAATTGTATAGCCAAGCTCCCCCAACCGATCCCGAATGAGATCCGCGGTGGCCCAGTCACGTTTTTCTCTGGCCTGGGTGCGCAGCAAAAGAATTAATTCCAAGAGCGGCTCCGCCTGGTCTTCGGCTTGCGCAGCCGCCGGGTCCCATAGTCCCAGCACATCGTCGCCCAGAGCCTTGAAGGCCGCCTCAAGCTCTCCCAAAAAGTTCAGTTCCTCCTGGGATGGAATCTCAAGCTGCGCAACCGTCTTATTGGCGAGCGTTGCCAGCTCATGAAGGCTGGCCAGCGCGCCTGCCGTATTCAAATCATCGTCCATGGCAGAGACAAAGTCCGCCTCAATCCGCCTCAGCTCTTCCCGCAAGCCGGCCAAAGGCAAAGTTGTCTCGCCCAGAGGCTCTTTGGACACAGTCTCAAGCTGCCTTCGGGCCGTGGTGAGACGCTCCAAGGCTTTGCCGGACATTTTCAGTTCCTCTTCGCTGTAACCCAATGGATTGCGGTAATGGGTGGAGATCAAAAAATATCTCAACGCTCTGGGACTGAAATGCTTCAGAACGTCGCCAATGGTAAAGAAGTTGCCCAGAGACTTGGACATTTTTTCGTTTCTCACCTGCACAAACCCATTGTGCACT
>DIPB01000012.1:10663-10824 GCA_002426275.1 Firmicutes bacterium UBA5499
CCCATTGTGCACCCAAAACCTGGCAAAAGGTTGCCCGGTGAAGCACTCGGACTGGGCGATCTCGTTTTCATGATGTGGAAAAATGAGATCGCTGCCGCCGCCATGGATGGCAAAATTAGTCCCTAAATATTTCAGGGCCATGGCCGAGCATTCAATGTGCC
>DIPB01000012.1:10938-11266 GCA_002426275.1 Firmicutes bacterium UBA5499
GAGCATTCAATGTGCCAGCCGGGTCTGCCCGGCCCCCAGGGACTGTCCCAGGCTGGTTCTCCCTCTTTGGCAGCCTTCCAGATGGCGAAATCCAACGGATTACGCTTCCTGCTGTCCACTTCCACTCTGGCGCCGGCTTCCATCTCATCTAAACTTCTGCCCGAAAGCTTGCCGTACTCGGGAAAGCTATCAAGGGCAAAGTAGACGTCTGCATGATCCGAAGGACCGACAGTATAAGCATGGCCCTTCTCAACCAGCCCCGCAACCAGCTCAATTACATCGGCAATATGTTCCGTCACCTTGGGATAGATTGTGGCCCGCTTCACGC
>DIPB01000012.1:11392-13724 GCA_002426275.1 Firmicutes bacterium UBA5499
ACCCGCTTCACGCCCAGCAGATCCATCATCTTGAGGAAATCGTCTATGTAACGCTGAGAGATCTGGCCGGGAGCTACGCCTTCCGCATTGGCTTTGGCGATGATTTTATCATCTATATCCGTGAAGTTCTGCACATACTTCACGCGATAGCCGCGGTAGGCAAAGTAACGGCGAAAAACATCCCACAGCACATAGACTCTGGCATGTCCCACGTGACTGTAGTCGTACGGAGTGATGCCGCAGACGTAAATGCCTAATTCCTCCGTTTGGGGCAACTGTTCTTTAGTTTTTGTCAGCGTGTTGTAGATCCGCATGCGGGTGGCTCCTCTCCAATGTTTCCAAGCGCTGTTCCATGTCTTCGCATCGTTTTTGCAGGCAAGAGAGCATATTGCCCACAGGATCCGGCAAGTTAGTATGATTCAGATCAGGGCCTACGCGCACTCCATCTTGCAGCACCACTTTCCCGGGCACGCCAACAACAGTGGTATTGGGTGGCACCTCTCTGTGCACTACCGCCCCTGCTCCGATTTTAACATTATCCCCCACTTTGAACGATCCTAAAACCGTAGCTCCCGCTCCAATCATCACATTATTGCCAATGGTAGGGTGGCGCTTGCCTTTTTCTTTGCCTGTACCGCCTAAGGTTACTCCCTGATAGATGGTGACGTCGTCGCCGATCTCTGTGGTCTCTCCGATGACGACTCCCATCCCGTGATCGATGAACAGGCGGCGGCCGATTTTAGCTCCGGGATGAATTTCGATGCCTGTGAAAAAACGATTGATCTGAGATAAGAGGCGCGCTAGGAAATAAACCTTGTGCTTATATAAAAAATGGTGAATCCGATGTCCGACGATGGCGTGAAAGCCCGGGTAACAAAAGATCACTTCCAAAACGTTTCTAGCCGCTGGATCACGCTGAAAGACAGCGTCAATTTCTTCTTTAAGCCAGCCGAACAAACCCATCTATTACCCTCCAAACTTAGGTATCCTCATTATAGCACTCACTTGCCACTTCTTTCAACCTTTTCCTCAGTTTCCATGATATGCCCGGTAGGCCTGGTTTGTTCGGTCCGCCAGTAGAGCTGTTTTCGCATCTCTGCGATCGCTTCAGGGCAACGCCTGGTTCCTACTCTTATTTTTCGACGATCAGGTGGCAAATCCTCCCAAACAGCAAGTCTGGTTGGCAGTTTGCCCGGATCGTCTCAGGGTCCTGTTGCTCCGAGCCCATACTTTCTGTATAATAATCTTATCAGCAGTAAAAGGAAGTGAACTCTTTGCTCACCTGTGGAATCGTCGGCCTGCCTGGCGCAGGCAAATCTACGCTCTTCAACCTCCTCACCGGGGCCGAGGGCGGCGTCGGCTATGGTGCAAAAAAGGAAGCTCGCACCCAGGTAGCTTCCGTTCCCGATCCTCGGATAGACTATTTCGTCCAAATGTTCAAACCAAAGAAGGTATCGCCGGCCCAGATTCAGTTCACGGATCTGCCGGGGCCGGAGTCCGGACGGGGCAGGCAATTTCTGGACCAGGTGCGTCCTTGCGACGCTCTGATTTTAGTGTTGAGAGCTTTCGCCGGCCCATTGGGCGAAAACAATCCCGTCGGAGAATTGAATCAATTGGGCGGCGAGCTTGTGCTGGCAGACTGGGAATTGGCAGAAAAACGTCTGGAACGCCTTGCCGCCTCCAAAAAGAAAACGGAAGACAAAAATCAGGAGCCGGCCTTGAAGAAGCTGACCGCGGCGCTGGAGGAAGGAAAACCGGCTAAAACTGTAGAGCTGACAGAGGATGAAGCCAAAGCTTTGGAGGGCCTGGAACTGCTCTCGGCCAAACCGACAGTGGTGGTTGCCAATCTGGCTGAAGACTTGTTTGGCAAAAGTTATTCTGCCCAAACTGAACTGCAGGAATTTTGTGGCAACAGCCGCTGGCCGTTGGTGGAGATCTGCGCGCAGTTGGAACTTGAGATCGCCTCTCTGCCTCAGGAAGAACGAGGCCCTTTTCTGGCGGAAATCGGCATCGCGCAGCCAGGCATAGACTTAGTGGCGCAGGCCGCCTACCGCAGCCTGGATTTGATCTCATACTTCACTGTCGGCGAAGACGAAGTGAAAGCCTGGACCATTCGCCGCGGCACAACCGCTCAGGATGCGGCAGGCAAAATCCACTCTGATATCGCCAGAGGCTTCATCAGAGCTGAGGTCTATCACTATGATGATTTGAGAGAACATAAATCCATCGCCAATTTGAGGCAGGCGGGACTGTTCCGCCTTGAGGGCAAAGAATACATCGTCCGGGATGGAGATGTTATGAACTTTCGCTTTAACGTTTAAACCTCTGCGGG
>DIPB01000012.1:13862-14200 GCA_002426275.1 Firmicutes bacterium UBA5499
CAGCCCCCGCCGTTTTCCCTCTATTCCTCTAATCGACCAGTTCCCAGGCATCGGAGCTGCCAGGCCTTAAGTTCTGGCTATAATACTTGGCGCGATACTTTTGTCCGTTATAGACGACAACCTCTCCCCCATTATAGATATTAAAATCGCGCCACTGGTCTGTGAGCTCCTGCCAGGGACTGCCCACAAGGCCAGGCTTCGCGTTTTGCGTCCAATTCCTCGCTTGAAACCTTTTCCCGTCGTAGATTACAATATCTCCTCCATCATAGACATTGAAATTGCGCCACTGGTCCGTAATTTCTTGCCAGGGATTACCCAGTTGTCCTGGAACTTGGTTT
>DIPB01000012.1:14331-17503 GCA_002426275.1 Firmicutes bacterium UBA5499
ATAGATGACGTAGCTGCCCCCCTGATAAGGGTCAGAGGAACTCCAATCTGGGTAATCCGGTAGCTCTTCCCCTGGTTCTTCCCCGCCGCCACCTTCTTGCCCCACAATGCCGTCTTCCGTCAAAAGCCAACCGTGTTTTTTGCATTCTACCCGATAGGAGTCTCCTTCCAAACGATAAGAATACTTCTCCCCGTCTGGGCAATGCTTCTGCTTGGCTGTGATATCGAGAACGTCTAAACTGACCGGATACTCTCCTTGCCTGGTATAGTACTCTGCAAGAGCGGTCTGCAAGACTCGCAAGTTGCTTTTGCACGAAGCGCGCCGGGCCTGCGCTTTGGTAGCGCTTAACCGCGGCAGGATTATGGCCGCCAAGATGCAGATGATCACAATCACGATCATCAATTCAATCAGCGTAAAACCCTTTTGGGTCTTACGCTCAGCAAAGCGCTCCCGCACTCTCCCACCTCTTCCCCCAAAATCTATAAGTAATCAACTATTTCGATAATATTTATCAAATTCCTGCCAATACCCTCTTTAATTTTGAAATATGACCTCATATCTAGACGGAAGTTACACGTTAAAAAAGCTGCTGCCAAAGTCGCGTGCTTCATTATCCTCCGGTTTTGACAGCTTAAAGAAGCAAAAAGCCCGGAACCCGACGGCCAAAAAACGGTCCGCAGATCTGCACTTGAATGTTATGCCGCTTTATGATTTAATGAAAATAAGATAGCAAAGCGAACCGTATCCAAGCGACGGAAACGATTCCCATAGAAAGTCCATCTGGTTTGATCACCAAATTTAAGGAAATGGTGGAGTTCATAATGAGCGAGGAAAAGATAAAAGGCAAAATCACGATCATCAAGAACGGACCGTATGAGGTCTCTGGCGGCGTGTCTATTTATGAAAAAGTCATTGTTCCGAAGGGCAGAGGGTACGAGCTCCGGGACGGGCGGGAGCTTCCCCAGGAAGAGAACTACGCCTTGTGCAGATGCGGAAAGTCAAAGAACGCGCCATTTTGCGACGGAAGCCATCGGACAAAAGGCTTTAGCGGGGAAGAAACGGCTTCCAGGCAGAAATATCATGACAGAGCAGAGCGAATAGAAGGCGCGAGCGTCGATCTCCTTGATGACGGTCGCTGCGCCTTTGGGCGTTTCTGTCACCGGCAGAACGGAAACGCCTGGGAGCTGGCCGAGGCCTCTGCCGAGGGAGACAACCGCCAAGAGGCCATCCGGGCCGCTACCGAATGTCCGGCCGGGCGGTTAACCGCCGTCGACAAAGACGGAACGGAGCATGAAGATGACTACGCTCCGTCTATCGAGATCGTTCAGGACCCGGAGAGACGCGTGAGCGCCGGCATTTTTGTCAAAGGGCGCATCCCTATCGTATCTGCGGACGGAGTCGAATACGAGGTCCGGAACCGCGTGGCACTTTGCCGGTGCGGGGAATCCGAAGACAAACCGTTCTGCGACGCTTCGCATGTTACGACAAGATATCAGGACCGAAACAGCTGATCGTTCATGCCCTGTGACTGTGCGGTTTCTTTCTATGTTGGCGATTGTATTGCCAATTAGTCTGAATAATATTGCGGGATAGACGAAGGTTTGGCTACACTACCAGATTTTGTAGCTAACATAAAATAGCACCACATATGGCACGTATTTCACAAGCCGACTATTATGCAGAAGTCTTTTCGTTTCGCTTTGCGCCCGCGCTTAAACTTGCATCTCTAATGAACGTCATCAATCGGATCAGTTACTGGCTTTTTTGCATTAAAAAACTGTTTTCAAGGCTCTCGTGAATCCTAAGTTTGCATGCCGCTGTCAAAAACCCGGTTTGACTGTCCAGAAGGCCATCTAAACAGTCCGACGGATGGCGGAGGTCTCAAAGATCTTCCTTCAAACCTATGGGTACTTGACGAGGCCCACGCCGAAAAAAATGTTGACAACGGCGTGAGCTTCATTTATACTGGTAGCAAGTGGTAAACATACTATTCATATATGCTTAAAATAAATTAGCGTTTTGCAAGCTATAAGTTGCCAGGCGAACCAGCGCGGAAGGGAAACAAGATGAAGGACACGCGTAGAACATTCTCTATGATGAATATTGGGATGATGACGCGAATGCATGCCGGCGCAATCATGCCTATGTGGTCTTACGTTTTTTTAAGCGGTGCCGCCTTGTTTTCACGCTCATCCTTCGCGATAGTGAGATGCGGATAGAACTTTTTCAGCGCGTTTGACGCGATTGAGCATAGAAAGCAGGGAGTGCGCACTCCCTGCTTTTTTTATCTTAATTTCACGCACGGCGAAGACTTTGGGAGGACAAGAAAAATGATTAAAATCGAAGGGGTTTCCAAAACATATCGAACGAAAACTAGCGAAGTGAAGGCTCTGAAGGATATTAACCTTGAAATTGCGAAAGGTGAAATCTTTGGGGTAATCGGGCAAAGCGGTTCGGGCAAAAGCACCTTAATCCGATGTATCAACCAGCTCGAAAAGGTCGATTCCGGACGCGTGCTTGTAGGCGACAGCGACATGACAAAGCTTTCAGAGTCGGAGCTTCGGAAAAAGCGGCGGAAAATCAGCATGATCTTTCAGCACTTCAATCTGCTGAAAAATTTCACAGTTTATCAGAACGTAGCCATGCCGCTTTCCTATTCGGGCAAGGGCCGAAAGGAAGTTGAAAAAAATGTGCGCAACCTCCTCGAACTGGTAGGGCTTTCCGATAAGCTGAAAAGCTATCCTTCGCAGCTCAGCGGCGGCCAGAAGCAACGTGTGGCCATCGCGCGCGCTTTAGCCAATGAGCCCAACATACTGCTCAGCGATGAAGCGACCTCTGCTCTGGACCCAGAAACCACCCACTCCATCCTTGCGCTTTTACAGGAGCTCAACAGAAAACTAAACCTAACGGTTGTAATCATCACCCATCAGATGAGTGTAGTTAAGGATATTTGCGACAGGGTCGCTGTCTTCAGCGCCGGAGAAGTGGTGGAACAAGGCCCTACCCTCGAGGTGTTTACCAATCCCGCTCACCCCGTCACAAGACAGTTTTCCGACAGTCTTTTCCAGCTGGACAGGATACAGGACATCCTCAGCAGCGCTCAGATTCGCGATATCGTTGCCTCAGGAGGGATTATCGCAAGGTTGCTGTTTAACCCATAATCGGAAAGTGA
>DIPB01000157.1:0-2471 GCA_002426275.1 Firmicutes bacterium UBA5499
TCCTGCACTGCCGGGATTCTTGTGGAGCCGCCCACCAAGAGCACTTTGTCCAATTGCTCTGGTTTCAATTCGGCATCCTGCAGCGCGCGGCGCAGCGGTTCCATAGTCTTCTCCACCAGATCCGCCGTCAGCTCGTCGAACTTCGCCCGGGTCAAGGTGATATCCAGATGCTTAGGACCCGTTTGGTCCGCGGTGATGAACGGGAGGTTAATATTAGTGCTCACCAAACCGGAAAGCTCGATTTTGGCCTTCTCGGAAGCTTCTTTGAGCCGCTGCATGGCCTGGCGATCGCCTTTGAGATCAATGCCCGTGTTTTTGCGGAACTCGCTCACCAAATAGTCTGTAATCCGGTCGTCGAAATCGTCTCCGCCCAAATGATTGTTGCCGCTGGTGGCCCGTACCTCAAACACGCCGTCGCCCAGTTCCAGCACCGAGACGTCAAAAGTGCCGCCGCCCAGATCAAAGACTAAAATGGTCTGGCTGTTGCTGCCCTTCTCTAAGCCGTATGCCAATGATGCGGCCGTTGGCTCGTTAATGATCCGCATCACTTCCAGACCTGCGATCCTGCCGGCGTCTTTGGTAGCCTGCCTTTGGCTGTCCGTGAAGTAAGCCGGAACCGTGATCACAGCCTGCTCCACTTTCTCGCCAAGATAGGCCTCCGCATCTGCCTTGAGCTTCTGCAGGATCATGGCGGAGATCTCCTGTGGCGTGTATTCTTTACCGTCGATCTTCACTTTATGATCAGTGCCCATCTTTCTCTTAATTGAAAGCACTGTGCGGTCCCCGTTGATTACAGCCTGCCGCTTGGCCACCTGCCCCACCAGGCGCTCTCCATTGGCAAAGGCCACAACCGAAGGCGTCGTCCTTCCTCCTTCCGCATTGGGGATCACTGTCGGCTCTCCGCCTTCAATGACAGCCACGCAAGAATTTGTGGTTCCTAAATCAATCCCAATGATCTTACTCATCTTCTATCTCATCCTTTCCGCTTTCCTTTGCCTGGGCAACCTTAACCTTGCTGCAACGTAATACCTTCTGGCCAAACTGATAACCCCGTACGTATTCCTCCATGATCGTTCCCGCAGCCGCCTGGTCTGTGTCTTCGCTGGAGACGGCTTCATGGCGAAGGGGATCAAACTGTTGACCAACTGCAACGATGGGTTTGATTTCTTCCTGGGCTAAAACATCCAACAATTGCCGCCTGATCATTTCCACCCCTGTCCTCAAGCTGCTGTCTTCAGTCTCCGGCGCTGCGGCCAGGGCCCGTTCCAAGTTATCTATAACAGGCAAAAGCGGAGCGGCGAAAGTTTCTATGGCCAGAACCCTGCTTTCTGCCAATTGCTGTCGGGAGCGCTTACGAAAATTATCGAAATCCGCCCGCAGGCGCAAAAGCCGCTCCTCCAGCTCTGAGTTCTCTTGTTTCAGCCGCGTCACTTCTTCAGCCGCATCTTCGGCCGGCTGCGGCTGCAAGTCCGCCGCTTCCGCGGCCTGTTCCCCGACAGATGTGGCCTCTTCACAACTTGGCTCCTGTTTTTCTTTTTCTGTCATTTTCTCACCCCTCTGCTTCCCAAGCAGTAATATTGCGCAACGTTTTTTCTAAATCCGTTTTCAAAAAATTAACCAGCGAAATCACCCGCACGTAATCCATCCGGGTAGGCCCGATGACTCCAATGGCTCCCATGGCTCCCAGCCCCAACTGATAAGAAGCAGCCACAATGCTGCATTGAGCCATAACAGGCAAATGCATTTCCGGTCCTATTACCACTGCCACTTCGTTGGGACGGGAAAAATTTCGCAAAAGCGTGGAAACAAACTCTTGTTTCTGCAAAAGTTCCAAGATGGGACGGGCTCGCTCCAGATCGCAAAACTCCGGCTGCTTGAGAATGCCCATGGCGCCTTCCAGCATCACCTGCTCGCCTGTGGAAATGAGGCTCAAATAAATCAGCTCGCCTATGGACTCTTTCAAGGCTTTATTCCCGGTCAAAGGCAACCCTTCAATAAGCTTGCCATGGAAATCAGCAAGTCTCACTCCCGCCAAATGCTCATTGAGCCAGGCGGCAACAGAAGAGAGCTCTTCCTGGGTCAGCTCGTCTTCCAGCTGAAAGATTTCATGATCCACAAATCCAGGCTCTGTTACCAAGATCGTCAGCACATGTCCGGGAGCCAAAAGGACAAATTGAATTTGCATGAAAGTTGCGTTTTTCCTCTTGGGTACCAAAATCACAGCCGTGTACTGGGTCAGTTCCGATAACAGTCTGGCAGCCTGTTCCATCAATTTTTCCAGCTTGCGGGTCTTTCGGAAGACGTTTTTGAAAGCGGCTTGTTCGCGTATGCCTACCTGCGCGGGCTCAATCAGCACATCTACGTAAAAACGATAACCTTTGTCTGAAGGAATCCGTCCGGCTGAAGTATGAGGCTGCCTCAGATAACCGCCGTCTTCCAGATCCGCCATCTCGTTGCGAATTGTGGCGGGG
>DIPB01000157.1:2613-5747 GCA_002426275.1 Firmicutes bacterium UBA5499
ACTTCCGAGCGATGGTTCGAGAGCCCACAGGCTCAGCTGTAGAGATGTAGTCGTCAGTCACAGCCCGCAAGATCATTTTTTTCCTCTCGTCTAGCCTCATCAGTCCCACCCCCAATTTGTTAGCACTCACCATTGACGAGTGCTAATCTCTAATTAATAAAATAGCACCCCTTTCCAGCAATGTCAAGGGCGCCAAAAAATGTTAATCATCTAAAAAGCGTAAAAAAACCTGATTGGCCAGAAGAAATCCCCGGGCCGTCAAACGCAGTGGATCCTTAGCCAGAAGTCCGCTTCCCACCAGGGAATCCACAGCCCTATCCCATTTTGCCGGCCAACCATATTGAGCCCTAAACTCCCGCCGGTCGACGCCCGCCATCAGCCGCAGCGCCAAAATAAGCGTCTCCGCCCGCTTAAAATCAGCGTTCAGCCGCTCGCCGCCCGCTGTGGCCGCCCACTTCCCGCAGGCTGCAGGCAGAGCCCAGCTGTACGTGAGAGTGCGATCTTCGCAGGCGATCCTCTGCAGATAATCCGAAACAGGCCAGCAGTTCCAAACCCTAGCGTTCCCCAGGGAACTATGGGCTGCCGCGCCTAACCCCAAATACTCTCCGCCGGTCCAATAAAGGAGGTTATGCCTGCTTTCCCTCCCCGGCTGGGACCAATTGGAGAGCTCATAGTGAACGTAATTCCGGCGCTCCAAGACCTCGCAGGCCAGCTGGTAATCCTCCGCCACTTCCTCCTCGGCAGGAAACGCCGCCTCGGGAAGGGTTGCCCAGCCGCAGCCTTCCTCCACGGAAAGAGCGTAAAGGGAAATGTGTTCAGGAGCTAAAGCCAAGGCTGCGGAAAGGGTCTGACTCCAGCTTGCCAGAGTCTGTCCTGGCAGACCGTAGATGAGATCCAGGCTGATATTTTTGAAACCAACTTCTCTGGCCGCCCGCCATGTTTGCAGAAAATCCTCCCAACTATGAAGACGGCCGCAGGCTTTCAAGAGCTCGTCGCTGGCGCTCTGCAGTCCCAAGGAAAGCCTGTTGACTCCCGCTGTGGCTAAAGAGGCTAAAATCTCCTGATTGACAGTGCCTGGGTTTGCTTCCACCGTGATCTCAGCCGTCCGGGGCAGGGCAAAACGCCGCCGCAGTCTCTCAATGAACGGAGCTAGCTTGTGCTGCAAAAGGCTAGGAGTGCCGCCTCCCAGATATAAGGTAGCGGGCGCAAAAGGCAGCTGCCAAAGAGCCGCCTCTTTTTCCACGGCCGCCAGATATTCGGTAAACAGCTCATCCCTCTGGGATGGAGAAAGGCTCCCTACTGCTTGAGACTTGAAGCTGCAATAATGGCAGCGTCTAAGGCAAAACGGCAAGTGAACATAGACTCCCGCTTTACTCATCTATGCTGAGGATGGCCATGAACGCTTCTTGCGGCACCTCTACGCTTCCCAGCTGCTTCATCCTCCGCTTGCCCTCCTTCTGTTTTTCCAAGAGCTTACGTTTCCTGGTGATGTCGCCGCCATAGCATTTGGCAAGCACATCCTTGCGCAGGGCGCGCACCGTTTCTCTGGCCACAACTTTGCTGCCGATTGCGGCTTGAATTGGCACTTCAAACAGCTGTTTGGGAATCACGCTGCGCAGTTTCTCAGCCAGTAATCTGCCTCTGGAGGCGGCCTTTTCTTGATGCACAATGCAAGAGAGGGCGTCAACTGGTCTGCCGTTGAGCAGGATATCCAGTTTCACTAATTTTGACGGCCTGTGGCCTATATATTCGTAATCAAGAGAAGCATAACCCCTGCTTCTGGATTTGAGCTTGTCGAAAAAATCCAGCAGAATCTCTGACAGGGGCAGGTTATAATGTAAAAGCACTCTCCCGCCTGCGAAATATTCCATGGTCCTGTATTCTCCCCGTTTGTCCTGGCACAGCTCCATGATGGGCCCCACATATTCCTGCGGCACTAAGATGGTGGCGTGGACAAAGGGCTCTGCGATCTCCTCAATCTCATGGGGTTCCGGCATCTGGGCAGGATTGTGAATTACCAATTCCTCTCCCCCCACCCGCCTCACATTATATACCACGCTGGGGGCTGTGGTGATCAAATTCAGGTCGTATTCTCGCTCCAAACGCTCTTGGATGATCTCCATGTGCAGAAGTCCTAAAAAGCCGCAGCGAAAACCAAAGCCCAAAGCCCCTGAAGTTTCCGGTTCGAAGACCAAAGCTGCGTCATTGAGCTGTAGCTTCTCCAAAGCCTCCCGCAAGTCGGTGAAATCGTCGTTCTCCACCGGATAGAGACCGCAATAAACCATGGGAACTGCCGGCCGGTAACCGGGAAGCGGCTGCGAAGCGCTTTGCGCTTGAGAGGTGATGGTATCTCCCACTCTGCACTCGCGGACATCCTTGACCCCGGTGATCACATAACCCACTTCTCCTGCGGACAGCTCTTCCACAGCTTGCATGCTGGGCTTGAAGACGCCCAGGGACGTCACCTCCGCTTCCCAGCCGCTGGCCATAAAACGGACAGGCATGCCTACGGCGAGGCATCCTTCCATTACCCGCACATACGCGATGACCCCTTGGTAGGGGTCATAGTGGGAATCGAAAATCAGCGCCCGCAGGGGAGCTTCTGCGGAACGCTCAGGCTGGGGAACGCGCTCCACAATGGCGGAGAGCACCTCCGCGCAGCCCTGGCCCGTCTTGGCGCTGGTCAGCAGCGCTTCCTCAGGCTCCAGTCCCAGCTCCGTCAACTCCTCTTTCACCTTTTCCGGATCCGCGCTTGGCAAGTCAATCTTATTGATCACAGGGATGATGGTTAAATCGTGATCCAAGGCCAGATAGAGATTAGCCAATGTTTGGGCCTCAATCCCTTGCGTGGCGTCGATTACCAGCAAAGCTCCCTCGCAGGCGGCCAAGCTGCGCGACACTTCGTAATTGAAGTCCACATGTCCCGGAGTATCCAAAAGGTTTAACTCATACTCCTGCCCCTCCTGCCGGTAGCGCATGCGCACAGCCTTAGCCTTAATCGTGATCCCGCGTTCCCGCTCCAGATCCATTTGATCCAAAAGCTGGCTTGTCATCTCTCTGGGCGCCACTGTGCCGGTGAGCTCCAACAGCCTATCGGCCAGAGTGCTCTTGCCGTGATCGATATGGGCAATTAT
>DIPB01000157.1:5846-6413 GCA_002426275.1 Firmicutes bacterium UBA5499
ATATGGGCAATTATACAAAAATTCCTAATTTGTTTCTGCTTCATTTTATCACCACAACCAATTATAGCATGCTCCCGTTGAGTTAGCAATCAGTTACCGCTTAGCGACAAAAGCGATGACTTGCTTGGGTCCAAATTAAAGAGAACCGTTTGCAAGTTCCGTGGCCGCGGCATTCAGTTCTTCCATGTACAGCTCCATTGAAGCGTCTGAGGGCATCCGCCAGTCTCCCCGCGGAGATAAACAGATAGAACCTACTTTAACGCCGTCCGGTAGGCAAGAACGCTTAAACTGCTGCGTGAAGAATCGTCTATAAAAAACAATCAGCCAGTTCAAGATTTCTTGAGCCTCATATTTAGTCTGAAAGGCGAGCGTGGCAAGCTTCAAAATTTTTTGGGGGGAAAACCCGTTGCGAATCATCTGATACAAGAAAAAATCGTGCAGTTCATATGGACCGATGGCCTCTTCTGTCTTTTGCGCGATTTGCCCGTTTTCATCGGCCGGCAGCAATTCCGGGCTAATGGGCGTCTTTAATATATCCTCCAGGGCGCTTGCGGTTTTTTTGTTTGC
>DIPB01000157.1:6519-14170 GCA_002426275.1 Firmicutes bacterium UBA5499
CACCAGATGCCTGACCAAGGTTTTGGGGACTCCGGCATTGACTGCGTAGTGGCTCATGTGATCTCCGTTATAAGTGCACCATCCCAGGGCAAGCTCAGACAGATCCCCTGTACCCACCACAAGCCCTCTTTCCTGATTTGCCACATCCATAAGAATCTGCGTTCGTTCCCGCGCCTGGGTATTTTCAAAGGTGACATCGTGAAGCTCAGGGTCGTGGCCGATGTCGCGAAAATGCTGCAGGCAGGCGGCGGCAATAGGGATCTCCCTTTGGGTGACGCCAAGCTCGCTCATCAGCGTCAACGCGTTTTGATGCGTACGCTTGGTCGTGCCAAGTCCTGGCATGGTGATGCCGATGATATTCCCGAACGGCAAATTCAGAGCTCTCAGAGCTTCTACAGTCACAAGCAAAGCCAATGTGGAATCTAACCCGCCGGAGAGGCCGAGCACCGCCTTTTGAATGCCGCTTTTCCTCATTCTTTCAGAAAGTCCCACGGACTGTAATTTGAATATCTCCCTGCACCGCGTATCCTTTTTCTCCGCCTCTCCGGGAACAAACGGATACGGATTAACCGTGAAGCTTTCTTTTACATCATCATCAGCGTGCAAGTCAAACTCCACAATCCGATAATCTCTAGGCGCTACTTCCCCCATGAAACTATTGAATTTTCTTCTGTCATTCATCAACTTCTGGATGTCGAGATCCGCATAAATATATTTTGAGCCCTCAGGAAAAATCATCTCCCGGATGATGTTGTCGTTTTCGGCAATTATGGAGTGGCCGCTGAAGACGACGTCTGTGGTGGATTCTCCTTGCCCTGCGGAACAGAATAAATAGCCGGCATAACACTTGGCAGATTGCTGTCTCACAAGCTCGCGCCTATAATCCGACTTGGTCACAATTTCATCGCTGGCAGACAGATTTAAAAGCAGATTCGCCCCGTAAAGAGCCTGATGCGAGCTAGGGGGAATTGGCATCCATAGATCCTCGCAAATTTCCACTCCCACGCGCAAAGAGGAACTCTTACTTTGAAAAAGGACGTTTGCAGTGAAAGGGATTTCCTGATCAAGCAAGCGAACAGTCTCGCTGACTTTTGAACTCGCCGGGGCGAACCATCTTTTTTCATAAAATTCATTATAATTTGGCAGAAATGTTTTGGGGACAATACCCAGCACTTTCCCGGCATGGAACACCACCGCACAATTGAAGAGCTGGTTATCCGCCTCAACCGGCATCCCAACCGCAGAGAGCACATCATATTGCGCCGTCTGAGCCAGCAAATTCCCAAGCGCTTTCTTAGCCGCAGACAGCAGATTTTTTTGATGGAACAGATCTGCGCAGGTATATCCAGTCAGCGACAATTCCGGAAATACCATAACCTTAATGCCGTCTCTTTCCGCACCGCCGACGATTAGCTTTGCTATTTCATTGGCATTAAATAACGGCTCTCCCACCTTAACGGCGGGGACTGCCCCCGCCGCCCTCACATAGCCGTATTTGCCTAATTTCATCCCGCATCCCTCCACTTAAGAGCCCTTAAAGGTCTTCTCTTCAGATTATACCACGCTTCAAACTTCTGGATCCATTACCGCAAACAAAATACCGCATTTATTCTAAAAAATACTCTCAGAATGCCCGCTAACCTCGCCTTCCAGCAGTCATTGGTTCAATAGAATTCAACGAGAAACCGCTTCGCGCCTCATCAATAACTTAAATGGATCTCCTTCAGAAAAACGTCAAAGAGCATTATGGGGCTAGGTATTTGGACGCCCATGGTCTGCAGAAGCGTCAAGATAAACACAAAGGCGAAAAAAAAGCCGTAGACGACAAGCTCCCTCCTCGTTCGTTTCACCAAAAATCCGATGTCCAAAAACGCAATGGCCAAAAAGCAGCCCACAACAAGCCACATTATCTTTCCTCTCTTTGCGGAAGCTTGCGTAGCTTCGCGAGCATTAGCGTTAAGAAGGGAATTATCGCTTCCAAAAGCAGCCAGAGCTGCGGTGTTGTCTCGGTGGCATAAATGGCATGATCTACTGTGGATATATAGACAAACAGCGCGTAAGTAAAGAGCAGAGCGCCGCTCAGCATTACAAGCGAACGATAGGATTTAAAGGCAAACACATACGCCAGCGCTTTCACCGAAACGTAGAAGAGAAAAGAAACCTTGAAGAACAAGAGAATGATGAACACAAGTGCAAATAAAATCTCAAGCCTGCTCAAGGCCTGAAACAAATTCACCATCCTCAGCGTTTCAAATGAAGGAAAGGCAAATAGCGCGATTGTATTGCCCAGCACTGACGTATCTCGAAACACAGCCACCAAATAAGCAAAACCTCCCATTGCCAAACCCGAAAACAAATATTTACCAAGGCCGCCGTTAACCTTCTGGACCGAGGGTGCGATCATTAAAAAAACGACAAGTTCGCCAAAAGGAATGGTCAAGACAATGTTCGTGGCGTGCAAATAATTGCGGGCAGGCAGAGTCAAGACCGGTAGAAAGTTTTCCATGTTCATATGGTTGATCGTAAAGATGGTGCCGATGACGAGCACGATCATGAAAATGAAAACGAAAAGAGAGCTGTACTGCGTCACGACTTTCACCCCGTTATAAACCGCATAAGCGCATAGAAAAATAAAAACCACCAGCAATACCACTCTCGGTGTCTCCACCATGATGGTCAGATTAAGAAAATCCTGGACGTCCCTCAGATTAATGGCGGTCAGAGTGTAGAAAAACCAAATGTAGAACCAAGCGAGCATCTTCCCCAGCACGGGTCCGTAAACCCGATCGTAAATCTCAAGCAGATTCAGTTCAGGAAAAGTTTGCATCAGCTTTAGATAAATCAGACACACAGGCGTAACCAACAAAAGCGCAAAACAAACCGTCAGCCATGAATCCTGCATTGTTATCGGCCCAAAGAAGCCTGTCAAAAGCGAAGAAGCTTGGAGAAAACAAGCCACTGAAAACATAAATTGGCTGGCAGTAATTTTGTTTTCTTCTTTCAACGCCTCTGCTCCTTCATATCCAACGAGTTCACTATCTTCCCCGCATTCTTAAGCTTCACGTCGACGTCCAAAGAGAGCTTCACCGAAGGATACAGCTTTTCCCAGCGCCTAACCATAGTCCTCCAAGCGTCGGGAAAAGCGCGTTGGATGCTCAAGCCGCAACCGAAGATGTCTGCATTCATTTGCTGTGAGACCGCAAAGCTCTCTAGAATCAATCTTTTGATCTCCCAGCCTGCGGCGTTTTCCAAAAGCGGAAATACCTTCCGCATCTGCATGCCGTCAAAACCTTGCATTTCTCCAACGGTAAATCTGCCGCTGATCTTCACGGCAAGCTCAATTTCCCCGTCCGCTTTGAGGATTGGCCGCCGCCGGAAATCCAGGTCCACTATATTCAAGACCGCCATACCCTTCTTCGTGAAAGCATTTAGGCTTCCGCCTCTGACTTTTCCCATGCCCAAGGCGTAGCCAAAAGCCTGTCTCCTATCCAGACGGCCGATCATTTTATCGCCTCTGAAGACGGCCAGACCGGCTATGGCAAGTTTCTTTTTCCCATTCTCCTCTATGACTTTAATCAAAGGCGCCAACGGAAAGCTAGGTCTGGCCAGCAAACTTGAGGTGAAATTCAATAAGTTGAGATCATAAACGTCTAACCTCCTGCTTTCTTGCCTCATCATCTCCACCAGCGCAAGCGCAGAATTCAGTTCCGGTTTGATCTCGGCGGCCAGAATCTGTTTGGCTTTGCCCTCTGCGACGAAAACCAGCACTTCCATGCGAGTCTGGTCATCCCGCAGGAAATAATCGACATGATTCTTAACCCCTTTTTCAGCCAGCTTTCTGCCGAAAATGAGCACTTGATTCTGTGACATATACAAAAGACGGCTGCTTTTCTGATTCAGCAAATCGAAAGCGTGCAGCAAATTTTCGCTTCTCGTCTCCAGAATTTGAAACGTTGTTTCGTTTTTTTCCTCCACGGAATTTTGCACAATCAAATTAATCTCATCCGGTTCACGCGCTTCGTCCAGCCCTAAGCCCATCACAAAAGCTAACGTGTTGATCTCGTGGGCTCCCCAACAGCCGCTGAACAAAAGACTTATGAACAGCAAAAGCGTCAACTCCGCAAAGCTGCTTTTCATATATCATCATCTTCAGCTTCCGCATAAGGACGAAGAGGTGGGATGAAAACCCGACTCCTCCTGTGATCGCCTTGGGCGATGTCCTTAGGGCGTCTGGCCATTAGCCACAGCGGCAGGCGGATAAAGCTGTCCTTTAGATCTGTAGAGGGCGTAAACCCTTCGAAGAAAGGAACGCCAAAAGACTTCAGCGTTGCCAGATGGATCAGGATCCCCAAAAAGATAACGGTGATGCCAAAGCCGCCTAAAATGCCAGCTCCGATCATGGCAAGCATCCTCAAAATCGCTGCGGTTGCATATTTTTCAGGCACAACAAAGCTCGAAACCGCGGTGATGGCAAGCACGATCACCCCTGGCGCTCCCACAAAGCCGGCATTGATGGCAGCCTCTCCCAGCACCAATGCGCCTACAATGCTGACCGCCTGTCCCACTGGGCGCGGCAGGCGGAGACCGGCTTCCCTTACGATTTCAAAGGTCACAAAAAGGATTAAGGTTTCAGTAAACGCCGGAAAGGGAATTCCCCGGCTGGCCTTAGCAATTGTAAACAGCAAAGTGGTGGGAATCAATTCCTGATGAAAAGTGGTCAAAGCAATATACCACGCAGGAGCAAAGATCGTGATGAAAAACGACAGATATCGCAGCTGCCGAATAATGCTGGAGAAAAGATAACAGACATAATAATCTTCAGCATTTTGAAAGCTTTCCACAAAAAGATAAGGAACGGTCAAGGCAAAGGGACTGCCATCAGAGATGATGACCACTCGCCCTTCGAGCATTTTTGCCGTCGCCACATCCGGCTTCTCTGTATTCCCCACAGTGCCGAAGATGGAGTACGGCGCATCCTCAATGTACTGCTCTAGATAACCTGAATCCAGAATCGCATCCACATCAATAGCTGCAAGCCGTCTTTTAACCGCAGCTATGAGCTGTGTACCTGCCACTCCTTCAATATAAGCAATGCAGACTTTAGTCCTGGTTTTCTGTCCGATGACCAGCTGCTCCAGCCGCAAACGCGGGCTTTTAATTCTGCGCCGCAGGAGCATCGTATTGATGAGAAGGTTCTCTGTAAACCCTTCCCGGGGCCCGTGCACCACCACCTCGGTTTCCGGCTCGGTGATGCTCCTCTGTTCCCAGCCTCTGGTACCGATCAACAAACCTCTGTCAAAACCCTCAGCCAAAAAGATGGTATCCCCGCACAAGCAACTGCCGATTAATTCCGATAACGACTCATACTCGTTTGCATTGGCAGCGCACAAGACTTTTTTCTCGATTTGCTCCATGGAATCAAGATCTGTCTCTGTAAACGATCGCAGGGGTTTTAAAATGCTTTGGGTAATACTTTGCGGATTGACCAGTCCGTCAAGATAAATAAGCGCGCCTTTGCGCTCGCGATTTTTTCCAAAATAAAACTCATTGATCTTGATGTCTGAACTGTCACCAAAAAGTTCGCGTATGAAACTGAGATTAGCGTGTAAGCTTTTGGACACCCTTTGCAAGGGAATGTCTTGCTGCCCCTGAGGCTGTTGTCCCTGGGGTTGCCTTTTTTTCCACCCGCTTTGTTTTCTAAAAAGCCGGTTCCAGAACATGCCCGCATTTCCCTTCAAAAAAAATCAGCGCTTTCCACTTATCTTCTCCAATTGGCAGCTTTTCATGCAGCCCTAACGGCAGCCGGTTGCCGTCGATAGAGCAAAACAGAGCTCCGAAACCGATCCTCGAAGCTCTGTTAACCTTAAATTTTTGAAGGCCGTAGGCACGCGAACCAAACGTGTATCGCAAGCAACCGTAAGCTGCTTTACCGATACAATACGCCTTTTACGGAATCAAAAATGACTCCGACCAGCTTTGCTATTTCTGTGCTGCTTAAGCGGTAAGCGCTGATCTCCTTCATGGTTAGTTTATGATCGGAAGGCAGCAAATCCGCGATGTGCAGATCAATCAGCGCCATTGGCTTTGCCCCGGCTCTCTTTTCTAGATCTTCCATAAGCTTGGGATTGGCGTTCAGCGCGCCGCCGCTGACGGACGCAAAGGCAAAAGGCTGAGGAGCTGCTTTCAGATGTTTCAAATACGCGCGCAGGGGAGAAGCCGCCTGCCCCATCCATACTGGGCCCAGCAAAAGAATACTGTCATATTTTTCAAGCACCGCGGGCGAAGGTTGTACCTCGGGTGTCCTGTGAAAAATCATATCCAGAATGATGGCTCCCATTTTCCGAACCTTCGGCTCCGCGATCCGAATATGCTCCGCAGACAGCGCCTCTGCCACGGCAGAAGCCAGTCGTTCATTGTTGCCGGTAAGGGAATAAGAAACAACCGCAATGCTCATATTTGTCCTCCAATCTCAAATTCGACCTGTGGTTTTTCGGTTTGCTAAAGCTGGCTGCGGTTAGATGGTTCTTTTCACTTACGCCGTCTCCGTCATTTAAGCTCTTCCTGCTTCAGCGCGTTTTCCACAGCCTTAAGATGCGCTTTGCTTGTCAAGGTCGCACCGCTGATGGCGTCCACTTGCAGAGACTGGGATTTGATCACCTCGTCAAACAAATCATTTAGCGAAAGGCCGTTTCTGATTTCAGTTGTCTGTTTATCTGCCAGCGCGCCCTCCGTCACCTTTATTTTCGAGACCGCTCCCGAATTTACTGTTACATTAACCGCAACGTTTCTGAAGCTGTCCTTCGTTCCACGATATGCGCCCGTATAGACCCCGTCGCACAGCTTTTTAAAATCCACATTGTCGATGACCATATTCTGAAGCTCTCTGCGTCCTGGCGCAGTCAGGACGACGGCTCCCAATGTGATGACGCCGGCGATTGACAGGATTACAATCCACACTTTGCTCTTCCCCCTTCTCTCTTTGACGTTTTGCATGACATAGCCCTCCCTACAAATAGATTGTATTGATTCCGCAAACAGCCTGAAAGCATTTCCGCAAACCTCTGGTAACGAATACCCGCATCTGAGAGTCCACAGCGACAACTTCCGCCCGGGGATATCTACGAGCCCTCTCTCCAGCCCTGCCATAAAAAAGGCGGTTGATAGCGCATCCGCGGTCATGGCGTTATCTCCACCACGGTCACGCTGATAAGCCCGGAGGCAGCCGGATACACGGTGAAGGGACTCAAAAGATGATGGAATAAATTGCCTTCTTTGTCGAAAAAATACCGCTCATAATCTCCTGAGGTAACCACCGTCTTTCCGCTCACAAAGAACGCACCCAAAAGTCCTTTGCGTCTGGGGTGGCGAATGCCCACACGCCATGGCGAGCCATCGGGTCTGCTGCCAAGCGTAGACACATTTCCCCCAATATTAAAGAGAGCGGATGCGACGCCATACTCTCCAAATATTTTCATGAACCGGTCGCTGGCAAAGCCCTTACCGATCCCTCCCAGATCGATAGACTGTCCGTATCTTGCCAGTCCCGCCGTTTGTGAGACAACGGCCAGTTTTAAATCATTGCAATTGACAAGAGGCAGAACACGCCCTATCTTCTCGTTTTCAGGAGGCGCCGTCGCATTCATATAATCCC
>DIPB01000157.1:14331-15639 GCA_002426275.1 Firmicutes bacterium UBA5499
ATCCCACAAATCAGCCAACGCTCCGACTGTGATATCGAATAAGCCTTGAAAATTGACGAAGTACTCCTTTGCGCGCCACAAAACTTCATACGTTTCAGGGCTGATCTTCTCGCACTTTACTCCCGCCGTACGGTTGATCTGGCCAATATCGCTTTGCGGCAAGAAGCGGCTGAACAGACGCTCCAACCTCTTTGCCTCGTTTTGCACGGCTTGCACTGCCACCGACGAGCGCCCGTCAAAAGCTTTGTGCGCAATCACTGGGCCCATGCCGGCATGCAGCGCTGCTACCAACTCGTTTTGATCCACAAACCATGCCTCCTGGAGGCTGTTATTACTCATTCGCGGCTCGGCAGACTCTTCATTTTGGGAAATCGGTCAAACCTTGCAAGACAAAATCAGCCAAATAATTCTGTAAATCCGGAAAATACCGCAGCCCGATTTCTTCCTTATGATAACCGATACGAATGATCGCCTCGAAGATGGCCATAATCATTTCACTATCTATATCCGGCCTCAGTTTCCCTTCCGACTGCCACCTTTTCACCAGCTGCAAAAAATCCTGATATAAGAAGTCCATCGCCTGAAGCCCATTTTCTTCCCGGAATAGCTTTTCTATTTTATCGTAAACATCAGGGTTATACCACTGACTGAGGATGGGATTAGAAAGCATGCCTTCCGCGTTTAAACTCAAAATCCGCCTGATTAGCTTCGCGGGTTCGTCATCCAAGTTGACGGATTTCATGATGCGTTTCATCAAAGCATCCGTTTCCTGTTTGAGAATCTCTATGAAAAGCCTGTCTTTGGAAGGGTAATAGTTGTAAAAGGTACCTACGCTGAAGCCCGCCTGCCTGACAATATCGGCGACGTTTGTCTCCTTAAAACCCCGCTTGGCAAACAGCTCCTTTGCGCAATTGAACAACGTCGTTTTTTTGTCTTCCATTCCGCCAGTTCTCATCCGTATGCAGAGTCCTCCTCGGCTTTCTGAATGAATATTTTTTTATTCATTCATATTTTAACAGCGCCGATGATTTCTGTCAAATACTTTTTCACTCTCGCAGGTGAGATCATAAATTCTAGGCGCGGACAGACTGCACCTTGGCTATTTCACTTTGAGAAAGAACAACGGAGTTGTCCGGCCTGTCCCGTTAGTGGCATCAAACCCCAAAAAGGAGATGGCTGGGAAGGTGCCTGCATCACCATCGCATTGTGGTGTACTTGCAGACCACAAAAACTAACGCCATGCGATTTTAACCGCATGGCGTCTTTGCTGTCTAATTTGGTGGAGCTGAACGGGATCGAACCGTCGAC
>DIPB01000157.1:15793-18114 GCA_002426275.1 Firmicutes bacterium UBA5499
CTCCCAGCTGAGCTACAGCCCCAGAACCGAGGTACGAGTTAATTATAGCGGGCGAGTCGCTTCTTGTCAAGGCCTTGATTTCATTTTCAATCGACCTTTTCAATCGACCTTTCAATCGACCTTTTCAATCGACCTTTTCATTTCCTTCCCCGACTACTTCCCGACATCCTCGACGGTGAGTAAACCTGCGGGGCTAATCTTCAGTTTCCTTACGCCCTTTGTAAACGAAATCTCTTCCGCAGATAAAATCTCGCCTTTACAGTTGCGGCTGGTAACCAGCTTGTTCCCAAAGTCGGCTTCCACATCTAAAATCACGGCATCCTTGAGCGTGCCATTGACAATAAGATATTTGGGGGGCAAATGACTGCCGGTTTTGAGACCGTAAGCGCTGTAGTATGCCGTAACTTTCTTGTCACTTGTCTCAGCATCGATTACCGGGTACAGATGCTGCGGATAATATGGCCGAAACTCTCCATCCAGAAGGACGTCCCGGTTCTCAACCCAGAAATTCATCCAAAACTTCAACATTTGCAAATGGTCCTGGGGATATTTGTCAAAAATGATGGAAATCTGGGGCACCGCAAAAAGAGCGTTTATGATGTTCAAAGCCGCACTCTCCACAGTATCCTCCGGGCTCCAGATGATCATATCAGCGTGTGCCGGCGTATTGCCAGCTAGAAGTCGGATATCCACGCTACCGACCCGATTGGTAGACATATCAAGAGGACAGTCGCCCACCCGGAACATGTTACCGTATTTTCGCATGGCAGGGCCGATATACGATTGCCGGAATTCAATCAGGATGTCTTTCTTGATTTTCTTCAGTTCAGCTGCGATGTCCGACAGTAGACGATCTACTGCCTCCGGCAGACTTTCAAAATCTTTGCCCGGAGCGGTGCTGGTTTGCGGCGTTGTCTCTTTCAGGACAAAGCTGTCCACAAAATCCAACTTGAAGCCGTCCAACTTCCAGTTTTCTGCCGCTTCCCGATAAATAGCAAGCAGATATTGGCGCACATCGGGATAGCGGGGATCCAAAACGCCGGCCCCAAGATGGTCGATATAGTACAGCAATTTATTCTGAAACCTATCCCAGGCATTTGCGTGTTTACCGACGAAGGGAACAGAATACCACAGCATATACTTCATATTAAGAGACTGCACATTTTCAACGTGCCGCCGCATGTCCTCAATCTTGGCGGGGCAAACATTCCAATCACCGCAGTACGCATAACCTCTGGCCGTATCATCCGTTTGCCAGCCGTCATCCACGATGACGGTACGGAAACCGTAATCCACAGCTTGCCTACATACTTTTTCCAGCGAGGCGGCGGTGAGATGCTGGTGAAAGCTGTACCATGATGAATACAGCGGCTGCCTTGCGCCTTCTGGCACCGGAATGGGCTGTAAATCTTCAAAAGTTTCCCACCATTTAGAAACATCCTTAATGCTGTCATAATAGGGAATATCTCTAGTGTCGATCCGGATTTGCACGGAATACTGCTTCATTCTTTTCACGGGTTCTTGGAATAACTTTGCCGTAAAAGAGACATCGGTGGTTTCTTCCGAAACCCCAGGCTGGATGGAGACTGGGTTCATGACATCTGACAGGGCAACAGTCAAGCGATTCTGACCTTCCGCGCTGAAATAACTTATAACCGGTGCGGATGAGGTTGCGATTAATTTCAAGTCTTCTCCCCAGTCAACATAAAGATTTTTATTATTACGACTGCTTGGATGCCAAGTGCCATGGATATCCACGGTTGGCTGCGCCAATTTGATCTGAATCTCAGGCATCTGAACCGCTTCTTGGGAGCAGGCGGTTATTTCAATAATTTCAAGATCACGTTCTGCCCAGATCTGTCGCTGTTTCAAAACGATCTGCCGGTCTTTGGCAGTTACCTGAATCCTGTGTTTTTGCGTTACTTCCATGACTTATCGCCCTCGCATTTCTCACAAAAATATGTTAGCTCCGCGCCACTTGCATGCAATGCTAATCTTGCATTGCATTGATTCAATTATATAGATCTTTCCGGGCAAAATCAACCAAGACGCTAAAAATCCCCGAAACGAACTCTCAGCGGCATTTCTCAGCCTGCGTGGCCGTATACGCAAAACTCTTGTTCTCATAAGTTTCTACATTTGAATATATGCCGAGCCTACCAGAGAAAGTAGACGCTTCACACGTTCGCAAGAGGTCGATTGAAAAAGTAAACGCGACTTTGTAAGATTAAACGCGACACAAAGCTCAAAAGCTGGCAAAATTGGAGTTGTTTTCCTGAAAAGAGATGTGAAATTGGGGGTTAGACGGGGTTTTGTGGCTA
>DIPB01000192.1:0-7895 GCA_002426275.1 Firmicutes bacterium UBA5499
TTGATTTTGTCGCTCATGGTTTCCCGGCTGGTGGTACTGAAATGGATCGTCACTCTGTAGGTGGTTTTACCGATTTTCTTCACAAACGCGGGGCGATCATCCCTCTGCACAGGCAGAGGAACCGTATTGTTGGCAGCGTTGATATTGACAATCTTTTCATTGCTCATCAATAGCTCCTTCTCGCCCGTTTGGACAGATAACATGGGCAGTCTATCACGACGACCCGGAAACTTTGCTTGCATTCGCGGGCGCATTTCCGGCAAAGCGGATTGTATGTCATGCGGTTTCGGTGGTTAGGAAAAACTGCCATTCCAGCTTTCGCTTTTTGCTCATTCTCGGCATAAAAGCCTCTCCTTTCGCTGTTGTGACCGATAGATGGATTTCTTGTAAATCCCCGGTACCCTTTTCGAGGAATTTTGCCGCCGTAAGCCCCGCTCGTGAAAGGGAGGATATCCGGGTAGGGATAAGGTAGGCGGGTGTAAAACGTCGCGTCCCGGTATCGTTTCGGGACATATTGAGAAAGCCATATGTTCACTCCCTCGATTTTTAATTTCTTGAGCTTTTAGGTTGATATTGCAATGCAATCATCATATAATATAAGTACAATGGATTACAAAGGAGCTGATTGCTATGGCGGATACAACCAATTTCAGCGTCCGCATGGACAGTGACATCAAAAAGCAGTGCGAGGCGCTTTACGGCGAACTCGGCATGAACCTCACGACGGCTATCAACGTATTTTTGCGGCAGTCGCTTCGGTCTGGCGGTTTTCCGTTCGACGTAACGCTCAACACGCCGAACGCCGTCACCGTCGCCGCCATGCGGGAAGCGGAACACCTTGCCAAAGACCCCAACGCGAAACGCTACAGCGATGTGGAGGAAGCGTTGAGGGAACTGAAAAAATGAAACTGGACATCGTTTAGACTGCACAGTTAAGAAGGACTACAAGCTGGCAATGAAGCGCGGGCTGAAAATGGATTTGCTGGACAACATCATCCGTCAGCTTTCCAAAGGTCTGCCTTTGCCGGAGAAGAACCGCGACCATCTTCTGACCGGGAATTGGGTGGGGCACCGGGAATGCCATATTCAAAGCGATTGGCTGCTTGTGTATCGCATTGAAAATGACGTGCTGGTCTTGACGTTGGCACGTACCGGTTCGCACAGCGACTTGTTTGGAGAATAACGGAACCGCCGTATGGGGAAACCTGTACGGTGCTTTCTTATCGTTCCGGCTCCTGCTCCCGGTCTCTGTGTTTTTCCGACCGGGCAAGCTCGTCGGCGGTCTTGCGGATTTTCTCCACGGCCTGAATATCCGTGCGCATGGATTTCATTTGCTGATAGAGCGCCTTTTCATGCGCTGTTTCTCCGTACAGCTTTCCAGCGCGGTCATGATCTCCCGCAAGGTTTCCCTGCGGCAAAGCCAATCCTCCGGCGTTTCGTAATAGCCCCGGCTGCACTCATGGGCAATGATGGTTTCGTCAAACTCGCGGTTATCCCAATGGCGGCGTTTTTCGTGGGCGAGATTTTCGCTTTTATGCCTTGCCCGGTCGAGAAATTCACCGACTTCGGCGGACGCCTCCACTAATATGGTCTGTCCGTGAATTTTGATATGTACTTCCATGATTTTTCCGTCCTTTCCGAATGGCTTGAAATTTTCAGAAAGGACGGCTGGGGCGACCGGCAACCGGGATAGAACACATCGGGCCAAGTTGGCCCGATGTGATACGGAGGCTTGCTTGATAAATCGGCGGTCAAAAAAGGGCATAAAAAAGCATCTACATGAGAAAAAACCATGAAGATGTCGAATAAAAAATGGGCGCAAAGCGCGTCCATGATTTTTGAAATTTTTTTGAAGTTTAGAGTGACTGGGGCCGTTATATTGGGCCGCTGCTACTGGGCAGCGGCTTCTCTATCAGCCGACGCGCTTTGCGCATAAAAGGGCCCTCCAATCGCATTACTGCCATAGGAAGGCCCCTTAAAGCGCGCTTTTATTAGCCTACCAATCCCTAAGGTCATGGCAGTCTAAACAATTTTATTTTATCGGCGCCGACTTGAAAAAGTAAAGATGACAATCAATAGCATGGGAAAGGCAGCAAGCCATAACAGGCTGAATTTGTCCCGCAGAATACTTTTGAGCTGGTATTTAAAAACATGAGCAAACATGGCGCCACCTCCTACACATCTCTGAGCTGCTTGCCTGTAAGGGCAAGAAACGCAGTATTAAGGGTTGGAACATCGTTATGAATCCTTCCCACAGATACCTGATTTTGTTTAAGCACTTCAAAGACAGCCGGAAGATTCTGCTTTTCTTTCGGGAGTTCAAGGGAAAAAACCTTCTTGTCATAACCAATGTTTTTGACATTAGGAAGCCGTTTGATTTCCTCCAGGGCTTTTTGCGGCATATTGTTTGCCTCAATATAAAATTTTTCATCTACAGCCACTTGATCCTTCAACGCTTCCTTCATACCGATGGCGATGATTTTATCCATATCCATAATGGCAATGCGGCTGCAAATTTGTTCAACCTCTTCCATGTAGTGAGAAGTGTAAACAATCGTGGCACCATTGGCATTCGGCTTTTCTATGCCTGTAAGAATGCTGTTTCGGGACTGGGGGTCTACCGCAACGGTAGGCTCATCCATAAAAATGATCTTTGGTTTATGGGCAATGCCACAAGCAATGTTCAGCCTTCTGAGAAGACCCCCAGAAAGCTTCTTAGGGTAATATTTTCGAAACTCATTCAGACCCACAAATTCAATGGCCTCTTCCACCAATTGCTTAAGCTCCGCACCTTTGATACCGTACAAGCCAGTAAAAAAGCTGATGTTATCATATACATTCAGTTCATCAAAAACCGCGACATTCTGCCCGACCACACCAATCTGCTTTTTCAGATCATAGGCAGCAGGGTGCATGGGCTTGCCTTGAATTTCATTTTTTCCGCTGTCCTATTTCAGCAGGCTCTGGATGCAGTTAATTAACGTTGCTTTTCCCGCACCGTTTGGGCCGAGAAGCCCGAATATTTCTCCCTCAGCTACGGAGAGGGAGAGGCGGTCAACTACTGTATTTTCACCGTAACGCTTCGTAAGATTTTGTACATTTAAATCATAGGATCATCCTCCTTCATTTTCTATTATCAAGTTGCAGATACGCAGCATGGAGCGTATCCTGCATACTCCCTTATGCCGCCTTCAAACAAAAGTTTTTTGTTTGATATCCAATAAAAGTCCATAGGTCTGGTCAGTTCTGGAACTCCAGAACGTTGCCTTGTTCAGAACAAAAGAAACAAACTGGGAGCAGAAGAAGCGATTCGCCCTTGTCATCCCAATACCTACAACATTCCCCAGCACGCCCAACAGATTATAGCGATAGACTTGCTGATGGCGAAGGAAAAGTCTTGCCGTTTTATACATAGACGCATATTCCTCATTGGTAACTGGGATTTCCAAAACACAGCAGCGGGCTTGTGGGAAGAAGCGGTAAATCCCAGTATCAAAACTCTCTTTGATGAACCCATTGTCAAAAGGATTAAAGCGCTTCTTCCGCCCAAAAGAATACATTTCTTCAAGGCCTCTGTCAAAGGCAATCGAGGCGTGATTATATGGATCACCTGTATAACAACGAATCGCCTTTGAAAACAGTGTGCCGGTTTGAGATAACACGATATAGACACTTTTCATCCGGATTACCTCGTTTTGGAACGCACCCAAAACTCTATCACCAGTTCCCCAGCAATTGAGAACAGGAATACTACCCAAGAATATTGAAAGCCAATCAGAAAGCCCAATGCCACAAACAGGGCAATAGAAAGCAGCCATAATGCACCGGATAATAATCCCCGCTGCTCAATTCTTCTTGGGTCGGCAGCATCCTTACCGTGATTCTCCATCCATGTGCCCAATTCTTGTGCCACCCATGGCTTCTGCCTATTTTTCTCCGTAAGAATCATAAAAGTAATCAGGCATAATCCGGGAAGAACAAAGGGGAGCAATGTGCCAAGCACGGCTGTAAGCTCCGCACCTTCCATAAAATACAGCAGAGCCGATGTGCATAGCCCAAACAATGTTACACCAGTTGTTAGTCCGTATATCAGCGCGCGCTTCCATGACATGGGTAAGTTGCGTGTAGTCTCCTGTGTTAATCCGAGAAAAACCAGAGCTGTACCCGCAGGTATAATGAAAGGCAATAGTGTAGCCACACTGGTAAACAAATCACCGTTTACAGAAAACGCAATCGCTGCCGCAATAATGCCAAATAAAATGGCACCTGCGCAAAGTACATACCCTAACGCATGAATCTTACCAATCTTTGTTTTTTGAGAATACATATACATTTTGCCGATGACCTCGTTGCGTTTTTGCCTACTAAGCTCATCAGCAACCTCGGTTACGTCGCCCAACTCCGCTGTTGCTTTTTCAAAAGCATCTTCCTCGGACATTCCTTTAGCTTGAAGCCCCTTTATCCGCTCCTGAAGATTCACAGCGATTTCTTCCTTAAAATCCTGAAGCTCGGGGGTATTCTCATAACCTTCAAAAAGTCTATCAATATAAACCTGCTCTTTCATCTTCATTCCTCCTCCAATAATTTGTTGAGTATGCGTTGGGAATACTCCCAATCGCGCTTGTTTTGCCTATAAAGCTCTTTTCCCTTATCCGTAATCTGATAATATTTGCGGCGACTTCCTTTGGTTTCATCACCCCAATAGGCGATAATGTAACCCTCCTGCTCAAGTCTTCGGTAGCTGGAATAAAGCGTCGCCTCCTTAAGCTCAAACTCATCGTTGGTCTTTTCCATGATTGCCCGATGAATTTCGTATCCATAGCTGTCTCCTTTGAGTAAGACACCAAGAACAACGGTATCTGTATGTCCGCGCAATAAGTCGGATGAAACTTTTGCGTTCATTTGCTCACCTCCAAAACTTCATTCGTGATTGTACGACTATATTGTACCTCAAACTACTGTGACTGTCAATATAGTTTGATAGAAATTATTTACCAAAAAATTTTTTGAAGTAACTTATGCTATTTGTGGCACAAAAAAACGACCTGATTCATATTATCAAGCCGCTTTTAGATATTTTACCTTTCGTTTTCTTATTTGAAAGTGTATTTTAGGGTGTCTTCTTCTGTTTCTTCATAAATTCTAAACCATAATAAAAAAATGCGAAAGTCAATATCACTCTCACGCTTTAATTTTAACGCACTCTATTTAACTATGAGTGTTTCCCGATAAGGAGAGTAAGAAGTTCACACGCCTCCGCCAACTTGATGCAGAGCTTGATAAACTGGATGAATGTGATTATATCGCAATGGAAGCTATGGCAAAAGGGCTGAAAGAAGCCACAGAAACGAGGGAATAAAAGCCCTCGTTTCTGGCGCCGATTATACGGAGGAAGCAGTTGCCGCTCGGATTGCCGGAAGGCCCCGCCCATCCAGACAGCCTAAAAGGGATGACAGGAGAATTAACCTGCTCATTGATATTCAGAACAATATCAAAGCCCAGGAGAGCGCCGGTTTCGCTCATTGGGCAAAAATCAACAATCTAAAACAAGCGGCAAAGACCATGAATTTCCTCACGGAACACGGTATCAACAGCTATGAGGAATTGGAGGAAAAGACCGCTGCTGCTGCCTCCGCCAGCGATAAGCTGCTTGCCTCCATCAAGTCCACGGAAAGCCGCACGGCGGATCTCTCTTTGCTTATGAAGCACGCCGCCGCATTTAGAAAGTTGAAACCCGTTTATGACAGCTATCGGAAATCCTCCGATAAGGAAAAGTTCCTGAGAGGACATGAGGCGATATTATCCTCTTTGAAGCGTCCGCCAGAGCCTTAAAGGAAATGAAGATAGAAAAGCTACCCTCCGCCGAGAAGATGAAAGCGGAGTATGACACCTTCGCTGACGAAAAGGAAAAACTGTATAGCGAATATAAATCCGCAAGGCAGGAAGCAAAGGAATACAGCGTCATCAAGCAGAATGTTGACAGTCTGCTTTCTTCTCCAAAAAAAAGGAGCAGGAGAAATATACGGTTATTTTATCGGCCGACATATTTTAACCTTTACACGATATAAGAATCCTCTTATAATGTCAAACAACACCTCCTAATTTATGACTGGAATATTTTTTAAAGGCTTCATCAACATACTGAGTGTTGTTCATCTTCGCCTGTACAGAAGTCTTCCATTGATCAGTTTGCAGAATATAGAGAAAGTTTGAATACAAAGCTTCTATATCAGTCCGTTTTGCTTGATAGGATGCTTCGGAAAAATTGTAGTCAATTTCCTTTAGGTTTTCTATAAGCGCAAAAGCCGCCGTAGAATTGTATAGAAGTGAACGTTTCACTTTTTCTTCGCCGATATTCCTGATGGTATCTTTGTAATTCATTTCGAGTTTTATAGTAATAAAGCCCCGTATCATCATCAAATTCCTTGCCTGTGAGTCCATGCGTCTCGGCATAGGCATAAACTTTGTCCTGCTCTATCTTTCCGCCGAAAGACAGATAATCCTGTCTCCAAACCAGCCGGCCCGCGGCATCCGTCACAGCCATGGGCGTGCCAAGCAGATCATTGTGATAGAAGAACCTTACTGCTTCAGGATCTCCAGCCTTACCCTCCACCTTGGCCAGGTGCCGGCCATTCCACCAGATATAAGAGCTTTCTGCATTTGTCTCGAAATTCCTCTCCCAGATGAGATCCCCTGAGAGAGCAAAAACATAATGTCTCCTGCCGCCGTCTGCCGCCCTTTCCACTATCAAGCCCAAGGGATCGTAGGTATAGCATCTTGACTTCGATTAACCTATTGGCCAGGTCATAGCCGTATTCCCAATAAAGTACCCCTTCGCCTGCGGTAGTGAAGACTAAATTCTCCCCAACCAGCTCATACCGGTTGCCTTTTTGCAGCAGGTTGCCATTGGCGTCATAAGCATAGGCAAACTTCCCGTCTGTGAGAAGCCTGTTGGAATTTGCGTAATATTTGTATTCCCGGGTCTTACTGCCCAGAAGCTTCACAGACATCCGGGTGCGATTGCCTAAAGCGTCATACTCATAAGTGGTTTCCTGAAAATCCAGAATCTGCTCTACGCTTAAGATCTCGCCCAAAGAGTTTCGGAAGCTGCTTTTATCCGCGTAGTTCAGCGCTTCATCCCGGTCATCGAATTTGCTGTGCACCTTGATATACCGACCCGCTATGGATTCTGACAACTCCAGCGCCAAATCCTCTCCGCCGCGCACCAGCCTCCAGGAGACGGGAGCCAGTTTGCTATACTGCCCGTCCTCACCCGCTGCATAAATGTCCAAGGCATTCTGATGGAGCCTGTCTTGGGGGAGAGAATTCCGCAGGAAGAGCCTGGAGATGCCCGAAGGCTCAGCCCCCAGATCCGCGGCCACGCTGGAGACAGCGTAATCAAGAGCCACCTGCTTGGCATCGGACAGGGCAAAATCAGCCGGCAGTTCCCCCTGGAAGTCCAGGTTGCGTAACCGTTCTTGGCCCGGGGGATAGCCCGGAACAGACCTTCCACTTTAGAGAAAGTCAGCCTGTTCAGCTCGTCGTAGGAGTTGCCAGCTGCAATATTATCATCTTTTTCCAACTCACATTCTCAACTCCAGAATTTTTGCTATTTCTTCATTATTTCTCTTCTTGCCTAGATTTCTCCTTTTTTTACAGTTATCTATTTTGAAAATAATCCGTTTGGACTAGTCCGTTCTTCCGCTAGACTAGTCGGCAGCTATTTGTCAAAGCCGCAGCGGATAATCGCTCATCAACAAAATAACGCCTGCAGGCTCTGATCCTCGCGCAGACAACACAGCCTTCAGTGACTACGCAAATCTTCCCTCTCCTGTTCTGCACAGTTCTTTTTTCACTTTTCCGCCTTCTTTTCCGCACATTTCCAGTCAATTATA
>DIPB01000192.1:8032-9087 GCA_002426275.1 Firmicutes bacterium UBA5499
ATATCAACAGTGAAAAATTCATTCTAAGTAAAAGACCCGGACTTTTATCCAAGCAAGAAGATCAAAATTTCCGCCATCTCACGAAGCCACAGCATTTCTCATCTGGGGACGAGAGCGTCAGTCCACAGAATTACTGTTTTCTATCACGCTCATGGCCCGGCCCAAAGAGCTCGCTTGAGAGAACCATGGCTTAGTCCGGTCGCAAGAAAAAACTGCGTTCAAACTTTCTTAAATCTTTGTTAAAGCCTTGACAATGATTTCAGCTGGTGTTAAAATAATGACAGTGTTTGATAAAAGTTTAACATAGTCGCATGAGAGGAGTGATTCCCCATTGTCAGACGAAGGCTCCGCCATCTCGCCTAAAACCATCTCTCGCCTGCCTATCTACTGGCGTTACCTGAAAGAGCTCGACGATTTCGGAATTGAGCGGATCTCCTCCCAGGAATTGGCCAAACGAATCGGCGTTACACCTTCGCAGCTGCGGCAGGACTTGAATCAATTCGGACAGTTTGGCCAGCACGGCTATGGCTATCCCATATCCGAACTGCTGATCTCTATCTCCCGCCTGTTGGGTCTGAACAAAAGCTGGAGGATGATCATCGTGGGAGTGGGGAATCTCGGCAAAGCCATCGCCAGCTACCCGAACTTCGGCAAACGCAACATTAAACTTACGGCTTTATTTGATGTGGATCCAGGAAAAGTAGGAACAGTTGTGGCAGGAGTAAAAATTAGAAACATCTCTGAAATGCCAAGCTTTTTCAAAGAACAGCCGGTGGACATCGGCACAATCTGCACCACCCCTGAAGCTGCGCAGGCTGTGGCTGAAATGATGGAAGCAGGCGGAGCTCTTGGGATCTGGAACTTCGCTCCCGTAAAGCTAAAGACGAGTCTGCCCGTAAAGCACCTTCATTTAGGCGATAGTATCCTGGAGCTATTATACTGCATCAACAGGAGGAATGAAGAATGACAGAAGTCACGAAAGACTCTCCAGCCGCAGAGCTGGAAAAATTAATTGCCAAGGCCCGCTCCGCCCAAAAAGCTTATATGTCCCTGGG
>DIPB01000192.1:9209-10010 GCA_002426275.1 Firmicutes bacterium UBA5499
AATTGACGCCATAGTCAAAGCCATGACCTTGGCGGGAGTGGATCACCACATTGAGCTGGCTCATCTGGCCTATGAGGAAACCGGCATGGGCGTCTACGAAGATAAGGTAACGAAAAACCTCTTCGCCACAGAAGACGTCTATCACAATATCAAGCGGGAACGCACGGTGGGCGTGATTGAAGAGAACTTGGAAGAAGACTACTGCAAAATCGCAGAACCGATCGGCATTATCGCAGGACTTACGCCTGTTACTAACCCTACCTCCACCGCCATGTTTAAATCCCTGATCTCAGTGAAAACCAGAAACCCCATCATCTTCAGCTTTCACCCCAAGGCGCTGAAATCCAGCATCAGAGCCGCTGAAATCATGCTCCAGGCGGCTGTGGCGGCCGGGGCGCCGGAAGGCGCCATCGGCTGGCTGGAAAAGCCCAGCGCCGAAGCGACCCATTTGCTGATGAACCACCCTGAAGTGGCGCTGATTTTGGCCACAGGCGGGGCCGGCATGGTGGAAGCCGCCTACAGCTGCGGCAAACCCGCTTTGGGCGTGGGACCGGGCAATGTTCCCTGCTACATTGAAAAAACGGCAAATATCAAGCGCGCCGTGGCAGACCTGATTCTCAGCAAAACTTTCGACAATGGAATGATCTGCGCCTCCGAGCAAGCTGTAATCGTGGATCGGGAGATAACCGAAGAAGTCCGCAGTCTCATGGAAGAATACGGCTGCTATTTTCTCTCCCCGTCCGAAATCCCAGCCTTAGAGCAGCTGGCCATCGATCCCAAGCGCTGTGCCATGAGTCCGCA
>DIPB01000192.1:10140-15955 GCA_002426275.1 Firmicutes bacterium UBA5499
AGCCATGAGTCCGCAGGTAGTTGGCCAGCCGGCAGCAAAAATCGCCAGTATGGCGGGCTTTTCTGTGCCTGAAGACACAAAGATCCTGGTGGCTCCTTTGGACGGCGTCGGCCCGGACTATCCCCTCTCCCGGGAAAAGCTCAGTCCCATTTTAGCTTATTACGAGGTCGCCAATTATGAGGAAGGAATCCATCGCTGCGACGAGATGACGGAATTCGGGGGACTGGGACACTCTGCTGTCATCCACTCCCATGACGACAAGGCAATCGCCGCTTTCACCTCCCGGGTCCGGACAGGCAGATTGCTGGTTAATTCTCCGTCTTCGCTGGGCGCCATCGGAGACCTGTATAATACAAATACCCCTTCCTTAACTTTAGGCTGTGGTTCCATGGGACGCAACTCCACAACCGATAATGTGAGCGTGATGAATTTGATCAATGTGAAACGCGTTTCCATTCGCAGAGACAGAATGCAGTGGTTTAAGATTCCGCCTAAGATTTACTTTCAACCAGGCAGCTTGCAGTATTTGAGCAAGATCAAAGGCCAACGCGCTTTCATCGTCACAGACCCTGCCATGGCGAAGCTGGGCTTCGTGGACAAGGTGACATACCAGCTGAATAAGACAAACATCAGCTATAAGATCTTCTCGGATGTGGAGCCTGACCCCACAGTGCAGACTGTGCAGGAAGGCGTCAAACAAATGAACGAGTTCAAGCCAGATCTCATCATCGCCTTAGGCGGAGGCTCGGCTATGGATGCTGCCAAGGGCATGTGGCTGTTCTACGAGAGCCCGGAAACGGAATTTGAAACTCTCCGGCTGAAGTTCGCGGACATCAGAAAGCGGGCCTTCAAATTCCCGGTCTTGGGCAAAAAAGCGCTCTATGTTGCCATCCCCACAACCAGCGGCACAGGCTCCGAGGTAACGTCCTTTGCCGTGATCACAGACCCTGCTCGGGACGTTAAGTATCCGCTGGCTGATTATGAATTGACGCCCGATATCGCCATTTTGGATCCGGATTTGGTGATGACCGTGCCGCCTAAGGTTACGGCTGACACGGGAGTCGACGTGCTCACCCACGCCATCGAAGCCTACGTTTCGGTGATGGCTTCGGATTATACCGACGCCTTGGCGGAGAAGGCAATCAAGCTGGTCTTTCAATACCTACCCAGGGCTTTCGCCGACGGCTCCGACGCCAAGGCCCGGGAGAAAATGCATAACGCCTCGTGTATGGGCGGCATGGCCTTCACCAACGCGTTCCTGGGACTCAACCACAGCATGGCCCACGTGCTGGGAGCCAAGTTCCATCTGCCCCACGGCCGGGCAAATGCGATTCTGCTCCCCTACGTGATTCGCTATAACGCCAGCAAGCCCACTAAATTCGCGGCCTTCCCGCAGTATGAGTATCCCAAAGCGCACGAGCGCTACGCGGAAATCTCAGACTTTATCGGGGTCAAGGGCAAAACAGTGGAAGAATCCGTCGCGAATCTCATCGGCGCCATCCAGGAACTTTTGAAGAAAGTACAGATCCCCCTAACTTTGAAAGCTGCCGGCTTGGATGAGGCAAATTTCGCAGCCTTGATTCCGGAGATGTCCGATATCGCCTTCAACGACCAGTGCACGGGCTCAAACCCGCGGCTGCCGCTGGTGGCTGAAATCAGCGCTCTGTTCAGCCAGGCATACTATGGGAAATTAAAATAGCAAACTCCATCCCTCACGAAGCGAGGCTGCCTCCTTTTGGAGACAGCCTCGCTTTTTATTGCGTCTCAATACGGATAAATGTAGCCCTTCACCGCTCTGGCGGGCGCTATTTTCTCCACGACGATCCGGGGTTCGTATTTTTCCGAGCCGCCTTGGGACTCTACTTTTCCCATCACTCCGTCCACAGTGACCCAGGACTCGGCTTTCAGTTGGGAAGCCGCTTCAGATCTGCACACAAATCCGACGGGCATCAAATCCGCAGCGCAGCACGTCATCATCAGCCGCGCTAGGGCAAATTCATCGTCTTTTAACAATTCCGGGTCTTTACAGACGAAGCCCGTGGCTGTGATTGGATATCCTTCATATTGCTCCGCATGCATGTAAAGCTCCGAAAGCCAAAAGCCGAAATCATCATTGCTCGCCGCGGCGATCTTAGCAGCTGCCGCGTCCGAATCCGGCAGAGCCGTCTCTTCTGGCGGTTTTGAACGCCGCTCCGCCTTTGGAGGCGCCACAGCTGCCTTCTTATTGCCGGAAAGATCGGAAATATCCAGAGGACTGTGGGGAAGCAGCAACAGCAAAACTGGAATTGCCAGCACCAGGCAATGGGCGGAGCGCACTTTGTGCTGCGGCCGCAACCTGCCCAAGGCTGACAGCGCCCAGATCCCCATCACGACGGCTGTAAAGTAGAGGTACGGTTCCATTCTGGGGGTGACATAGGACAGATACTTACCGCTGCGCACCAGATAAAGCGTAACTCCCCCAAAGACGCAGCAAGAGACGATTTCCAAGGAAGTCTGAGCGTTGAGTCTCACTTTACATCCCCCCCAGCCGCGAAAACAGAAAGACGATCGCAAAGCACACGCTGAACGCCACAAATAATAGTTTGCCAATGAACCTTTTCGAGAATCCGGCAGAGAGCATCAGCACGTTTTTCAGATCCATCATCGGTCCGAAGACCAAAAAGCCCATCAGCGCGCCCGCGGGGAATTGGCCGGCAAAGCCTCGAGCCACAACCGCGTCTGAAGAGGAGCAAAGAGAGAGAAAAAAAGCCATGGCCATCATGATCACAAGAGAAATGGCGAGGCTTGCCCCGCTTTGAGCCGAAGCGAAGAGCCCTTTGCCCATGGTTTGAAAGAGCGCAGAGATGAAAGTGCCAATTAACAAATACTTCCCCACGCTGAAAAATTCCGCTTGGGAATGCCGCAAAAACAAGCTCAGCTTTCCGGAAAAAGTATGCGGCCGGCTGTCCAGGTAGCAGCCGCAACTGCACAGCACGCTGTCCAGCTTCCCTCCGGAGAGAATCTGTCCTTGGGACGGCAGGATGGCAAACCAAAGACCAATGAGCACGGCGGAGACGATTCCCAGGCACACGCGGCTGGCCACCATCTTCAGATCGCCGCCAAAGGCGTAATATGTCGACAGGATCACCACCGGGTTGATCACCGGCGTTGCGGTCATGAAGGTAACAGCCGCCGGGAGGGGCACCCCTTTTCTCACCAAGCTTCTGAAAATGGGAATGGACGCGCAATCGCAAACCGGAAGGCAGAAGCCGCCTATGATTGCCGCCAGCATTCCACGGCCTAGGGATTTAGGAAATAAGCGCTCAATCGCGCTTTGGGAGACAAAGATCTGAATTGCTGCTGAAAGCAGGACGCCAATCAACAAAAAGGGAAAGGCCTGTAAGATGATCCCTAAAAACACATTGCTGATGGTATTGACCGGGATCCTCAGGAGCTGGAATACAGGCCTGGCCGCGAAATACAGCGCCATGAGCAAGCCCACTGTCACGAAAAAAGATGTCACAGGACGCTCTCTCAGGCGCAACTGTTGATCCAGCTCTTCGTACGCTATGGCGCTAAAGACGGGAATTCCAGGGTTGAGGTCTGTGAAAAGGCGCGCGATGCGCCTGAACGCATTCTGGGAGCGGACATTGCGCAAGACCGCAAAATCGCTGTTGGCAATCTGCTCCGGCAATGCGGGTCCGGTTCTGCCCAACAGATTTTCGATGCCGGCGGCATCAGCGACGTGAATTACCTTCAGAAGCCTGCACAGCCTCAGAAGCCGAGAATCGGAGAGTAACGCTTCAAGCTGAGAAAATGGAGCGACGCCGTTCCATTCCAGCCAGATTTCATCGAACCGCTCGCTTTGGAGACAGGCGCAGATCTCCTGGGCGATCCGCTTTGGCCTTTGCGCCAGCTCGCTTTGCGAGAAAACCAGACGCTGGCAGTCGCAAGCAGGACGGGAAAATTCCTCCTGACCTGTCTCGAACTGAACAACCATGATCCTCTTTTCCCGCCAATCTCGCCTTCGCAGCAGGTTATTCAAAAAAGTGGTTTTCCCTGCGTCCAGAAAGCCGGTGACAACGTAAACAGGCAGCGCCATCCCATCACGCTCCGCTGAACAGATTGACTAATTCCTGTGAGTTCAGGTTCCGTCCTATGAAGCAAAGCAGCTCTCCCGGAGAAGCGCAATCCGTGACCAGAACGTCTCCGGGGAGGTACTGAAAATTGAGATACCCGTCCGGGCCGCGAACTATCCCCTTGGCGCGCAGAATCGTTCCATTCGCGCTGCGCGCCATCTTTTCCGCCCGCGCCTTCAGCTCGTCCTTGCTGAATGTCCGCTTTGTCCTGACTGTAACCGTCTCAAAGGCCTCTTCGGCAGTCTGGTGATGGCCGCAGCCGCACCCGTGATGGCAAAGGTGGCCGGATGCAGGCTGCCGGCTGATGATTTCCCCCGCCGCGATTTGCTCCCAGGGCTTTGCCAAGATAGCGGCGTGGGGATTGATGGAGCCAATCAGCTCCTGCGCGGCGGCTATGCCTTGGGGATAATCTTCTGTGCGGCTGAGCACCACCGCATCTGCGTATCTAATCTGATCCGCGAAAAACTCTCCGAAGTTGTCAAGATACATCTGGCAACGTTTCACATCCGCCACCGTGATTTTGGCCTGCACTTCCGCCAAGGCGAGAAGGCGCGGGGCCGAACAGGCTTTCATTATATCCGAGAGCTTACCTACGCCGGAAGGCTCAATGACGATTTTATCCGGCTGAAACCGACAGACAAGTTCCTCTATGGCTTTCCCAAAATCTCCCGCCAGGCTGCAGCAGATGCAGCCGGAATTGAGCTCTTTCACTTGGACGCTGCCAGATTTCAGCAAGGCGGCGTCAACGCTAATCTCCCCAAAATCATTTTCGATGAGCGCGATCTTTTCGCCTTGAAAAGCTTCCCGCAGCAGCTTCTGGATCAGAGTCGTTTTGCCTGCGCCTAAGAACCCAGAGACAATATAGATCTCCGTAGCCATCGGCATCCTCCTTCGCTTTCTGAAAGATGTTACTTTAAAGCGCACCTGCCGCAGTAACCATAGACTTCCAAATTGTGACCCGTCACGTGAAAGTCTTCGTCTTCGAGCTTGGGGACGAATTTCTCCAGCGGGCAATTGTTCAGCGGCATAATTTTATGGCAGCCCAAACAGATGGCGTAATGCTTATGCTGGGCGCGGTTCAGCTCATAAAGGGCGGTTTCGTTGCTCATTACGGCCGCCTTAACCGCCACGCCTCGCTTCACAAAAAGCTCCAAAATCCGATAAACGGTGGACAGCCAGGCGGATTCGCCACGTTTTCCCAGCTCCGAGCAAATTTCCCTAGCGCTGAGAGGCCCCTGCGCATCCTCCAGCACGGAAAGCACGCCCTGACGGGGTTTGGTCTTTTTCAAGTCTGAAGGCCAATTATCGCCTGTCTCCTTCATAATATTCACCTCTTTTCCCAGTCAGCACAAGCTTGGCTAAGATTTTCTTGAGCAGCAGAATCATTAACAGGCACAGCACTCCCAAAAGCACAATGGTACCGCCCGGCTTCAGCTTCAAATAATAGGAAATGAACAGGCCGCTGACAGTGAAGAAAACGGCGAAGCAAGACGCATAGATAACTGTTTGCTTATAGCTCTTCGCCAGCTGCATGGCGCAGGCAACCGGAACAACCATCAGCGAGGAGACGATGAGCGCCCCCACAGTGCGCGCGGCGACAGATACAGTGACGGCGGTCAGGATGGTGAAGATGAAATTGATCGCCCCCACCGGAATGCCGGCCAGATGTGCGGCGCGTTCATCCAAAGCGATATAGA
>DIPB01000123.1:0-1932 GCA_002426275.1 Firmicutes bacterium UBA5499
AGCCTGATAAAGCGCGACCCTGGGGTTATCGCCCATGCCGCCGTCTACAGCCGCATACTTGCGGATGCCCGGGATTTCCTTGATGGAGCCAATTGTGTAAAGGGTTGTCCCCGCCTCCCCGGCAATGGAACGACCCGGTTCCACAACTAAAGCCGGCAGTTGTAAGCCATGCTTTTGCGCCTCAGTTTTCAGTTTGCCGGCAATTCTCTTGCCGAAATCTTCAATTGAGACGTCTGGATCGCGATCTGTGTAGCGAATGCCAAGGCCGCCGCCTAAACTGAGCTCTTGACACTCCCATTGCAGCTGTGTCTTTAGTTTGGCCATAAAATCCAACATGACTTCAATCGTCACATCAAAAGAGTCCAGTTCGAAGATCTGAGAGCCAATATGGCAATGCAATCCAACGAGCTCCACGCCTTCCAACTCAAGCGCCTGCCGGACGCCTTCTTGGGCCAGTCCATTGTGAATTCCCAGCCCGAACTTGGAATCTACTTGTCCGGTTTGAATGTACGAATGGGTATGCGCTTCCACTCCAGGCGTTACCCGCAGGATGATCTTGACTTTCTTCTTATGTTTTTGCGCTATTTTATCCAATAATTCCAGCTCATAGAGATTATCCACCACAATTCTGCCCACGCCGCGCGTGACGGCCAATTCCAATTCGGCCGGAGATTTATTATTGCCGTGCAGGTAAACGTCTTCGGTTGGGAACCCGGCGGAGAGGGCCGTATACAGTTCCCCGTCTGAAACCAGATCGAGACCTAAGCCTTCCTCTTCCATGAGCCTACACATGGCCATGGTCATAAAGGTTTTTCCCGCGTAAATCACTTTGCTCTCTGGATAGTTTTCAGCCAGCACTTGTTTGTACGCTCTGGCGCGGCGGCGAATCTCCGCTTCGTCCATCACATACAGAGGCGTACCCCAGTTTTCAGCCAGTTCCAAAGCATCGCAGCCGCCTATGTAAAGGTGGCCATTAGCTCCGACCTCCATGGTCCCGTATAGCCTCACGTTAGTTCCCCCTCGTGAAAAATGCTAATAATTATCATACCATACAACAAAAAGCTGGTCAAGAGTGGTAAAATTGACCGAGGATTCCGCAAATGTATTCTTCAAAAGGTCGGGGGACCACGTTGAGCCGCCAGCAACGAGAGATAACCGCTTAAAAGCCCATAAAAGCCATTTTTTAGACGGAACTCCCCCTTTTCCCAAATTGATTTTTTTACTGACTGGTTCTCTCCAGAGTTACCAATTTTATGCAATGGCCTTTCTCTTTTTCATTTTTCTCTGGCGCGTTAGGACCACTGACATTATCGCTGCCAATTCCTTTAGCGGCTGTTCTTTAAGTTCCTTACTTCTCGGATTTCGCTTCACCATGAGCATGAAAATATCATATGTTATGGCGTACATTAGCCAGATTATTTGCGGCCTGCGTTCCCGGAACAGTTATAACCGGGAATTCAGGTTCCAGAGCATTTAGATCATGAGTGTAAACATGATCCAGCTTCCAATGGTTTTTCAGATCATTAAACCCTGAATCTTCAATATCCAACCGTCTGTGACCAATTTCACAAATTAGTAGCGCTGGGACCGTTTCTGAAGTTGTCCCATTCTCCGTGAAATTTGGGCATAGCAGCTCCTCACTTTAAATGTAAAAATTATTGGTGCAGAAAACAATAATTTACGGATGAACCGCAATGCAGTTATCTCAAACTCAACGCGCTGATGCAGACTCAAGAAGACATAATTAGAAGCGCCCTCGATACGCCATTGCAACAGATAATCTCCCTCAATTATGGCTTCAGCTGAGGAGGGACTTCTTAATCTCTGCACAGAGATTGGAATCACCGTGGTGGTGGAAAAGATGATGAATCAAGAACTGACTGCTAAGATCGGACTAAAGGGTAGACATAACCCTAAGCGCCGGGCATATCG
>DIPB01000123.1:2029-2825 GCA_002426275.1 Firmicutes bacterium UBA5499
AACCCTAAGCGCCGGGCATATCGCAAAGGTTACGTACGTTTTGGACATGCGTCTGCCATTTTTCATGTATTTTTAGGTCTCTTCTATTTTCAAGCACCGTAATGGTTCTTCAACTCCCAACCAGCTGGTGAAGTTATCCAGATCCCAGATCTTGATATCGTACTCGGCGCCTCTTTTCCTTTTACGGTTGGACATTCTTCATTACAAGCTCAGGTTTCGGTTCTCACATTTCCAGATCTTGGATGAGCTCAAAGTTAGCCTGTTTCACTCGGACGATGATCTCCGTAGGCATCCTGCTCTCAAGGCAGCTGTTCCAACATTTTATGAAAAATCTCAATGTGACGTCGCTCATCGAGAATGATACGATTTAAGAGCGCCCCAATATTCCGGTCAGGAATCGTTTCAGCCTGTGCGCTATATTTCGCTATGGCGGCTCTTTCACCTTTAATCGCATTTTCAATGACTTCCCGTATCATCCAGGGATAACGATTGTACGCTGGAGTCCAGTAGCATAATTTCGATCCTTCCATGCTCCATAGCCGCGGATCTAATCCCATTTGAAAAGCGAGATTGGCAAACATATCCAGATGATGCATTTCGACGATGCTGATTTCATGAAAGCACCTGGCGAAGAAAGCATAATTCGGCGTCAGGATTACGCTGTTGTAAAAGTATAGACTAACCGCAGTCATCTCGGAATTGCCACTGCCCACATTGCTCAACATGGCATAGGCATCTTCGACCCGGCGGCTTTCCGCCTGTACGGGAGGGTACGGCAGGTTGACTTTAACATCGC
>DIPB01000123.1:2921-7115 GCA_002426275.1 Firmicutes bacterium UBA5499
TGACTTTAACATCGCAGATATTACTCGAACCGCTCATCATATCGCCTCCTGATGAAAATTTTGGCGTAAACTATATCCTTATTCTATGAGCGAGCGGTAGGCTTTGTGATAAAACTGGGGAGAGACTCCAACTTGGAGATTTAAATCTCGGGACACACTGCCAAGCGACCGCAGCTTGCCCAACCTCCTTTTCATAAAAAAAAATACGGAGACGCGCTTCTGTGAGCGCGCAAGGCGTTCTGGCTCTATTTGTTTAAGTCAAGTTCTCAGGCAGTCGCGTTCAGCCAGCGTCCTTACCTTTGCAAGGGTTATTGCGCTCCAGGATGTGCATTTACTTTCTCAAGTCAGGCAATTCGTTATTTTATTAGGTTGTAGGCAATATAGTCGGGAAGTTTCTTTGGGTATGTACTCTTCGAATTCTTTAACGTTTTTCGCAATGTCACGCTCGTCAAATACCTCGATAACATCGGAATTATCCTTTAGATTAACAATGTAATGCCCATCAGTTACAGTATGTAGTCCACCATAGCTTTCATTCGCATAGACGATTACATCCTTATCGGCAAATAAATGAACGCCGGCTTTTTTCGCAATTGCACGAAGAACATCTGCTTGGGCAGCGGGAGAACCTATATAAACTGATGTCCAAGCATCAAATTCTTTGATTGCAAAGCCTGCTTGCCCGCCAGATATATATTTGCCCAAAACTGTAGTGTCAGGATCATCTATATGAATTACCGGATTTATCATACAAGGTGCGGCTTTATATGTTTTCACATAACTGCCAAAACCTTTAATAAACTCGAAATTAATATATCCACAGCTTATTATCTTTTCGAAGTCGCCGCTTTCATCGCCATCTCTTATCCCCAATAAAAAGTTATGCGCACCATCCATTACCTTTATTCGGGAACGCTGTTCAACCATTTCTATTCTCATATTAATGCCTGTAAGATCTGAAACATTACTTTCACCGACCGTTTTCTTGGCATCCGGATTAATTAATCCTGCGCCGTACATCCAAACGAGTATGTTGCCATTTTTAAAGGTTATTTTCAATTTTTTCACGTTCTTCATCGTCCATCGAATAATTATTTAAAAATATATACATTTTATATTTTTGCTCAGAGCCGTCAATAACATCGTCAGTCTCATAATAATCTATTGGGGTCCCGATAAAAGGTAATTCATGAATCCGAAAACGATCGATTGCGTTTACCATAAGTTGAGAATTTGGCGTTGTATGAAGGCTTTCTTGGTCTACTACAGCGGCAATTTCAAAAACACTTCCCAGCGGCATATTTAAGGAAGCTCTCCCAATTTGTTGCATACGCCTCATTAAAGGTTTAAACGCGTTTTCTTCATACTGTGAAATCCCAGATGACCAATCGATCCACCATGCTTGTGTTGCTTCGCAAAGAGGATAAATGAAATCACGTTTTAAAAGTTCCTTGTCCTGCTCTTTAGTTGTCATTGGAAAACCATGCTGTATATGGGAACCGATACTTGAATCGCTTATAAATGTATCTGCTTCTGTAAACCATAACTTACCATGCTTTTGAAGAGATTTGACAGTATAACGCATTGAAGCGAACTGTCCAGGACCTATTCTCATACGTATAGGGTGAAGCCCAAAAATCTAGATCTGGACAATCCATCACCTGCTTGTACCGTGTCTGGCCGCTCCATAAAAGATCTTGGTTTTGTAGGTATCCCCAGAATGCCCCAGTCACAGCATGATAATTACTTTCTTTTTTGCAGACTTGAGCGAAAAACATCAGCGTCTCTGCCCATACCTCACTAGGTCGTAATACGTAAGCTGATTGAATATTTAATTGGCAAATTACCCGCATTTTACAAGGACCGACTGGCTGTTCCTTACCGCGAAAGTGTAATTAATCAAAAAGCTTTACGCCATTTCGAATCAGGCGCTGCTGGACTTCCCTGTAATTCACTTCACGGCGCCGACTTTTCGAGCGGCCGCCACAGCGGCGACGGCTCCGGCCGCCTGTCCCATCGCCATACAAACACGCATGACCCGGTAGGAAGCGTGGGCGCGATGCGTACCGGAGATGCATCTTCCGGCAGTGCAAAGATTATCGATCCCCAGCGGCCGCATACAGGAGAACGGAATATCATACGGCTGCGCCATATGCGGACGTAGTCCCTCCGTTTCCGCCTGGCCGGCGCCAGACGGATTATGGATGTCAATCGGGAAATTTACATTGTGGACGGCCACATCCTCGAATTTCCGACCGGTGACCACATCCAGATCCTGAAGTATGTAATCTCCAGTTATGCGTCTTGATTCCCGGACGCCCAGAGTGCTCGCGCCGGCCTTTACCCATATGTTTTCAAACCCCGGAACGTGAGCGCGAAGAAATGCTACAACCATTTCAATTTGCGTCCGCAGATCCAGCTCGGCTCTCTGCAAATCCGCCGCGGAAAACGGATCGATCCCGTTGGCCTGCGTCGCGTTCACCATCCGCTCCCCCGGAAGCTGCGTCAGATAAAGACGCACCTTATTTACCGTCGGCGGTAGTTCTCCGCCAGCACAGGCGTCCTTACACAGCTGCAGATATTTCTTTCCGCTGGTCAATACCGTATCATCCCAGCAGGTCAAGTCCTGAGTCTGGCTGGGGTCTACGCCGCAGATCGTAAACATCAGGGAAACAGGCTGCACGAGGTTATCACCCTCCCGCCCCATTTGATAGGGACAGCCTGCGTAGTAAGCCATGTCGCCATCGCCAGTGGCGTCGATATACATTTCCGCATGGAAATCAAAGATCCCGCATTTTCCTACGGCCACGGCAGCATCAATTCTTTCGCCTCGGACGGCGACGCCCGCGAGCAGCGTCTGATAATAAATATCCACTCCGGCTTCCGTCAACATCCTGACAAAAACATATTTTGCGCGCTCCATATTCTGGACTTTCACCAGCCTCAAGTCCAGAGCCCGTTCGATTTCATCCGCGATCGTCCCCTCTGATACCAAACCCATAATCGGGCCGACAAAGCCTGAAGTAAGGTTTCCCCCCAAAATCCCATACCGTTCGATTAAAGCGGTTCTGGCGCCGGAACGGGCGCTTTCCAAAGCGGCCGCGATTCCCGCGGGGCCTCCTCCGGCAACCACTACGTCATAACTGAGCCTTTGTCTGTCGCCTGATTTATATATAATTTCACCAGCCATTTTCATCTCCCCTTCCATCACTTTTTCTTTGGCGATGTCTGTATGCTCGTCTATGACCAAGCTCCGCGTCGGTACGCTCACAGTTAGCCGTCGCTGTTCCCAGCCGTTTCCAATGAAAAATCGTAATCCGCGTATCCGCAGAAGCGCTTGATCAGTTCAATTTCCCGGGGATCGTACGGTCGCAGGTTCGGCCGGTACAGGTCGTGAAACCACTTGGTGAAATCCACATCCGCCTGCGGCTGCTTTTCATACTCCTGCCAGAGACCTTCCCAGGGTTCGTAAGTCTGGTATTTGCCCGCCACCAAGCCCCAGTTATAGCAGCCGATCTTTTCCAAATAAAACAGCGGGAACATCTCCTGCACAGTGTTATGTATGCACCGTCCCAGCCACTCGGTGCAGACGATGGGTCTGCCGAATCGCTTTAGGCGTTTGATAACGCGGACGTTTTCCTGATAATCCGCATAGCTGTGGTAAGAAATGAGATCAGAGTTTTCCAGCGCAAAGCGCTCGAGGGCCGGAATCTCTCGCCGGGGATCTCCGGGGCAACGAAACGTACAGCAGGTCAGCGGCTGAATGGGATCCACTTCCCTGGCGATTTCAAAAAATTTCTTCAAATGCGGCAGCGTCGCCGCCTCGCGTTTAGAATTGCCAGCCTCATTATAAAGATCCCACATGACGATGCGCCGGTCGTTCCGAAAGGTACTGATGATTTCCCGCACCCATTCATAATGGAGCTGCGCAAGTTCCGGCTCGTCCAGCAGATGATAGCCCATGCCGGAAAAATGAGCATGCTGGGAATGCTTCCGCCCGCCATGGTAGCCCCAATCATATGTCTGAACTCCCACCTGAGGGGGCTTGTAAAACTCGTCTTTGGGCGGCATACAGTCGTTCCCCAACACCACCATACAGGAGATGCCGTGTTTCCACGCGGTTTCCAGATATCTGTCCAGCCGTTGCAGAAAACCGTCGTGCTGCTGCTGCCAGACGACGAACTCCAAAATAGA
>DIPB01000123.1:7231-7842 GCA_002426275.1 Firmicutes bacterium UBA5499
TCCAAAATAATCCGAATGGAATTGAAGCCCGTTTTTTGAGCCAGCGCCAGCTCGGCATCGGCTGTTCTCAGCCGTTCCTCAAAACCCAACTCCTGCCATTGATCGATCCTGTTGGCACAGTCGCTCCCCATAAAATTGCATCCCCGCAGCCAGGGACGGCTATCATACCATTGCCAGGCCCTTTCTTTTGTCCAAATCGTTCCCATCTTCACTAACTCCTTTCTGAGCGCAAAATCACCGCGGAACATTCAAAGGCAGCCTCAATACCGGACCGGGAAAAAGGCGCGGCTCAACTTTTAGCTGACGGCTCTCTTTGTTATAGTACGTCCAACTTCCTATAGATCTCAAGCGTCGCGTTATAAGGATCCAACCGGACTAATTCCTGAACGCAGGCTTCCGCTGCTTTAAGATTGCCCAAGCCTTTTTGCCCCAACGCCAAGAGCAGATAAGCGTTGACGCGGTTTACCTTTTCCAGATCCAGCTCAAAAGGCTGCGGCACCGGGCTGCCCACGCCGAAGTAACCGGGAAGATCAGCTGTTGTGAGACGTTCCCCGGCCTGGGCGCACATTTGACGAAACAGCTCCGCTGCCTGCTCCGGCTGTCCCAGTTAT
>DIPB01000123.1:7991-8761 GCA_002426275.1 Firmicutes bacterium UBA5499
GATTTCCGTAAGCCGCGGGGGTTGTTGCACCGCTTGCTCATAGCATTCTTTCGCCTGCCGGGGAAGATGCCGCTGTTCGTTCAGCAGCCCCGCATAATACCAGACGTTGCTTTCCTGGGCGCTGTAATGTTTCCCTTCACCGTAGTTAGCCGGAAAGGCGAGCGCATTTGGGAAACATTTCGCTGCTTTTTCATAGTTTCCTTCCCGCATGGCTTCGGCTCCCATAAGGGTGTAGAGCCAACTATGATGCCGGGTCAGCATACCTTCTCCGCCCTCGTAAATATGGAAGCTGCGGGTTTTTAAAAGCTGCTCCGCCTTTTCGTACTGTCCGGTTTGGGTATAGAGCATGGCCCAGCTCAAGTAACAGTCATCCCTCTGGCAAACGAGCGCGGCGTGGGACTCCAGCAGCGCCAGCCTTTCTTCAGCCGTGGATCCCAGGTTTTTCTTCAACTGCAGCAGTTCGTACAGCAGGCGGGCGTTTTGGGGATCCCGCGCCAGGGCTTCCTGCAACAACCCCAATGCTTCTTGCTTGCGGCCCAGGTGGTCGTAATAGGCAAAGGCAAGATTACGCAGCGCATACGGATTGTTTTCGTGCAGACGCACGGACGTCTCCCAGGCGTCGGCTGCCGAGGCATAATTCAGCCTGTCGTAATATAGGCAGCCCAGCAGATATGCCGCTCGCCAGTCGTTACGTCCGGCTAAAACCGCAAGATCTTCCAGACGGTTGGGAAAGCAGTAATCCAGCGTGGCGTCTTCCGGCGGCTGCCCCT
>DIPB01000123.1:8823-16592 GCA_002426275.1 Firmicutes bacterium UBA5499
GTCTTCCGGCGGCTGCCCCAAGAGGGCGGCCTTATGAAATTTCAGCAGCAGATTTGGCCTTTGGCACAGATCCAAGACGCGGACCGCCTCCTGATACAGGCCCGCCTGCTTAAACTCCAATGCCACATCCAGAACGTCTTCCGGACGGTGCAAAATGAAAGCGGCAACCTCTTCCCCGCCCAACAGATAGAGGGCAAACCGCGCAAACGTATCCTGGGGCGCGTCTGTAAGGACGCGCCCCAGCAGCTTTTTATCCTGCAGCAAATAGCCCAGCAGGGTGCGGGCAGCAAAGAGCTTGGCGTTGGTTTCCAGGGAAAGCCGCAGATAATGAATTGCCCGCTGCTTTTCTCCCCGGGCGCAGTCGATCCTGGCAATTTCAAGATACGCCTGGCTGCGCCAGGGATATTGCCAGGCAGCCCGCTGAAAGAGTTCGTACGCAGCGTCAGGGTTTCCGCAGAGCTTTTCCAGACGTCCCAGCAGATAAACGGCTTCCGTATCCGCGGGGTTATCGTTGCGGCAGGTGAGCTTGGCAACGGCCCTGTTCAAATAGACACGGGCTGTTTCGAATTGCGCCTTTTCGGTGCAGAGCCGGCCCAAAGCCAAGTTTGAGCGGTAATCTGAAGGGTCGCGGCGCAAAGCTTCCAGATAATAAGCCTCAGGTTTGTAAGTGTGATGTTTGTATTGCTCCAGATGCGCGCCGTGCAGGTAAAGCTCTTCTACGCTCTTAACTTCCTCCGGCCTGGGCGGAATGCTGCGCGCTTGGGGCTTTTTCTTGACTCCGCGCCGCACGGGGACATAGGAGACCAATTCTTTTCCCTCCGCGCTCTCCAGAGCCACGCGCACGCTGTTGATCTCCGCTCCGTCAGGCAGCACTGTCTCGGCAAGGCAACTCCGGTCCGGCGCCACAGACGCTGTTTTTTCGAAAATGGTCTTGCCGTCAAGGGCGACCGACAAGCGGGCGTTGGGGAAAAGCGCTGTGGCAATGGCGCCAAGGAACAGCTTCCTGCCCTCCTGTCTGCAGGAAAGCGCCCCGTCGATTGTGGCGTTTGCCACTTCCCCGATCTCCTGGATCGGATACCAAACCTGCGTAAACTCCTTGGTTTCTCCCGGCATCAGATAGGTGAAATCCGGCTGATTATCGGTATAGACTCCCGTCATCAGCTCGATATAACGGTCGTCGTTATCAGTCAGGTTTTTGCACCAGGCCCTCCCAAATTCACAGTCGCCCCAGGTCCACATTTTTTTCCCCACAGACACGTAATGGTCGGCCACGGTGACAGTGCCGGCGTTTTTTGCAAAATCATAACCGCCCAGAAAATTCATCTCTGATTGTCCGCGCATGACCATCACCGAAGTGGGAATTTTGATGTTGGGATACCACGTGCCGTCCACACCGTCGCCATAGTCGTAAGGCCGCGCCGTCTCGAAGATCCCTCGCATGACGGGAAAAGAAATAACCGCCCTCCGGTCATGGTCGCTGACATATTCCACGTCCGGCGGAAAGACGGCTTTATATTGGGGATTGACCCGCACGGCCAGATGGTTCCACCACATAAACGGCAGCGGCAGGTCTGTTCTGTTATAAAGGAGCGCCTTCGCTTCCAGATAGGATTTCCCCGGGTAAAGGGTAATCCCCACCGCGCCCCGCAGCCGATGGAACGGTTCCGCCTCTCCCAGCCAACAAGTTACGGAACCATCAGGATTGTTTTGAACCGTGGCTTCCACGGGAGCAAAGGTGGTGGGCCTGTGATGCTGCGCCCAGTTGAATTCAATGCCGCCGGAAACCCAAGGTCCGGCCAGTCCCACCAGCGCTGGCTTAACCACCGGGTTTTGGTAGACGAACTCATAGCCGTTGTGTTTGCTCTTGGCGCCATACACTTTCCCGCCAAGCTCCGGCAGCAAATTCACCTCGATGTGCTCGTTGGCAAGCGTGATCACGTCATACTCCACTTCCACAGGCGCATCGCTCAGCTGATCGCGGACCGGGATGGGATATACCCGGCCGCATGCTCCCTGATAGGCCTTTCCCTCGATAAAATACGGCATTTTATTGGGCTGGCCCGGCACATAGGTAAGGATGGGCCTTCTCTCTTTTTTACAGGAAACGCTCATAATTTCCTCCTTCGCATAGCCGCTGGCTAGATTCACAGGCCCGGCGACAGATCGCCTAGACTGTGAATCTATTATCACAAATCGGCACTTGCTTTTCCATATAACAAGCAGTACACTTGGATTAAACGGCACACATCTTTATTGCCGCAAAGGAGGCTCTAGCCGTGGTGAAGGAAATCGTCGTGAGCGAAATCATCTTGTGCCACAAGTTTGTTTCTCCGCCGGGCTGGATCAGCGAAGAATATAAAAATTCCCGTCAGAGGCACGGGATCGTATATGTGCTTGAGGGACGCGCACATTATCAGATGAACGGCACACATTCTTTTACCACTAAAGCCGGCGAGGTCCTGTATCTCTCGCCCGATACTTCTTATGTGACCAGCTGCTACGACGACTCCCCTTTCGTCCACATGACGGTGAATTTTCAGCTGACATTCCCGGCCGCTCTTTCCGCGCTCCCCCTTTGTCTGACGCCAGTCAATGGGCAGAAAATTTGTCAGATTTTTATGAGATTGGTCAACGTCTGGGGAAAACGCTCGGCGCATTATCGGGTGCTGAGCATGAGTTTGTTGTACGAGCTGATCGGCGCGCTGCTGCGGGAGACGGACTGCGAGCATGACAGCTACCGAAAAAAACTGAACCCGGCTGTGGAGTATCTTGAGGCCCATTGCTGCGAACCGTTTCCCGAATCCGCGCTGCCGCAGCTGTGCGGTATGTCCGAAACATATTTTCGCCGCTTATTCAAAAGGGTGTATAAAGAATCGGCCTCGTCGTACCGCTCGCGGCTTCGGATCGGCAAGGCCTGCGACATGTTGCTCAGCGGCATGTATACTGTCACAGAGGTTGCCGAAGTCTGCGGCTATGAAGACCCGGCTTATTTCAGCCGCGCCTTCAAAAAGATCATGGGGAAAAGCCCTTCCCGCTACAAGACTGCCAACAATTAGAGCCTGAAGCCCAGGCCTAAGCGTAACGCAAGCAAGCCGCTCTTTTGCACCAAACCTCACTCCAGGAACGCTCTCTACCGCTTATGGTTCCTCTTGCTAATTGTGTAACAACAACGGAAATTTTACACTGACTACATCTTGGCGAAACTTACCAGCCAATCTCCGAGAAATCTGCGAAGCTTGCTCGTTCGGCGGAAGTGCTTGCGAAGGCTCTTGGCTTCGCATCTGTCCGATGCCATTTAGGTCGCCGAAAGACCTGAAATATCCGAGTGAAAGGTGAGGCGGAGCGCAACAAGTCAGACTTGCGCCCAGAATCCTATCGTCGAGACACATTGAAAGTTAAAGCCAAATCTGGCAGACCGGGCTGGATGAACGGCGCAGGATATCTTCAAAAGCAACAAATATCCGCGGACCCAAAGGAACTGACTAATAAAGCAAAAGCTGACTTTACATTGCTTGCCGTGTTCAAACCACAAAGATCCTTAATTTTATTGTTGAACCTGATGACAGCGGCGGGAACTCCAAGAACCTCGCAGGCATACAGGCCCAGCCGCAACAGCTGAATCTGTTTCAGCCCAATCCTGAGCTTGAATCAGAGTTTAAGCTCTTACAACAAGTGTCATCTTTTTCCTATAGGTTTGAGGACGCCGGCAGCGATCCAAAATGATGATTGAAGATTGGGAAATCGGGATGCTTAATTTCAAAGCAGACGGCGACGAACACGAGGCACTCGCCAAGATCGGGAAAATTTTTTGCCGCGTTTCTGGAAAGAAACCTCTATTTTTTCCTTGGCACTACTACAAAGCTCCATCTTGTGGGCCTAACCTGCAAATGAGCTTCAACTTTAAAACCTAACCCTTTTCAGCTGCGAGTTGAGCAAAATACTCCTTCCCCGCTCGGTTAACTCCTCCAAACCAAAATAGAGCCACACCAATATTAAAGCTCAAAAAAACAGCAAGCTATTATCGCGCGATGCGGCTTTTCCCGTTAGCGTTATAACTTAGTAAATGCCGGGAAGACCTTGCGAAAATTTCGCTGTGGAAACGAAAAACAGCTTCCAGGCGAGAGCTTAAAAAGAAGAAATTGTGCCTGCCTCCAGGCACCTTTTGATACGTATAATCCGCGCCCACAGCGCTGAAAAATTCCGCCACCTCGTCAGCCTGGTCAGCGGCTAAAAACTCGTCTTTGCTGCCTACGGCCATGAAAAAAGAGCGCTGGGCGAACACTTCAGGCAATGTTCTCTCTAAACCCGCCAAAAGAGTTTTCGGATCATGGCGCCGCCAATCGGCGACGCTGGGTCCGAACACATCCTCATATAGATGCCGGAAAGTATAGCTGAAAACGCGCAGGGGAAGCAAACTCCAGCCCAAAGTGAAAGTTTCCAGGCTCAGCATCCCGGAGACGGAACTGGCGGAACCAAAGGCGTACGGATGCTTGGCCAGCAATTTAAAGGCGCCGAAACCGCCCATGGAAAAGCCGCCGATCCCCCTGCCCTGGCAGGAAGCGATGGTGCGAAAGCTGCGATCTACAGCCGGAATGAGCTCTTCCAGAAAATACCTCTCATACGCTCTCCCATCCTGATAGTCTGAATACCAACTTTCTCCACCATCTCCGGAACTGGGGAGCACCAGAATGAACGGCCTCATCGTTCCTTCATGGCATAATCCGGCCAGCAGCTGATCCCAATCCAACAGCAGGCTTAAATTCAAGGGACTCGATTGCCAGCCGTGGAGAAAATACAGCACCGGATAGCGCCGTCCGTCTTCCTCATAACCGGGCGGCAGCACAACCAAAGCCTCAAGCTTCTCGCCGGTGAGGGACGAGTCGATCGCAAGCCATCTGTTCTGGGCGCAGGCCGCTGCCGCCAGCAATAAGATAACCAAAGCGAGTTTAGCTTTCATTGCCTCCGCCTCTTTTAAACATTCTTATCACTTCGCCAGCAACAAAAACAAAGCCTGCAGCAATAAAATCATTACCTCTCGGACACACTAGCTGCGGGAGGTGTTGTCAATGAAATCAACTAGTACTAGCTGGTTAGTGGCTGGCACCGGAGCGTTGGTATCCGCTCTTGGCTGGCGCATGCTTCCAAAGAAAACAGGCGCCGGGATCCTAGGGTTTGGCTTGGCCCAAGTGGCATTGGGACTGGCAGACCGTCTGCGGCCTCAAGTGAGACAATAAGCCTCCTGGCCCGGGCCTAAAGCCCGGGCTTTATCCTGCGTTTCAGGATTTTCGCGCCATATCCCGGCAGCCGGACTGTCCCTTGCTCTTTGCCGCCGGAAATCAGCTCTTCAAAATCAGCGTCCCCCAGCGCAACTGTCTGTTGGGAAGGGTTAAAATTCATAATAAAGATGAAATCGTGCTCTCCGTCCGTGCGCTTGTGGACAGAGATCCCTTGGGGAAGCTCTCCCGGCAAAGGCTGCTCTATGTTCAGATCCGAAATCAGCCGGCCGTAAAAATCCAGGAGGAAGTCTTCCCGGCTGCGAAAGGCGAGATAATAAGCCCGGCCCGCGCCAAATTTATTGCGGGTCAGAGCAGGCCGCCCCGCATAGAAATCTTCTTTGTAGACTGCCAAAACTTCGGCCGTCTCCGCGGCAATGAGATCGCACAGCTCCACAGCAGCATATTCTTTCCCGGATTGCTTCATCACCACATGATTGACGTCTTCGTCGTAGAGAGCGTCGATCTCCTCGCTCCAGACGCCCAAGACCTTACGCAGGGGACCGGGAAAGCCTCCCAGAAAACAGAGGTCGTTCTCATCCACGATCCCGCTCCAGTACGTGGCAACCAGCGTGCCGCCGGAGGAGACAAATTCCTCCAGACGCCGGGCCACTCCGGGCCGCACCATGTAAAGCATAGGCGCGATTAACAATTTGTAGCCGGAAAAATCCGCGTCCATATTGATGACATCCACAGATACGCCCCGGCGCCAAAGAGCCTGATAATGCGTTTCGCAAGTGGGCTGATAAGCTTTTTTCTCCACGCGGGGGCCCTTGGCGTCTTCTATGGCCCAACGATTCTCCCAGTCGTAGATGATCGCCACCTGGCTTGACACGGAGGCGCCCACAACATCATCCAATTTCTCCAGCGTCCGGCCTACGGCCGTCACATCACGAAATACCCTAGTGTTTTCATGGCCGCAGTGATCCACAACCGCGCCGTGGAATTTTTCGCATGAGCCCCTGCTCTTGCGCCACTGAAAATACTGTACCGAGTCCGCGCCGTGAGCCACGGCCTGGAGGGAAGCTAAAACGTGCATCCCGGGCCTTTTCAGCTTAGCCACCGCCTGCCCGTTGGTCACGCTGGGGGTGCTTTCCATCAAAAGGAAAGGCTTGCCGCCTTTCAGAGAGCGGTTGAGATCGTGCAGAAAAGCCGTACGGCAGCCAACGCGCCAATCCTCCTCTTCGCCATGCCAGGACGGATAACTATCCCAAGAGGCCACATCCATTTCCCGGGCCAGCTGCCAATAATCCAGTCCCGGATAGGTTCCCATCAAGTTAGTGGTGACCGGAATCTCGGGCGCGAGCTCTTTCAAGGGAGCGATCTCGCTCTTGAAGAAATCCACGGTCTGAGAGGTGACAAACCTCTTCCAATCCAAATTCTGCCCATGGACCAGAAACTCACCGTTGGGAACCGGAGAATGGATCTGGGACCAATCAGTATATGTATGGCTCCAAAACGCCGTCCACCACGCGCGGTTTAGTTTGTCCAAAGAGCCTTGATATTTGGCCTTGAGCCACTCCCTGAATGCCGCCTGACAAAGCTCGCAGTGGCATTCGCCGCTGTATTCATTGGAAACGTGCCAAATAAGCAAAGCCGGATGCTCCCCATAGCGCTCTGCCAGTTTGGTATTGATCAGCCTAACTTTTTCCCTGTAAACGGGGGATGTATAGCAGTGATTGTGCCTGCCGCCGTGCAGATTGCGCTGCCCGTTGGGCTGTACCCGCAGCACCTCGGGGTATTTGGCGGACAGCCAGGCGGGCCGCGCACCGGAGGGGGTGGCCAGGACAACGCTGACGCCGTTATCCGCCAGGTCGTCCATAATCTTGTCTAACCAACCAAACTCAAAGCGCCCCTCCTCGGGCTCCAGCGCCGCCCAAGCGAAGATCCCCACGGACATGCTGTTCATATGGGCCAGCTTCATCAGCCGCAAATCCTGCTGCAAAATCTCAGGGAAAGCAAGCCACTGATCCGGGTTGTAATCCGCGCCGTGAATCAGATGTCCGAATTTCGGATTGATTGGCGGATATCTTTTCATCCTGCTCAGCTCCTTTTTCTCAATTAAGTTCAAGGGTGATTCCGGTCAGACGCCAAAATTCCGCGGCGGTTTGCTCCGCTCGGGGCAAAGGCGCCTCCAGCGAGATTCTAATCTTCTTTTGCGCCGCAATGTAGGAAGGGTTTTTCTTCAACACGCCGCCCGCCTGTTCCACCGTCTCTCTGGCCAGGCTCAGAAGCGCCGCTTGATTCACGGCGGGACTAATCTTCAGCTGCCAGAGAGTCCTGCATTCCAGCCGGTCCAAAAGTTCCCTGTACTTTTCTCCCACCTGGGGCGTGAGGAAGGCCAGTTCGATATAACGTCCGTTTTGATCATGCTTCAGGCTCTTCTTGTGGGGCTGATCCGGTTGGCCCAGGAAGGCTTGATCGAGCAGCGCGAAAGCCTGGTTCTGCTCCAACGGCTCGGTGGGGCCGGCGCCGGTCAGTTCCAGCTTTTGCGGC
>DIPB01000123.1:16710-18981 GCA_002426275.1 Firmicutes bacterium UBA5499
GCGGCGCCCGGACCTGAACAGACAGTCTGTGGCCTGTTTGCCGGTAAAACTCGGCTGCCGGCTCTGCCGGAAGCTCCTCCGTCAAGGTGGCGCGGAAAGCCTCCTCTTCCGGATAGTAGGAAAATTTCAAAAGCTGCGCGGACTGGGGCAAAAGGCTTCGCAAAACTTCTTGCGCGGCCTGCAGGTTGCAATTCTCATTGAGCTGGACTTCCCAGCCCGTGGCCTCTTGGAACTCTGCCAGCTGCCTTTGATATTTCTCCCTGGCCAGACGGGGAAATTTAAAGGTGAGGAGAACTTTTCCTTCCTCCAGGCGGGCGCCTTTCTTATAAAGGCCGCTGTCTGCGGGGAAATACTCGTCCGCCAGAGCCAGCATCCTGTTCACCTCCATGGGCCCCGCTTCTTGAGGCTCGAGCTCCGCGGGAGAAAGAGGCCTAAACAAAAACGGACGCCTGGGGTCTTGCTGAAAGTAGGGAGAGCCGGAAAGCAATGAGAACATGGCCTTAACCTGCTCTTCGCCGGCGGCTCGCTCCTGCCAGATCCCCAAGAGCTGCTCCGGACTGCTGGGAAAAAGATAATCGTGCGCCAAAAGATGCTCCCAGAGAAGTTGCAAATCGTCTTCCTCCGGAAGCTCGTCTCGCAGCAAGCAGGGAATCTGGAGCCGTTGCCGCTGTTTTCTGGGATTGCGCACATCAAGCTCTACGCTCTGACCGTTCGCCGGCAGTTCCACCTGCCCCCAAATTTCGGATTGCAGGAGCCTGCCAAAGGTTTCGGTGATCTCTCTTTCACCATGCACTAAGAAAATCCTTCTCGGTGAGAGGGCGTGAGCGAGATTTATCAGTTCTCCCCTGTCCGCATGGGCCGAAAGATTATATTTTTCGATTCGCGAGGCCACGGGCAAGCTGAGCTGGCCGATGGACAGCCGCCTCTCGCCCGGGGAGTTCATTAAGTCTAAAAGTCCTCTGCCGGGCGCCTCCTCATCTTGATAGCCGGTAATGGCGATGAGGTTGTCTTCCCCCGGCGCCAACTTCTGGGCGTAATACTGGCTGGGCCCGCCGCTGAGCATGCCGCTGGAGGAGATGATCACGCAAGGGTCCTTCCCCTCTGCGATCTCCCGCCGCATTTCCGGGTTGGTCACAGGCTGGATCCGCTCGCTGAAAAAAATCTCTCCCTCTCTCCACACCCGCTTGGCCAACCGCTCCGGCAGGTAGTTGGGGTTGAGCCGGTAAACTCTGCAAATCTCCCGCACCATGCCGTCAACCCATACCTGACACTCGGGGAAAATTCCCTTATTCATCGCTCGCTGAAGGATCATGATCACTTCCTGAGCCCGTCCCAGGGCGAAGGCCGGGATCAGCACTTTTCCTCCGGAGGCTATCGCCTCTTTCACTGTTTCCACCAGGCGCAACTCTTCTCCTTGTCTGTTAGCGTGAAGCTTGTCGCCGTAGGTGGATTCAAAGACGGCCACATCCGGCCTCAGTTTCCCTATGGCGGCGCCTCCCACAGTATGTTGCCTGGCAAAAGAAATATCGCCGGAGAAAAAAAGCGTTCCCTCGGCGCTTTTAAGCTCCACGGCAGCTGCGCCCAAAATATGGCCCGCCTGATAAAAAGACAGCTGAATCCCGCTGTCCGGCACCGTGAAGTACGTCTGCGGAGAATAACAGACTATGCGTTTGAGCATCAGCTCTACGTGTTTTTCCGCATAGATGGGAATCTCCTCTTCCTGAGCCATGATCTTGAGGCTGTCGTAGAGCAGCGCCCGCACCAAATCCTTAGTGGCGTGGGTCATGAAGATTGGAGCCTGGGGATATTCCCGACTGATAATGGGCAGAGCGCCGCTGTGGTCCAAATGCGCGTGACTGAGCACGACGGCGTCTACCCCGCCATGCTCTTGGATCAGTCTGAAGTCCGGCAAGGGGTCTTTGGCATTGCCCATTCTGACGCCGCAGTCCAGAAGGATCCGCTTTCCTTCCGCCTCCACCAAATAGCAGCTGGCGCCTACCTCACCGGCGCCGCCGCAAAAAGTTATCCGCAAAGCAAAATCACCTCTCCGCTTATCTTAGCATAAAAGCGGCCAGCTTGCCACCGGCTTAGGCTTGGGAGGTTGCTAGGAGACAACAACCAACTCAGTTTTCAAAACTTGCGCCGCCTTTTGCAAAGCGGAGAGCTTATCCCCCGCTCCCAGCGCGAAATGGTGGGTTGGACCTGCCAGCGACCATTTTTCGATAAACTCTGCCACGCCCGTGGCAAAACGCACCCGGGTGTTGGTATTGC
>DIPB01000123.1:19069-20003 GCA_002426275.1 Firmicutes bacterium UBA5499
GTGTTGGTATTGCCGGAGCGAGGAATTTCTCCTTTGAGCGATTCGCCTTTTGCAGCCACAAATTTGAAGTCGCCGCCGGCGGTCTGGGTGAGTCCCAGAAGGGTCACAGGGCCGGTGCGGACTTTGAATTCCACTGAGAGACCCGAGCCTCGCTTACCGTGGAAGAGTTTCAGTTTTCGGATCACAGGTTTGGCGTCGCTGATCCTGATATGGGCAGGTCCGTCGTGCCCTACCAGCACTATATCGTCGTCGAAATCCACAGGATGCAATTCGCAGAAAGAGCCGCCGCACCCAAGCCGATCCATGATCAGCATGGCGAGGCATGTCTTCAGATCCAGTTCCCCGGCCATGGGTATTCCCCTGCCTGTGAGCAGCGAGCTGCCGATGATCATCCCGGAAATCAGCTTTTCATACTCTCCCTTTCCTTTATAATAATAGGCCATCCCATCCAGCTTGTAGGCGCCGATTAATTTTTCTAAAGCGCAAGCTACCCGCGCGGACCAGTCCAAATCCTCCGGCGAGATGAGCCCCGCGATTGGGTCGTGGCTGGGCTGGGCCAACACAAACTCCTCTTTTATTTCAGCGAGCTTTGCTGCGACCTCGGAGGCTGCGACGCCACAGACCGCTTCCTCGAGATCGCACATCTCCAGCATTTGAATGTGCGCGCCCCAGGCGCCGTGAAACATGGTGGGATCGGAGTGCATATCAAGCATTCCCTCATAAACGTGACCCAAAAGGCCGAGCCTGGCGTCTGTCACGTTTCTCTTCACTGTTGCCGCGTCCAGCCACTGGGATAGCTCCCGCTCCACTCTGGCGTCTCCCTGGGCCGCGCCCACCAAGACGTCCAAAGGTTTGATCCCGGCTCGCAGAAGCGCGCAGCACAGTTCCGGGAGGCTGGTGACGTTATCGTGGCAGAGTTGATCGAACGTGGTGG
>DIPB01000123.1:20122-24483 GCA_002426275.1 Firmicutes bacterium UBA5499
ACCGTACAATCCATGCGGGAGTTCGGCTGCAGTCCCAGGAGCACCACATCGGCGCCAGAGCGTTGCACCACAGGAAGCAGCACGGCGGAGGTAGCGTAGGTGGTCACGTAACACAGAAGCAGATCAACGCCCTGGGCCCGGAAATAATCTCCCACCTCCCGGGCTCTTTGGGCTGTATCCACAAGCCCGCCGTCGATGATTTCAGCTTGGCCGAAGGCCATGAGCTTCTCTTTAAACTGAGAGGCGTACAGCTCGAGCTGCGCTTTCAGTTCCGGAAATTGCTGCCAGTATGGCTGGTGGCCCAGGTGAAAATAGCCGATTCTGCCTTTAGAAATCTCAATTCGTTCTAACATTTTTTTCGCTCCTCACCAGGCTAGCTCAAGTGTGCCGTTGATATCGTACAGGATGATTTTCTCTTTCCGGCGCCGGAGCCTCTCTTCTCCAAGCCGGATTCCATTTTCCTCTGCCAGAAATTCCGCCATTCTGTCCCCGGGGGGAAAAACCGTGACCGTAGCTGCTTGCAAATTTGTAACCAGCAAACGTCGCACTTTGTCTGCCGGGAAAGGCGGCCGCTCCCGACAGGCGAGCACGGACCGCTCCTTTTGCTCCACAAACAGGCGGCAGTTTTCCCTGATGGTCCGAGAGAAGACATAACCCGCCTGCCTGCCGGCAACCGGCGTCTCCCTGCCCGAGATCACAGGCGCGCCGTCGGGAAATTCCAAAAGCAGTTCTGTGGTCTGGTTGGTCTGACAGCCGGAGAAAACAAAGCTGTTGTTGTGTCTGGAAACCAAAAGTAAGCTGGCGGGAGTCGCAGCGTCTTCCCGCACCTGGCGCAATCTGTAACCAAACGCGCTCAGCTGATATCTGGGCAGCACAGAGGCGTCAAAATACGCCGGCGGATAATTCTTCGGCATTCTCAGCTCTTGTCCGCTCTCCCGTTTGGTCGAAAACGGCAGGGAGCCCCGCACCCAGCCTACTCGGCCGCCTCTCCAGTCCGGCCGGCTGCACGTGAGCGCGTAAATCCGCTCCTCCGCTCCTTGTCTCGCCAGAGCGTCCACATGTGTGTATCCATCGGCTGCGGTCAGAAGCTCGCGGACGCCGCCTGCGGAAATTGCAGGATCATGCTTAAATTTGTCAGGTCCCCGACCGCGGAAGGTGTCTGTCTCAAGGGAAAGCTCCAGCTCCATTTCCCCTGCCAAGGGCTCTTTGAGGGAGATGTTCAGCAGCCTGCGCAATTCCGCAGCCCCGTTGAACGGCCCGTAGAGCAGGACTTTGCCGCCAGAGGAGATGAACTGACAGAGCTCGCGTTCATAAGCGCCGTCCCAGGGCACTGGCGCCAGCAGGACGGTCTCAAACAGCCGCTCATTTTTCTCCGCCAGGAGTTTGCGGAAAGTGTCAGTAGAAAGCACCGTGTTGAGAGGCAAGCCGCTGTTGATGGCGCTGCGGACGAAAAAGTCTCCGAAAAACGCCAGCTGAGAATCTCCTGGGAGCCGGTGATATTCCGCGAAGGGATAAAGCCAGCTCACAGGCCCAAAGTTGTCCGGCGCTTCTTCCACAGCTCGCAGAAGATGCGGAATCACCTCCCGCGGACATCTCTCCGGCAGCTTCCCCCGGGCCGTATCTATGGCCAGAAACTGGATTGTCTTCGCGCTTCTCACCTGGCCCGCAGCGTCCACGCCGGCCGTGACCAAAGGGCAATAGAGATCAAAAGGCTGGCCTTCGTACAGATCAAACCAGGGATTTTGCCAAAACCAAGGATCGTTGATGTAATAGCGAAACATGAAATCTCCTTTTGGGGTCTCGGCGATCCTGGACATGAATCCCGCCAGCTCCAGCCCAAAGTCGAAATTCAAAGCTCCCCAGGGGGAATTAGGCGGCGGCAAGGGGAGATATTTATATAAGTCGGCCAAGGGGATGCAATCTTTTGCCAGATCGATCCCAGTGGTGAAATTAGTTCCTCGCGCCTCCAATGGATAATGACAGGCAGCAGTGAAGTCTTCCCAGAAAGCCAGGAGCGTTTGCCTTGCTTTCTCAAAATCAGCCTTGCCGAATTGACTGCCGTCAAAGTTGTCTCCCAGCATGGTCCACGGATAAGGGGTGAAGCCAAAACCATTGGAAAGCCACAGATAGTCAAAACCCAGGGCAGTCAAGTAGCTTTGCGCCTGTTTGCCTAAGAAAGTGCCGAAGGCGGTTCCCTCTTGGATTCCCTGTGGGAAGGCGGCATAACGCGCGGAATCGCCGCGCAGTTTGGCGGCGTGATTCACCTCAGCTATGGTCTCGCCGATGGAACTGTTGTATCTGTCCACTATGATCTCAGGGTGGTTTTTATATTTAAACTGCGAATAAGCAAATTCAGGCCCAGGATCGAAAGTGGCGCCAACTGTCAGCTCCAAGCCCAGTTCCGCTTCGGCCGTCTGTTTCAAAAGCTCGATGATGGTCTTGAGAATCTCATAGGTCATGACCGGAGGAGCCGGCGCATATGGTCGCGCCACTCGCTCCGGCGAGAATTCATTTCCGGTGTAGGCATGGTAATGGTATTGCAAAAGCCAAGATATTTTGCCCATTCGAAGCTGGCGGCCAAATCTCCCTGCCAGGTGAGCAGCTCGCTGCCATCGGATACCCACAGCAGCACAGAGGCTCTTTTGCTTTTGGCAAGCAGCGGTCCCCACTGCCGGAATGCCTCCTGACAAGTCTTCCGCAGCCAAGCCGGTTCAGTTCTGCGGAAAGGTTTCAAGCTCATCTCTAGCACAACCCGATCCAATTCTTTCACATTCATCCTCCCTTTGCCAGCGATTTGCTTTAAATATAGCACGATATGATTTAATAGTCAATCACATTTAAGCAAAATTAAAGCTGCTTCCCCTTGTTTCCTTCGCTTAAATCTGGTTGACAAAAAGCGGCGAAAAGGTTTATTATGGAAGCAGTCTATTTGAGGAGCGAGAAAAATGCCTGTAGGAATGCGGGAGATCAGCAAAGCGACCGGCGTTTCCATCACCACGGTCTCTAACGTGCTGCACAAAAAAGGGAGAGTGAGCGCCTCTACCCGGAAACGAATCTTAGCCGCCGCCAAAGAGCTGGGATACTTTCAGAAGCAGCGCAGTTTGGTTTCGGGACAGCTGGGCGTAATCTATTACGCCCCTCCCCAAGAACGGGGCGGCAGCTATTACACTGCGGAAGCAATCTCAGCCATTCAGGAGGTTGTCTCAAAGCAGAATTACCAGCTGAACTTCCACATCATCGATGGGCTGAACGCGCAGGCGCCTCCCATGGTGGAAGAGGGCAACATCGAGAGACTCCTGGTCATCGGCGGCTCCATCTCGGACCGGCTGGTGGAGAAACTAGTCTGCCAGAAGCTTCCTTTAGTCCTCCTTTATACCGAACACCCCACCTTAGATTTGAACTGCGTGTTGGCAGATAATCAGAAAGGCGCCTATTGGGCCTCCCGGCATCTTTTAGAGCTGGGTCACAGGAAAATAGGGTTCGTCAACGGTTGGTCCCGTACCCATACCAGCGCGGCAAAACTGGCCGGGTATCGCCAAGCTTTATCGGAAGGCGGACTGGCGTTTGAGCCTTCGCTCTGCGCAGAGGGAGATTTCACAACCGAAGGCGGCGCCTCGCAAATAGCGAAACTTTTAGAACGAAATCCTGCTCTCAGCGCGGTTTTCGTCGGCGACGACATAATGGCTCTAGGCGCCATGCGCCAAGCCCAGGCCATGGGCAAAAGGATCCCCGCGGATCTGGCGATCATCGGGTTCGGAGAGAGCCCTTTTTCCGCGCACAGCCAGCCGCCGCTGTCCACAGTCTGCGTTCCCAAACGGCTGATCGGCGCCCTCGGCGCGCAAAGGCTCCTGGCGCTTTTACAAAGCGACTCCGAACCCTTAAAGATTCTCGCTCCCACCAAATTGATCATCAGAGAATCTTCGGGAGGCTGAGCTCTTCCCCTTTTGCTCTGGAAGGAGATTTAGCAATTAAGGTGAAAAAATGAATTATTACCAAAAAAATCTGTTTGTCCTGTCTTTGACCAACTTTTTGGCGTCAAGCAGTTGGAACCAAGTAATTCCCTTCATGCCCCAGTTTTTGCGGGAACTTGGGGTCGGCGCTCAGGTGGCCGCGTGGTCCAGCTTTGTCTTTGCGCTGAACTATGGCGCCGCCATTATCATGCAGCCGTTTTGGGGGAAAATCGGCGACAGCAAAGGCCGCAAACCGATGGTTGTGCGAGCCGGCTTCTGCCTTACTGCTATTTATTTTGCCATGAGCCTGTGTCAGGCACCCTGGCAGGTCGCTGTGACCCGCTTCCTCAATGGAGTCCTCACCGGCTTTGTGCCTGGAGCGATCGCGCTGGTGGCAACCAACACCCCTCC
>DIPB01000123.1:24607-26015 GCA_002426275.1 Firmicutes bacterium UBA5499
CTCCGGTTTTGGCAGGGAGATTTGTCTCCATCGTCCAGACCGCCAACGCCGCAGGCACCATCGCCGGCCCGGCCATGGGAGGCTTATTAGCCGCGCAGTTCGGTTATCGCGGCGCCATGCGCGTCTCCGGCCTTTCCGTACTGCTGTCAACTATCTTGGTGATTTTTCTGGTGGAAGAGCGCCAAAAACCTGTGGCCGGCAAAGAAACCAGCCTCTGGGAAGATCTCTGCCTGGCTGGAAAACAACCTGTCTTGCTCTTAGCCTTAGGGCTGGTGTTCTTGGGCACCGCAATTTCTTTGGCAGTGCAGCCTCTGCTCACCCTGCACCTTGCCAAACTGAGTCCCCAGGGCCCGCCGTGGCTGGCGGGGGTAGTCTTCTCCCTGCCCGGGCTGGCCTTTGTGCTCAGCGCTTATCCCTGGAACAGGCTGGCCGAGCGAAAATCATACGCCGGGGTTGCCTTTTGGGGGCTTTGCGGCTCCTCGCTTTTTTTGCTGTTCTCAGCGTTCATGAACACAATTGGGAAATTCTCCGTGATGTATCTCAGCTACGGCTTTTTCCTGGCAGCAGTCACTCCCTCCGCCGCCTCCATGATCGCCCGGGACGTGCCCGAGGAGTTTCGCGGCCGGGCCTATGGCATCGAGCAGGCGGTAATCAACCTGGGAGGGCTTGTGGCGCCTCTCCTGGCAGGCGCGGCTGCGGACCGGTGGGGCTTGAGCGCTACCTTTTGGAGCAGCTCTTTAGCTGTCTTGACGCTGACTTTTCTCTTATGGCTTTGGAGCTCCACCGCAAAAAAGAAGAGAGCTTCCGCGGCTTTTTAGTCGGAAGCTCTCTGCAAATCTCACTTTAATAGCGCTTTCTGCGCCCTCGGCTATTTGCTCTTTGCAAAGTCTAAAAGCGCATCAGCCGTGGTGAAAGCCAGCGCTGTCACCGTGTCCGCAGCGCCATAGTAAATCGCGATCCTGCCGCTGTCCGCGTCGCACAGCGCGGCGCACGGAAAAACAACATTCGGCACGTCGCCCACGCACTCGTAGAGCGCTTGCGGTGAAAGCAGGTATTGCTTGGACCTGTGCAGCACCCGCCAAGGTTCTTCCAAATCTAAAAGGGCTACGCCAAAGCTGTAGACGAAACCATTGCAGGAGGTCAGCACTCCGTGGTAGAGCAAAAGCCAACCTTCGGCGGTTTCGATTGGAATCGGGCCCGCCCCGATCTTGGTGCTCTGCCAGCCTTCTGTGGGACGCATCACCAATCTGTGATGCCCCCAGTGGATCATGTCCGGGCTTTGGCTATAAAAAATATCTCCGAAAGGCGTATGCCCGCTGTCGCTGGGGCGGCTGAGCATCGCGTAGGCGCCGTTGATCCTGCGGGGGAACAAGACCCCGTTGCGGTTAAACGGCAAAAAGGCGTTCTC
>DIPB01000123.1:26153-26791 GCA_002426275.1 Firmicutes bacterium UBA5499
GATGGAACTCTTCAAAGTCGAAAGTATAGCCCACGCCGACGGTGGGCTGGCCGCAGTAAACGTTGCACCAGGTAATATAATACCGGTCTTCAATGAAAACAGCCCTGGGATCATAGCCGTGGGTATATTTGATCTCCGGAGCTTCGCAGTTGAAGGAGATGGCCTCTTCGGACAGCCTCCACTTGACGCCGTCTTCGCTGAAGCCTTTGTGCAGGTTCATGTCCCGCGCTTTGTCATCGCAGCGAAAGACGCCGGCAAACCGGCCTTGGAAAGGCACAACCGCGCTGTTGAAAATGCTGTTGGCCGAGAGAATAAGATCTCTGGGGATAATTGGGTTCCTGCGGGAACGCCAGATAATCTCCTGGGAATCCTTGGGTCTGTCTTCCCACGGCATGTTAGGAATCGCGTCTCCAACTAAAATGTTCTTATTCATCTAAGATTCTCTCCTTGCTTTTTATCTTTATGCTGCTCTCAACCTGCCTCTACGCATCTCATTTAACTTGCGCCAAAAATCTGCTTTCAAAATTAGCTGCCGCTTTAGCCAAGCTCTGTTTGGGAGCGGCGTTTTTATTAGTTAAGACAGCCTCAATCACAGGGCCAAGGTACTCTGAGTACAGCTGCTGGCAGAAAAACGGCGG
>DIPB01000123.1:26907-32800 GCA_002426275.1 Firmicutes bacterium UBA5499
AGCTGCTGGCAGAAAAACGGCGGCTCAAGGTGAATATACTTGGAAGCTTCCACCGCATCATCGAAGACCACGAACACATCGCGATTTTTATCGATTACCTCGTCTGCTTTTTTCGCGATTTCGCCTACCATGATGGGAACAGAGGAAGTGCCTGTGACCAAGCCCTGTTTACGATTCAAGTCCGCCAGATTCTGAATCTGCCGGGGATCATATCCTTGCAGCGCCCGCCAGGCGATCCATTTAAATGCCGCTTCCTGGACTTCTTTCGGGCTGGTGGGATTGATCACGGCAAAGCTGCCGCCCAGCTGATTTGCTCTGCCCGCTGGCCCGGCGGGCAGCATGGCAAGCCCGACGTCCTCAAGCTTCATTTTATATTGATTGACCATTAGGGGAATATTATAGGTCGTGCTGGTGACGAGCATCATGCCCAGCTGGCCTGCGGCGAAGCTCTGCATCAACTCTTCCACGCCAACCAGCAAGTTTCTCTGCAGAACATCGTGCTCCCAGCGCAAAGACCTCACGAAGTCCACCGCGCGCACCGCTTCCGGTTCTGCGAAAACCGCCTTCCACTTGCCGTTGCGCTCTTTTTCAAAATCGCCTCCTGCTTGCCAGACCCAATTCAGCAAACCCCAACCCGCAAAGTTGCTTCGTCCCATGATTCCGAAGCCGGAGCAGCCGGTTTTGCGGTCGGTGAGCTTTTTGGCTGCTGCAACAAATTCCTCCCAAGTCTGCGGCGGATTTTCAATCCCGGCTTCGCGAAACAATCTTTTGTTGTACGCCAGCGCCATAATATAGCCTGTTTCGGGAAAGCCATAATAACGGCCTTGTTTGGTAAAAGGCTGCAGCATCCTGGGATTCAGTTGCTCTTTGTACTCCCAGTTATTGATCAGTTCCGTCAGATCCAGAGCGTAACCGCGATCGGCTATATAGCTTTCCGTGGCAAAAACGCTGGATACGTCCTCGGCCGTGCCTCCGGCCATGCTGGTGGCGAAGCTATCCGGGGAATAGCTGCGATCAGTCCAGCGGATTTCAATCTCAGGATAAACCTTATTGAAGCGAGCGATGGTATCCTTCAGTTTTTTGACCTCCGCTTTGTTAGTCTCTTTGGGGCCGTTATTTATTACCACCACTACCTTCTTGCCAGCTTTGCTGGGTTCCTCTTCAGCCACCTGTTTTCTGGCGCCAAAATAGATCCCCGCTGCAGCGATCACCGCCAACGCTATCCAGACAACTTTTTTCATGCTTCCTCACCTCGTTGTTATTTTTCTCTCTCCAATCAAAATCCTCCACAGCGCTCACTTACGTTTTAACCATTCGTCTCTGATCGTCTGAAAGTCATCGCTTCTCTTGATGAAATATAAAGTATCAAACTCGTATGCTTCACCCGGGGCCAACTGGAACGGTTTGAGAGTGAGCTCAAGATTGAAAGCCTCATCTCCCCACCACTGACGAGCGCTCTTAACTTTGTTCCCCTCAAAGACGGCGCCCAACATAACCTTCTGCTTTGAGTCCGCAATTGCATACCATCCTTCAGTCAGTTCCAAAGAGCCTCTCTCTCCCAGCGCGGAAACGTAAGGGAAGTTCTTAATTCCTCCCTGCGTCGGAAGCTGAAGAGAATCCCTGGTGCTGTCCGCAGTTCCGCCGGGCGTAAATTCGGGATGGGTGCTATAATTCACCGTCAGCTGCCGGCCCGTGGGATTAGTAAAATTCACCTTATAAGCGAAATAATCCTCTGAGCTTGGCAAAATAAGCTGTTTATTCACGCGGACTCCAGATTTGCCCGTTGCCTGCAGGTTAATGCCTATTTGCCGTTCAGATTCGATAACGTTATATTCGTATTTCCCATTCCATAAATCTGCGGTAAAAGAGCCGAGCGCATCCCACAGTCCCAAACCTGCGCCTGTGCACGCTTTGCTGAAATCAGCGAAGTCCGCATTTAACTGATTGGTTTTGGAGGCTTTATCAATTAATAAAATAAGTCTGCCTCCGAATTCCGGCGCGAGCAAAATTTCCCACTTTTCGTTTGTCAGCAGGATCTGTTCGCTGCCGTCTCCTGTGAAATCCCGTTTGTAAACGGCAGGTTTAGCGTCTGCCGGAGCGGCCAACCAAAAATTGAGCTTTAGCTCCTGTACCCCCGACACATTCATGCCGCCCACTTTCTGTTTGGGAAGCTCCACTTTGATTTTGAGCGCGTATAGGCCCGGCGCGGCGCTCTTAGGCAAAACAAGCGGCAGCGCCAAGATCGTTTCGTCTGTCACGGCAAATTTCCGCTGTTCTACTGGGAACGGGCCTTCAACAGATACATTGCCAGAAACAGTCCCAGGTAAAGTGCTGTTGAATCTCACGCTCAAGCCGCTGTCTTCTCCGGCCAGCATAATATCATCGGGCAAGGAAGCCGAAACATTCAAAGAAGGCGGCGGCGGCAGCCTCTTGGCGCTCAGGACAACAATGGGCGCTTTGGTATGGATGTAAATAGGACTTTCAGAGATCGTAAGCGTCAGTTGCTCGCCGGCTGTCAGCTCCCTCCCGCTCCCGAACAGATCAGAGACGATAACCTTACCCTCTTCTGCGGCGAGCTTCAGGATCGCTTCGCTTTTGCCTGCCGCGTCCCACAGGCAAGAGATATATCCCTCGCCATTCAGCTTCTTGAACGAATAACCGTAATAGGGATTCTCCGCGCCTTTCAGGCTGCTGTGGTAGAGCGTTTCCCCCAGTTGGCGGAGCATGGTTTTGTACGCATAATAAGCTAGCTTTGGCTTGCCGTGATAATCAATGACGCCGAAGTTATGCTCCATATTGTTCAAATCTGTTCCTTCATCTTGAAACGCATACCAGAAAATCCTGCGGAAGCCGCTGGCGATGAGATGCAAATGCATCCTGACGATATTGTTCGCCTGCTGCTCTTGGGTGGTACCCCGGACTGCCCAACTGCGTCCCGTATAAGTGGGACAACCGGTCTCTGTGGTAATGAGCGGCTTCGCCTGGTCGCCGTACTCTTTCATAATTTTCTTCAGCTCCGCCACTTGCAGCAGCATTCCTTCAGGCGAGCCTTGCGGCAGCCCTTCGGGTACAGGTAAGGCGGATTGTTGGTAAATGTGAATATCCATCACGTCGAAATAGTCCTTACCTCCGGCCTGGTAAAAGCCTCGCAGCCAATCCGCGGCCTGAATGCTATGAATCACCGGCGCCGCCAGCATATTCTCTGGGCTCACAGCTTTCATCATCTGATAGCCTTCCTTGAGGCTTTTCACATAGTCTGTCGGCTGCGTGCCGCTGAGATTTGTTTCATTGCCAGCGCCAAAGAGCCAGGAACCATAGTCGTTAGTATCTTTGACTGACTTCGCGTCTTGGGGCAGAAAGACTTGGTAAGTGACGCCCGCATTGACGTAAGGGATAAGGCCTGACGGGTAATTACGCCACCAGCGGTTATATTTGATCCCCGCTTCCTGAGCCAATTCAACTTGCAGTTGAAACATTTCCCGCTCCGCCTCAGGGCTTCGCATCTGGTGAGAGGAGCCTGTTTCTATATACGGAAAGGCGTTGACTCCGAACACATCGCCTACCTTCTCCACAGCCAATACTCCGGGCAGCCTCACGGCCGCAGGCTCCAGGTAGCGCAGCTGCTTGTCATCCGCGCTCAAACCGGCCGCAGCTATGTAATACGTGTGATTGGGCGTCAAGCCGTTTACGATTACAGTCTGCTTCCGATCGTCCAAATACCACCACTGACGGTACTCTTCCTTGCCTTCCGCATCGCGAAAATCTTCTTCCGCAACGAAAACGCGCAAATCAGCTGCCCGGGGATTACGCTGCAGGTAATCGCCAATTTCCAAACGCACGGAAGAGTAAGTATTTACTTTGGCTGTAAACTCAACCGGCGGCATTTTTTGATCGTAACCGAAAGGAAGCGGTTCCCCCCAGAGGTAAACTTCCTCAATCACCTGCTGATAAATGCCGGCAGTGAGGTTATCCTGATAAAACGTAAGTTTTAGGTATCTGGCCTCAACATTCAAGTCCTGAGCCCCGAACGAATAAATATTAGGCTTCAAGGGTTTTTCCTTTAACGGTTCCCGGGGATTCCTGAGCGTACGGACCCTGCGATAATCGCTGCCATTTGTGCTGGAGAGGATTTCCACCCGTCCGAGATGTTGGTCTTTTGAATCTTCGCGGGTCCAAATCTCAATGGCAGAGAGATTGTATTTCCGTTTCAGATCAAAGCGCACAATGGCTTTATTCCCCTGCCACTGTCCCCAAACTGCGCTGCCGCCGCCTGCGCCGATGTTTCCATCTGTTAATTTTGTCCGGAGAGGATCCTGGTGTGGAATATCCGAATCTTGGCCTGGCTCGTCAGGATAAGTGTAGGAGATACCCTGAATTTTCTCCGCCAAGGCGGCGGAAGCAAACATTGCTATTATAATCAAAAACCAAAAACAAACTTTCTTTTGCTTCACCAACCTTCAACCTCCCATCGCGTTCGTAAAGTTAAAATGAGCAACAACTTCAAATAGTCCCCACGGAACGCGGCGGATTTGCAGGCCGTAATTTTCCTCCAGTGGGAATCATCTGCGTTTGAGCCATTCTTCCTTAATGGCTTGAAAGTCGTCGCTTTGCTTTATGAAATATAGCGTATCAAACGCGTATTCCTCTTTAGGCGCCAACTGGAATGGTTTGAGGCTCAGTTCAAGATTAAAAGCCTCATCTCCCCACCATTGTCTAATGCTTTCGACCTTCTTCTCATCGAAGACCGCCCCCAGCATTACTTTTTCCTTGGGATCTGTGATCGCCCACCAGCCTTGGTCTACCTCTGCAGAACCCCGATCTCCCAAGGTGGAAACATACGGATATTTTCTGATTTCCGCTTTAGAGGGTAAATAGATTACATCCGAGTAACTATCAGCTACGCCGCCGGGGGTGAATTCCGGATGAGTAGTGTAATTTATCGTTAGCTCGCTATTTGTGGGATTAAAAAACTTGAGTTTATAATTCAGGCATCCACTGGAATCAGGCAATAAGATCTGTTTGCTCACCACCACACCTGATTGTCCCGTCGCCTGCATGCTCACCCCAATGTTCTGTTCTGAGTCTACCAACTGATAATCATATTTCGCCCGCCACAAATCTGCAGTCCAGGTGCCAAGCGCATCCCAAAAACCCAGGCCGGACCCGGAACAAGATGTGCTGAATTCCTTCAGATCGGCATTGAGCTGATTCGTTTTGGATTCTTTATCGATCAGCAGAATCAGCCTGCCGCCGAATTCGGGCGCAATCAGGGCTTCCAACTTTTCGTTCGTCAGCAGAATCTGTTCGCTGCCGTCCCCAGTAAAATCCTGTTTGTAGATGGTAGGTTTAGCTCCTAACGGAGACGCTAGCCAAAAATTAAGTTTTAATTCCTGTACTCCCGACACATTCGTGCTGCCAACTTTTTGTTTAGGCAGTTCTACTTTAATTGTGAGCATGTATACACCCGGCGCGGCGTTTCTTGGCAAAATAAGCGGCAGCTCTAAGATAGCTTCGTCCGTAATTTCAAAATCTCTCGGGCTTGCTTGAAACTCTCCTTCAACCGACACCGTGCCCCGAACTGTTCCGGGTAAAGTACTGTTCAAGCTCACGTTTAAACTTGAGTTATCTCCTGCCAGCAACACATCGCTGGGTAAGGAGGCCGCCACCTTTAATGTCGGCGGCGGTGGCAGCCGTTTGGCGCTCTGGACCACAAGCGGCGCTTTAGTATGGATGTAGATTGGGCTCTCCGAGATCGTGAGCGTCAGTTGCTCGCCGGCCGTCAGTTCCCGTCCGTGCCCGAACAAATCATAGACGATAACCTCATCCTCTCCTGCGGCGAGCTTTAAGAGCGCCTCGCTTTTGCCGGCCGCATCCCACAGGCAGCTAATATATC
>DIPB01000123.1:32887-33393 GCA_002426275.1 Firmicutes bacterium UBA5499
ACAGGCAGCTAATATATCCGGTTTGCGCTAACTTTTTAAATTGATAGCCGTAATAAGGATTTTCCGTCCCATTCAAGGGGCCGTCAAAGAGAGTTTCTCCCAGCTGGCCGGTCATGGTCTGGTATGCGTAATAAGCCAGCTTTGGCTTTCCCTCGTAATCTACGATCCCAAAGTTATGCTCCATATTGTTGAGATCTGTTCCCTCGTCCTGCAGCGCATATAAAAATATTCTTTTGAAGCCACCGGCGATTAGGTGCAAATAAATCCGGACGATATTTTGGGCCTGTTCTTCCTGAGACAGGCCTCTCACTGCCCAGCTGCGGCCTGTATATGTTGGAGAGCCCGTTTCCGTTATGATCAAGGGTTTGTCCGCATCATGATAATCAGCCATTATCTCTTTCAGTTCTTGCACAGCTAATAAGATCGCCTCCGGCGCGCCCTTGGGCAGGCCTTCAGGCACGGGGGATGCCGTTGCCGGGTAGAGATGCGTATCCATCACATCGAAG
>DIPB01000123.1:33538-33848 GCA_002426275.1 Firmicutes bacterium UBA5499
AGTCTTTTCCGCCGGCTTCATAAAACTCCCGCAGCCAGTCTGAAGGACCGACCACCGGCGCTGCCAGGATGTTTTCTGCGTTGACAGCTTTTATGGCCTTATATCCTTCTTTGATTATGGCCACATACTCCTCGGGTTTAGTGCCGGCAAAATTAGGCTCGTTGCCTCCTTCAAAAAACCAGGTTCCGTAGCTGTTGCTCTGACTGATATATTGTTCGTCAGCCTGCAGCCCGGTCAAAAAGGTGATCCCAGCGTTGACATACGGGAGCAATCCCGACGAGTAATTGCGCCACCAGCGGTTATATTTGAT
>DIPB01000166.1:0-213 GCA_002426275.1 Firmicutes bacterium UBA5499
TGTCCACAAGCAGCGGCCGGTAACGGTACGCGTAACGGCGAATTTTCTCCACTTTCTTCGTCATCTTACAGATTCCTCCACCAATTCAGCTGAAGCTAACAATTCCTCGGACTAAATAATTGATAATAAAGGCGAAAAAATGTTTATGTTGCTTGATTCTGGATCTTCGAAATTATCCACCGCATCATATTGGCTCCCGCGCTGTGAGGCATC
>DIPB01000166.1:337-7475 GCA_002426275.1 Firmicutes bacterium UBA5499
CTGTGAGGCATCTCACAGCGCGGCGTAAGTTCAATCCTTTTTAAAAACCTTTCCCAAAATGCTCTTCCCGCTGGAGAGCGCCAAGGAAAAAAGGCCGCTATTGTTTTGGAAGACATCCTCCAAAGCCTCAACCACCCGGTCCAGTTCCGGACGGGTCACAATCAAAGGCGGCTCCAGCCTAATCACATTGGGATTATTTAAAGTATAAGCCGTGATAATACGCTGCTTATTCAAAAGTTCCCCCGCGATCAAGGCTCCCATATACTCGCCGGAAAGCTTGTTAAGGAACTTGCCGCCAAGCTTCTCGGCAAGACTGCCCTTCTTCACAGGCTCTTCAAATTCCAGCCCGATCATCAATCCCCGGCCGCGGACGGCGCGGATGATGGGGTATTTCTCTTTCAGCTCCCTGAGGCGGCCTAAGAAATACTCGCCGTTCTCCCTGGCCTTGCGCACCAAGTCTTCTTCCTGGATGATTTCCAGAGACGCGATCCCCGCGGCGGTGGCCATGGCGTTACCGCCGAAGGTGGAAGTGTGCAGAAGACAGGTCTCCACAGAGCCGTAAGCTTTATTCCACAGCTCATCGGTGGTGATATAAGCGCCGATGGGCATCACCCCTCCGCCAAGGGACTTTGCCACGCACATCACGTCGGGTACAACGCCTTCTTTTTCGCAGGCGAAGAGATAACCCGTGCGGCCAAAGCCTGTCTGCACCTCGTCGATGATAAGATAGGTTTTATATTTATGGCAGAGCTCCCGCACCCCTTGGAGGTAACCGTCGCTGGGAATGATGATCCCGCCCTCGCCCTGAATGGGCTCCAGAATCACAGCCGCGGCGTGACCTATCGCCAGGGCCTGCTCCAGACTTTCCAGGTCGTCAAAAGGAACGCTTGAGAAATTGTGCAAGAGAGGCGCAAAAGGCTTCTGATACTTCTCCCTGCCGGTCACGGACAAAGCGCCGAAGCTCTTGCCGTGAAAAGCGCCCTTGCAATAGATTATGGGCTCTTTGCCGGTGGCGATACGCACCAACTTCAAAGCGCCTTCCACTGCTTCGGCTCCGCTGTTGCAGAAGAAAGTATGCTTCAGATTTCCGGGCGTCAACTGAGCCAGGTTGTGAGCCAAAACAGCAGGCAAGGGACTGAGGGCAGCCTGCAGGAGATTCGGTTTGCCAAAGGTCTTCTGCATGGCGGCAAAAACCTTGGGGTGATTATGGCCCAGATTCATGGCGCCATAGGCGCCCAAACAGTCGAGATATTCGTTTCCCTCATCATCCCAAACCTTCGTGCCTTCAGCCCGCACAAAATTGCGGGTGAAGTCAATGAGGCCCTGCAACTGCACCAAGGCAGAGTTCAGGTATTCCTTATGATTTTTGATAATGTCCTCCCGCGAGAGGTTAAGGGCATCATCCAGACTCATCAGCTGTGCCAATCCAACTACCCCCTATTTTTTTGCCAGCCTTCCTTTTAAGAGAGAGGCGAAAGCTTTGGCTTCTTCAGCGCCAAAAAGCATTAATCCCAAGCCATAAATTATTATACCACAGAGGATGCTCCCTGCCACTGCCAAAAGCAAGCCTTGCGGGATTAAGAACCGATAAATCAGCGGCACGGATAAGGCCAGAAGCAGGCTCGCCAGGCAGATCCTGACGAAGCTGGAAAGCAGCTTGCGTCCTCCGATGGGACCAACTTTCCGCCGCAGAAGCGCAAACATGATGCAGACCCACAGCACTTCGCCCAAAGATGAGGCTAAAGCCAAGCCGCCGTGGGCCAGCGGTTTGATCAATAGAAAATTAAAAACAATATCCGCAACCATCGAAAGCGCGCCCACCTTCAGCGGCGTCCAGGTATCCTGAAAGGCCCAGAAAGCTTTGGCGATTATCGAATGAAAGGCCATGGGCAAAAGGCCCACAGCGTAAAACAGCAGCGCCTGGTTGGTGAGAATCGTGGCCTGGCGATCAAAGGCGCCGCGCTCAAAGAGCAGCCGCACGATGGGCTCGCCCAGGACCATGAGCCCGATGGTGGCGGGAACCATGATCAGAGAAACAAGGCGCAGACCGTCGGAGAGCTCCGCTTTGAATCGCTCGTCACGCCCCTGGGCGAAGCTCAGGGAGAGCGCAGGATAGATGGCAGTGCCAATAGCGCCCACGAAAATGCCAAGCGGCAAGCCTTTTACTTTGTTGCCGTAATTGAGGGCCGCGATGCTGCCGGCAGGCAGGCCGGAAGCCATGATCCGATCGATGATGGAGGCAATCTGACCCACGGCGCCGCCCAGCAAAATGGGCACCAGGAGCTTGCCAACCTGCCGCACAGCAGGGCTGAACTCCAAGCTAAACCTGAAATGAGCCTGGGAGACTTTTTCCCTGCCAGAGCCCACATTATCTCCCACAGGCAGGCCGCGCCTTCTGCGGGAGGCCAAAGACCAGACGGCCGGAAGCTGAAAGAGCCACTGGCTGATGCCTGCCAGAACGGTTCCTAAGGCCAGACCCGCGATGCCCAGCTTGCGGGAAAAAAAGACGGTAAAGGCGATAATGATCAGATTAAACGGAACCCCAACCAAAGAGGAGACCGTAAACTTCTGATAAGACTGGAGAATGGCGGTGGCCAGCCCCGCGAGGGTGATGAACACCACCATGGGCATCATGATCCGAGTTAAATAAACCGCCAGATCCAAGGCTCCTTTGGAGAAACCGGGCGCCAAAAGCGGCACCAGGTCGGGAGCCAAGAGCCAGCCCACAATCGCCCCGGCAGTCAAGAGAATGATAATTAAATTGGTGAGGGTATTGCACATCCGCCAGGCTTCGTCTTCCCGCTTAGTGCTTGCCAGCTGCGTGAAGACCGGAATCATCGTGCCGGGCAGCGCTCCGCCCAGCAGTGAGAGAATGGCGCCTGGAATGATGAAGGCCACGAGATAGGCGTCCGTCTGCGCTGTGGCGCCAAAATACTTGGCGATCACAGTCTCCCTGGCAAAACCCAAAAGACTGCTGGCTATTGTGGCCGCACTGATTACTGCCGTGGCCTTGACCAGCGAATGTCTACCCAAAGGACGTCTTCACTTCCTTCCCAGCCAAAACCCGCGCCGGAACTTCGCCTATCCAGTCCGCGCGTTCCTTTCCCACCAGCTGCGTCAAAACTTTGCGGGCGGAGCTGAGAACCGGAGGCCGGTGGTCGCTTGAATGGGCATCGCTCCCCACTATTTGAATATACCCCTTCCGGCACCAATTTTCAAGAGCGCGTTGCGCTTTCCTGCCGCTGACGCCCAGAAAGCTGGAGGCAGTGGCCTGAGCCAAGAGCCCGCGCTCCACAAGGGACTCCAGGATCTCCGGTTCTCGCTGCAGCGCCGAATTTCGCTCCGGGTGAGCCACAATCGGACAAATCCCCTGGGCCTGAAGCCGGAAAAACGTCTCCTCAGCGTAGAGGGGAAACTGGGAAGAAGGAAGCTCCACCAACATATACTTTCTCAATCCCTCTATAGTGACAGCCGAAAATTGGGCGGCAAGCTCAGGCAGCTCCGGAGACAAGGCCGCTTCAAAGCCCAGTTTCACCGTGAGAGGAAGCTGTTCTTTTTTCAGCAGCCTGTTCAGCTGGTCGGCAGCTGCCGCCGCCTGATTTATATATGACTCCACCAGGCGCGGCCGTATCTCCAGAAGATGGGGAGTGGCGACGATAGTCGTAATCCCATCATTCGCGGCCAACTTTGCCATCCGGAGCGACTCCTCAAACTCAGCCGGACCGTCGTCCAGACCGGGGAGAATGTGACAGTGCAGATCGATCATTGCTCCCCATCCTGACCGTAATAGTAATAATAGTAGTAACTGGGCTGGTTAAGCTGGAAGTTGTTCAGCACAGACCCCACCACCCGGGCGTTGGCTTTTTTCAGCGCGGAAAGGGCCGCTTTAGCCGCATCTCGCTTCGTGCCCAAAGCGGCGACCACAAGCAGCGTCCCTTCCACCTTGGGAGCCAACAGCAGCGCATCGCTCACCGCCAAAACCGGCGGCGTATCGATGAGCACCAGCTCATAGCCGGCTTTCACCTCGCTGAAAACTTTGTCCATCTGAGCGCTGCCCAAAAGTTCCGCCGGATTGGGCGGCAGGGGGCCTGAAGCCAGAAGGGACAGGCCTTCGATCTTAGTGCTTTGCACGCTGTCGGAGACGGTTCTCTGTCCCAGAAGAACGTTGGTGAGGCCGAAGCTGCCGCTGACCTTGAAAAATTTATGCTGGCTGGGGCGGCGCAGATCCGCGTCGATGAGCAGCACATTGATCCCGCTCATAGCGTAAGCCACAGCCAGATTGGCGATCACAGAACTCTTGCCTTCTGTGGGAGCGGAGCTTGTAACCAAAAGCGACTGGAGAGGCTTTTCCACGCCCACAAAGCGAATGTTTGCCCTGAGGGTGCGGAAAGCTTCCACCACCGGCGAGCGATGATCCAGATCGGTCAGCAAAAAGCGTTTCGTCTCTTCCATTATTGTCCCTGCCTTACGGAGTGATGCGACTTATATTTGCGGCGGCGTTTGCCCTTCAGCTCTGGAGTGAGCATGGGAATAGTTCCCAAAACAGGCAGTCCAAGCTCTGTTTCCAGCTCCTGAGGCGTTTTAATGGTATCGTCCAGATATTCCAGAAGCAGGGCCAAAGCAACACCAACCGCCAAGGCCAACAGGACGGAGACGGCTAAATTCATCAGCTTCCTCGGCCGGATGGGAATTGTGGGGATAACCGCGGGATCCACCACGTGGACATCGCCGGTCTGCATGGCCTCGGTGATCTTCATCTCCTCTCCCCGCTGGGAAAGCATCAGGAAGATCTCTTCCCGCACTTTCACGTCACGGGCCAGGCGGGTGAGTTCCAGTTCCTTTTGGGGCAAGGCGGACAACTCTTCTTCCGTGGACGCCTCAAGGGCGGAGATGGCGTCGGCTTTCGCTTCCATGGCCAAACTTTGGGCCCGAAGGCCAATGAGATTCTGCTCTACGCCCTGAAAAGTTGGGTTGACGCTCCTGGTTTGACTGTTTACCACCTCTGCCACTTGTCTTGCCAGTTCGGCTTTGGCCTGTTTCAGTTCCGCCTCAAGGCCGATTACAGTGGGATGCTGCTCCGTGTATTTCTCTCTGCCGCCGGCCAGCTCCACTTCTAGTTCCCCGATTTTGCCCTGATACTGAGCGATGAGCGGATTCCGGCCCAAGGTGGTGGCGGAGAGAATCTCCCTCTGCTCTTGGCTGAGGGACCCTGAGAGGCTGGAGATCTGCTGCTCCGCCTCTAGGCTTGCCAAGCGCGCTTCTTCTAAGGACGCTTTGATGCGCGAGCTCCGCTCGATGGCCTGCGCGATCTCTCCTTGCGGCTCCAGAATCTTGTGGCTCTCTTTATACGCTTTCAGCTTTTCTTCACTGCGCGCCAGATCCGCTTTCACCACTTTCAGCTGTTTTTCGATGAAAGTGCGGGCTGAGTGGGCTTGCTGCATGCTGATCTCCGCCAGCCGCTCCGAGAAAGCCGCGACCAAATTATTGGCCATCCTGGCGTCCCACTTTGGATCGCTGCCTTCCACGCTGATGGAGATCAGATCGGAGCCAGACTCGGTCTTGATATTCACGCCTTCTTTCAAAAGCGCCGCTTGTTTTCTGCTGCCGCCTGCGGCTTTCATGAGCACGGTGTTGCTTTTCAGCACTTGGGTGAAATTGGCCAAATCACGATCCGGCGTATTGCCGGGCAGAATCTCGGAGAGAACCAGCTGCTGAGATTTATCGCCTTGAATTAAAACCCTAGTTTGAGCTTGATAGACAGGAGGCGTCACCTCATTGGCAACCCAGGCGCCAAGCAGAGCGAAAGCGAGCAAAATCAGAATCAGCCAACGCTGCCTGTAGATGATCCGCAGAATATCTCTTAAATCCAATTCCTTTTCTTCCATCTCTACCCTACTCTCCTATGAATAGCTCGCGCAGGATCTGAAAGACGCCTAATGCCGTGGCCAGCTTGCTCCAATCCAGCCGTTTGCTTTCCGGGATAAAAACGATATCCCCTTCGCCTAAAGCAGGATTGGCGCCGAGCTGGCCTTCAAATAAAAGCCTGTCCTGGCCTAAGGCCAGCACCTGCTCCGAGTCCAGATCTCCTTTGGAGTAGACGCGAATCTTCTCCGTATCCGCCCGCTCTGTGGTGCCGCCTGCCGCGGCTATGGCATCCAGGACTCGGCTCTCCGGCGGCAACAGAAAAGCGCCGGGCGCGCTCACCTGGCCCAAAACCAGCACTTCTCTTTTGCCCCGGGGAATTTCCAATTGGTCGCCGGCTCGAAGCCGCACTTCACCCCCGCCGGATGTGAGATCCAAGACTTGGCTCTGTCCGTCCCGCATCAACGCGACATGCCTCTGATCTGCCTTTTCCGTGAGATCGCCCGCCTGGGCTATAGCCGTGAAAACAGAGGCGCCAACCGGCAACCTGTACGTGCCTGGCTTTGCTACCTCTCCTCGCAGCACGATTTCCGGGGCAGCGGGCAAATAAAGCAGATCGCGATCCGCCAGCTCCACGGAAAGCAGGCCGTTGAAATGTGCCTGGGAAAGTGATATGCGCTCTGAACCGCGCAAGATGTATGCCTGACCTGGATCCGCCAGCTGCGTGAGGCCGCCTGCCAAGGCAACGAGCTCTGTGAGCCCGGCGCCCACATCTATCAAGTACAGACCTGGTTTTGCCACCTCGCCTATTACCGTCACCTGAGGCTTGGTGGGGATAAACAACAAATCTCCGTCGGCCAAGAGAAAATCTTCGCTTAAAAGCTTGTCCAAAGCGATGTTCTTTCGCTCCCCGCCTTTGCGGGTAAGGGTGGCTGTCGCAGCCGCGCGCTGCGCAACGAGTCCGCCCGCGGCGCTGATGGCCTGACCGGCGGTGCTATTGGCCAAAAGACTATATTGGCCGGCTCTGGCAACCTCGCCCAGCACCTGAACCTGGATCTGCCTAAATTGCTGCACGGAAACCGTAACCTGCGGCCTTTTAATATAGATGGCAAGCTGCCTTTCCAACTCCGATGCCAATTCCGCCGGCGTAAGCCCGGAAGCTTTGCAGTCTCCCACCAGCGGGAAAGAAATCGCTCCGTCCGGGCGCACCACGGCGCTCTGCGCCAGATCGGCATGGCCCCACACCGTGATCTGTAGCTGGTCGCCCGGCCCAAGC
>DIPB01000166.1:7579-7965 GCA_002426275.1 Firmicutes bacterium UBA5499
ACTGAAAGGCTGTACAAACACTGGTGAGAATAAAAATAACCAAGGCTGCTGTCTTGGCGCACTGCAAAGTCAGATTGCTTTTCAAGAGGCCTAGATCCCCCTAATCAAATTGCTATCTACTGGTTTCTACGTATGAGTTGGAAATTCCTGCCAAACTTAGTATTAATTTTAGTTTTCAGGAGCGGCAAAACCGTTGATATTCTGCTTTTTCACACAACCGAGAAAGGTCGCGGGCTTTTCCAGCCGCCTGCTTCCCTCTGTCTATTATAGCAAATTCTTTTTCACCTTACTGACAGATGCCTCCAGCCTCAGCTTGACGTCCGTCTCTACGGCTCTTTTTTGGTATTTCTCGCTACCTTACGGTCGCTGACAGCAATAAAATCATG
>DIPB01000166.1:8076-8570 GCA_002426275.1 Firmicutes bacterium UBA5499
TCGCTGACAGCAATAAAATCATGATTCTCCGTAGACAGATTAGGCTTTAGGTTTTCAAGGTGCTCTACTACTATTTCTAAATCTGCCACACTCCAAAACTTACTTTATGAACACGTCTCTGCCTAGCTGGTTGCCGACGCCTGCTCCATGGTCTCGTACATGTAGGCCTCTTTGCTGTCTACGTCCACCCGCTTCACGAGCTCAAACAGCTTCGTTTTCAGATCCATGCCGCTCGGCAGTTCTTGGGCCATCTTGACCAACTCCAGGAAATCACTTTCCAAGGCTGAAAAACGGTTCTCCTGCGGCAATAAAGACCAAATTTTGGCATAACTTGTCCGCTCCCTGGACTCGGCGTTAAAGTGAAGCTCCTCATGTAACTTCTCGCCGGGCCGGATGCCCGTATAACGGAGGGGAATCTCAGTTTTCTGTTCATAACCCATGGCCCTGATCATCTGGCAGGCCAGATCCTCGATCCGCATCGGCTCTCCCATATC
>DIPB01000166.1:8707-8829 GCA_002426275.1 Firmicutes bacterium UBA5499
ATGGTCATAAAATAGCGGGTCATGCGGGGATCGGTGACAGTTACCGGCCCTCCGGCTTCGATCTGCCTGCGGAAAAGCGGCGCCACGCTGCCTCGGCTGCCCAAGACATTGCCGAACCGCAC